>MHFC01000130.1:9614-14644 GCA_001804025.1 Omnitrophica bacterium GWA2_52_8 | reverse complement strand
CGCCGAAAGTAGAAGTGTTTCCCGGGGAGAGTGAGGATTTTTACTCAAAAAATGACCGTAAAGCAGTACAGTTATTTATTAATGAAATCCGCGGTCTTTTTTTTGGGGAGAATACAGTTACTATTCCTCTTATATTTGAATCCGCTAAATTTGAACATGTGAGTCAGTCGTTATCGTGGTGGTTTTCAGGTGTGGTGGTTTTAGCAGATTGGTTGGGTTCCAACACAACTTATTTCCCCTACCGAGCAGGTGATATTCCTCTCAGTGATTATTGGAGTTATGCGCGTGAGCAGGCAAAAAAAGCGCTCAAAGAAAGCGGTGTCATTCCTTACGCGATAAAAAAAGGTTTGGTTTTTAAAGATTTGTTTCCAAAAATCGAAACTCTTTCACCGTTGCAGCGATGGGTGAAATCAGTTGAGCTTTCTGATGGGCCGCAGATATATTTGCTGGAGGACGTCACAGGTTCAGGGAAAACGGAAGCTGCAATGGTTTTGGCGTACCGTTTGATGGCGGCAGGCAATGCGCAAGGTTTTTTTGTTTCGCTTCCAACAATGGCCACGGCTAATGCTATGTATGAACGGGTTGCCGAGGTTTATCGCCAGCTTTTTGACGGTGACGCGAACTTGATGCTGACGCATGGCAGCCGTGAGTTGGTAGAAAAATTTGCGAAAACTATTTTGCCAGCAGTGGCACCGGAAAAAGATGATGACCAGAAGGATGAAACGGCTTCTGCCCGTTGCACCTCTTGGCTGGCCGATCATAGCAAGCGTGCGTTGTTGTCACAGGCTGGTGTGGGAACAATTGATCAGGCGCTATTGAGTGTATTGCACAGTAGGCACCAATCATTACGTCTTCTTGGTTTATTTGGGAAGGTTTTAATTATTGACGAAGTTCATGCCTGTGATGCTTATATGCAAGGTGTATTAGAAGTCTTGCTTGAATTCCACGCCCGTGCTGGCGGCAGTGCAATTCTGTTATCTGCAACATTACCGGTTCATATGAAACAGGCCTTGTTAAAAGCATATGCGAGAGGGCGCGATACCGTTTGCCCGGCCATCCAGCAAAAAGCTTACCCAATGGCGACCTGGTGGCAAGCTTGCAATCCTGAAAACCTGCATGAAGAACCCGTGGCTGCCCGCACTGCAGTTACGCGTTCAGTACAAGTGGACTATCAGCATGAACAGAGCGAAGTAATCAATCAGATTAGGAATGCATTAGCTCAAGGTAAATGTGTGTGTTGGATACGAAACACGGTGACTGATGCGCTTGACACTTATGTGGTAATGGCAAAGTTTGTAGCAGAAGAAAACATTGTATTGTTTCATGCCCGCTTTGCTTTGAATGATCGTCTTGAAAAAGAAAGCTTTATTTTGAACAGCTTTAATTTTAACAGTGTACACGAGAAACGCAGGGGAAAATTGGTGATAGCTACCCAGGTTATCGAACAATCGCTGGACGTAGACTTTGATTTCTTAGTTACTGATCTAGCACCGATTGACAGAATTATTCAACGGGCGGGAAGGTTGCACCGCCACATTCGCGATTATCAAGGTAATCGAATAACGGATTTGAATGGTAGTGAGCAACGTGGTGCGCCACGCATGACTGTTTATGGGCCGGAATGGGAAGAAGAGCCATCTTCGAATTGGTTTAAAAAGACATTTCCTAAAGCAACGTTTGTTTATCAAGATCCTTCGCAAATGTGGCTGACAGCCAGAGCATTGCGGAATGGAGGGATTGCCATGCCATCAGGCGCTCGCGGGTTAATAGAGGATGTTTTTGGGCAAGAATCATTTATTCCTGAAGGATTGCAAAAAGCAAACTTAACAGTGCAAGGCGAACAGATGGCCGAAGCAAGTTTGGCAAAAAGCAATACATTGACATTTGCTACTGGCTATAGGCGTGGCGATGTCATGGATTGGTGGAGTGAAGCGAAAACACCTTCGCGATTAGGCAGATCCAGCATTAATGTGGTGCTATCTCGTTGGGAAGGCGAAAATCTTGTCCCGTGGGCAAGTCGCGTGCATGCGTGGGCTTATAGCACAGTGCAAATAGCTGAGTGGTGGATAGCGAAGGCTTTTTTGCCCGCTGATAATAGGCGATTAACAGAGTATCAACGGGCATTGGAAACATTGCCGGATAAAGGCAAGTGGTCAGTATTACTGCCGCTAGAGAAAAATCAAAATGGGAAATGGTGTGCGCAGGCGTGGACGATCGAGACACCAGACAGGACAGCGAAACTATTAACGTGGCAATACGATGCGAATACAGGCTTGCAATTAATGGAAATTAATAGAGAGGCGGAAGGAGAAATAGAATGAATCTTCTGGATGAAGCCTGGATTCCAGTGCGGCGTGCCGGTGGAAAACAGGATTGGATTACGCCTTATCAAATCACCGAGCCGGATGTTATTGCGCTTGATGCACGTCGCCCGGATTTTAATGGAGCATTGATCCAGTTTTTAATCGGGTTAGTGCAAACTACCACGCCGATGGACAGTCATGCTGAATGGCAAAAATGGAATGACAATCCGCCGGCAGAAGAAACGCTGAAAAAATGGTTTGAGCCGGTTCGTGAAGCTTTTGTTTTTGACGGCGATGGTGCCCGATTTATGCAGGATTTTAGTTTGCGTACGGAAGGTGCGAAGGACGAGGAGTTTAATGAAATTGCAGCCTTGTTGATAGAGTCGCCGGGTGGAAATACCCTCAAAGAAAATAAAGATCATTTTATAAAGAGGGGCGGTCTCTCTGCTTTGTGCGAACGCTGTGCCGCCACGGCGCTTTTTACGCTTCAAACCAATGCACCCGGCGGAGGCAATGGACACTTTACCTCCATTCGCGGTGGTGGTCCGTTTACTACTTTGATTATTCCCGGAACGGAAAAAACAATATGGCAGGTGACGTGGTTAAATATACGAGAGCGTTCCCAATTTATATCGGCGAGTGGAGATGCAGATAAAAAAGAATATTGTTTCATATTCCCGTGGGTGAAAAAAATGACAACCATTCAACCGGTAGGTGGAAAGACATCGCCGAAAAACGTACATCCAGCACATTGTTTTTGGGGAATGCCTAGAAGAATTAGATTGGATTTAAAATTTGTAAGCGAAGGGGTTTGTCAGCTTTGCGGCAGGAAATCAAAAAGGCTGATTACTCGCTATCTTACTAAACCAAAAGGGTTTGATTACAAAGGCGGGTGGAATCATCCCTTGTCGCCGTATTATGAAAACAAATCGGGTGAAATGCTAGCACTTCACCCGCAGCCCGGTGGCATAGGCTATAAGCATTGGTTACCTATAGTTCTCGGTCTGCTAAACACGAAAAATAAAATTCAGTCTGCTTCTATTGTTTCATATGCCCTTGATAGTAGACGCTTGCAGGGAAAGATATTTCGGTTGTGGGCATTCGGTTATGACATGGATAATATGAAAGCGCGATGCTGGTATGAATCCACGCTTCCGATTTACAGTTTAGCGGAACGAAATACTGAAGGACGAAACTTAATTCAACGGGAAGTTGCCAGATGGATAGACGCGGCTGACTATGCAGCTTTTCGGTTGCGGTCAGCTGTGAAAACAGCTTGGTTCAACGATAGCGCAGAAGTTAGAGGTGATCTGAGTTTTGTTGATAGTGCTTTCTGGGCACAGACAGAAAAAATATTCTATCAACAACTTCGTATTCTGATTGAACAAATTCGCGATGAAGACAACGACCCCTTATTGATGCCTATGCGACAGCAGTGGCATGACGCGTTGATAAAAGCGGCAAAGCAATTATTTGATGCGGAGCTGGTTGGTGTAACTCCTATTGAGCGTCAAAATCCGCGGCGGGTTGCAGAGGCATGGCGGAACCTGAACGGCGGATTGTATGGATATTGGAAAAAGGATAAGCGAATCGACAGGCTGAGTGAGATTTTAAAATTACCGGTGGAACAAGCGCAAAAGAAACCTAATAAATTGCAAAAGATAACGCCATGAATGTGGCAAGGAGAGTGCTGTGAAAGAGAGTTTATCGTTTGATGCCCAATCAGCGCTAGGACATGCGTTATTGCGCTGGTGGAAATGGTTAGAGAACGACCGAGGTGGGCGTGCTGAGTTACGTCGGGCTCATGATTTAACAGCAGTTGCGTTAACGGGTGCTTATCAGCGGTTTTATCAGCAAATGATGAAAGCAGGTTGGCCGGACAATGCACAATTCTGGAAAAATGAGCGCCTCGCAGCGATTGCCGGGTTGCTGGCACATGTAAAAAGTGAAGATGGCCGCACCTTATCTCTAGCCATGTCGGAGGGAGATCGTCCGAAAGTTTCCGAACTGCGTTTTCGCCGCTTGCTGGAATCGCCAACACTGGATGATGTGTTTATCAGCTTGCGGCGGGCACTTCCGATAATTGGGCACAAAGCTAATATCAATCAGCTGGCCAATGCCCTGTTATTTTGGGGGGATAATGTCAAAAAAGAATGGGCCTATGCCTACCGATGGCCTGAAAAATCGCAAGCTAAAAACTAATTAAACCATAGGAGAAAAACCATGTCACGATTTATACAGCTTCATCTTTTAGTCAGCTATCCGCCAGCAAATCTTAATCGCGACGATACCGGCCGCCCCAAAACAGCCTTTGTGGGTGAAACGAACCGCCTGCGTATTTCTTCGCAAAGCCTGAAAAGAGCATGGCGAACCTCTGCAGAGTTCGAAGAAGCCATGAGTGGACATGTGGGCGTGAGAACAAAAGAGATGGGTGTTGAAATCTTTAACGAACTTAAAAACAAAAAAGTGAACGAAAAAAAAGCTCGGGAATGGGCAAAAATGATCGCCACCCAGTTTGGGAAGTTAAAATCGGATCAAAATACGGAAAAAAATGAGGATTTACATATTGAACAGTTAGCTCATTTTAGTCCGGAAGAGAAGGTAGCTATTGCCGCGCTTGTCGAGAGCATTGCGAAATCCAATACAGCGCCTTCAGAAGAGCAATTAAAGCTTCTAGGTAAGCCAAAGCAGGCTGTTGATATTGCTATGTTTGGTCGGATGCTGGCA
>MHFC01000130.1:0-9581 GCA_001804025.1 Omnitrophica bacterium GWA2_52_8 | reverse complement strand
TCTGCTCATATCGGCGAAACGGGTTTTGGTGCCGGCGTCTTTTACCTTTACTTGTGTATTAATCGTGAGTTGCTACAAAAAAATCTGGGAGATGACAAGAAATTAGCGGATAAAGCATTGCAAGCCCTGTTGAATGCGGTCACTAAAGTTTCGCCGACGGGTAAGCAGAACAGTTTTGCTTCTCGCGCCTATTCTGCCTATGCTTTGGCCGAAAAAGGTGATCAACAGCCGCGTTCACTGGCGCAGGCCTTTTTAAAACCGGTGTCCGGTGCTGACATGTTGGAACGTGCTGTAGCTGAGTTAGATAAGCGTGTTGCAAATTTTGACAAAGTGTATGGTCAGTGCGCGGATGCTCGCAAGACATTCAACGTTGAGAAGGGTGAAGGCAGTCTTGACGACTTGATCCAATTTGTGAATGGGTAATAGCCATGGATTACCTCATCATTCAACTGGAAGCACCGCTTTCTTCCTGGGGCGAAACAGCGGTAGGGGAATATCGGCCAACCGCTAATTATCCGAGTGAATCGGCGTTGTTGGGTTTATTAGCGGCCGCAATAGGTATCGAGAGAGAAGATGAAGCTGCACATCAAATGTTGCGTGTAGGTTATGGCTTTGCTATTGGCGTGCAATCGACGGGACGCTTATTGAGAGATTACCATACGGCGCAAGTTCCCGGCCAAAGTGATTTAAAAAACAAGTCTCATCGTTCTCGTCGTGATGAATTGAATCTGCCGAAAGACAAGTTAAACACAATCCTATCAACACGTGATTATCGGCAGGGTCTCGCATGCTTGGTGGCCGTATGTGCGGGAAATGAAGCGCCGTATCCATTGGTTGATTTATCTCATGCGTTGCAAAAGCCCAAGTATGTGTTGTGTTTCGGGAGAAAAGCTTGCCCGCCATCTTTACCGTTGTGGCCGCAAGTTGTAGTTGCGGCCAGTGCGCTGGAAGCAATGGAGAAATATCGCAAGCAACTAGCAGCACTTGCTGAAAATTTAACCGTTGCTCTAGTGGAGCAGTTAATTTGGGGCGGCGGGATAGCTGCAGGTTGTGACGAGGATATTCAGGTAGTTCGAAAAGACCGCTTGCTGTCACGAAAAAATTGGCAGTTTGGCGACAGGCTGGAGCATATTGCATTTTTGGGAGGGCGTAGTGATGTACTTTAGTTTGATTACACCGGCGCCTAATGCTGAGCGTGAAGCTGCAATACAATGGTCAAAAGGACCCTATGAACAGCACCAATGGATATGGAAATTTTTGCCGGCCGAAACTGGTAGTAGGCGGGACTTTCTTTTTCGCCGTCGTGATGGTAACGGTAATTCTCCGGGTTTTTATGTGCTTTCTGCAAGGAAGCCATTCCCGATAAGCAATGCGTGGCAGGTTCGTAGCCGAGAATATAATCCGCAATTATCAGCCGGACAGCGTCTTATGTTTGATCTACGCGCTAATCCGGTTGTGACAAATAAGGCGGGCGAGAAAAAGCGACGTAATGATGTAGTGATGAACAGGAAAAAACAGCTTTTGAGCGAAAAGGGTTTTCAAAGATGGTCAGATTGGAGTGATTCTGACCCGGCAAAGCCATTGCCTTACGACCTTGTTCAAAACGTTTGCACGCACTGGTTAACGGCTCGTGCTGAGCGTGCCGGTTTCGCGTTAGTGAATGAAGACAAAAATAGAACAACGATTCGCGTTGACGGTTATTCCCAGAAACATGCTTTTAAAAAAGATATTCGCTTTTCAACAGTGGATTTCTCCGGGATTTTAGAAGTTACGGATACAAAGTTGTTTCGCCAAACACTTTTCAGCGGCATCGGCCCGGCAAAAGCCTTCGGCTGCGGGCTGATGCTAGTGCGGCCGGCTTAGAGGAATAAGTATGAATTCAAATCAGATGACGATGTATGAGACCGAAGACGGCAAGATCCGGATCGACGTTTTGTTCGATAAGGAAAATGTCTGGCTGACGCAAAAATTGATGGCAATGCTATTTGAATGTTCTGTGGATAACGTTTCGCTTCATCTGAAGAATAGCTTCTCTGAAAGAGAATTGGATGAAAAATCAGTTATCGAGGAATTCTCGATAACTGCCCCGGACGGCAAGAAATATAAAACAAAGCATTACAGTCTTGAAGCCATTATTGCCGTGGGTTACAGGGTCAATACTGCGAGAGGCACCCAGTTCCGCGCATGGGCGACGGACCGGCTGAAAAGCTATATTCTCAAAGGTTTCGCGATTGATAAAGACCGGTTTATCAAAGGCTCGAAGTTCGATGCACGGTATTTTGATGAATTGCTGGAAGAGATCAGGGAAATCCGGGCCAGCGAACGCATGGTTTATCAAAAGATTACGGATATTTACGCGACATCGGTTGATTATTCACCTCGTTCAGTGGAAACGGAAAGATTCTTCGCCACCGTGCAGAACAAGCTGCATTTCGCGATTACCGGAAAGACGGCCGCGGAAATTATCACGTCCCGGGCAGATAAAAGTGAGCCGCATATGGGATTGACCACCTGGCGGAAAGCTCCGAAAGGCAAGATATTGCCTTCCGATATCCGGATCGCCAAGAATTATCTATCGAAGGAAGAATTGAAACAGCTCAATCACATTGTCGACATGTATCTGGATCATGCCGAGTTTCAGGCGAGCCGAGGCCGTTTGATGCATATGCGGGATTGGGCGGCAAGGCTGGACGCATTTTTGAAATTTAACGAGCAGGACATTCTGCAAGGCAAGGGAAAAGTTTCTCACGATGTCGCGGTTGCTTTGGCCGAAAAACACTACGAAAGTTTCCGTATAACGCAGGACAGGCGCTTTGAGTCTGATTTCGACCGGGAAGTCAAGAAACTGCGGGTGCTGGAAAAGAAAAAATCTTTATCCGGAAAGAAAAAGGATAAGAGTCAATGAGAGGCCTGCCGCCGCCCAGGCCGATTATGATGAAGGAACGGGTTTCCATGCTTTTTTTGGAGTATGGGGAGCTTGATGTGCTGGACGGCGCGTTTGTTCTGATTGATAAAAACGGAGTGCGCACGCACATTCCAGTGGGAATCATCGCCTGTCTTCTCTTGCAGCCTGGCACGCGGGTTTCTCATGCGGCGGTCGTTTTGGCGGCGCGTGTGGGGTGCCTTCTGATCTGGGTGGGCGAAGGTGGCGTGCGGCTTTATGCCTCGGGCCAGCCCGGCGGAGCGCGGGCGGACAGGCTGCTTTATCAGGCCAAGCTTGCTTTGGATGATGCGACACGGCTCAGGGTGATCCGCAAAATGTACCTCATGCGTTTTGGCGAGGAACCTCCTGCAAGGCGCAGCATTGAACAGCTTCGGGGGATCGAGGGGGCGCGCGTCCGGAAAATGTATCAGCTCATTGCCCGGCGTTACGGAGTCGACTGGAACTTCCGTAATTACGATTATGACAAATGGGAGAGCGGGGATATCCCGAATCGGTGTTTGAGTGCGGCGACGGCATGCCTTTACGGTGTCTGCGAAGCTGCGATTCTCGCTGCCGGATATGCCCCGGCCATTGGTTTTATTCATACCGGAAAACCGCAATCTTTTGTCTACGATGTGGCGGATGTTTTTAAATTTGAAACCGTGGTGCCGGTGGCCTTCAACGTCGCGGCCAAGAAACCCTTTGAGCCGGAGCGGGATGTCCGTCTTGCCTGCAGGGATTCATTCCGGCAGAGCAGCCTTTTGGAAAAAATCATCCCTTCGATAGAAGAAATGTTATCCGCAGGCGGCATTGAAAAACCCGAGCCTCATGAAGAAGCGGTTCCGGTTGCGATCCCAAACAAGGAGGGTATCGGAGATGCTGGTCATCGTAGTTGAAAATGTTCCTCCGCGCCTTCAAGGCCGGCTTGGAGTTTATCTGATAGAAGCCCGCGCGGGTGTCTATGTGGGAGATGTTTCAAGGCGGGTTCGGGAAATGCTATGGGTACAGGTTAATATCTATTGTCAGAATGGAAATGCCGTCATGATTTGGTCCACGAATACCGAATCAGGATTTGATTTTTTGACAGCCGGTGTTAATCGCAGAATGCCGGTGGATATGGATGGATTGAAACTTGTTGCTTTTACGCCCTGTGACAATAGTCAGCCAGCGCAAAAATCCTCAGTTGTTGAGTGAGAGACATCACTAGGTTTAGGTTGGTAGGTGTTTCGTCGTATTACTATCCCATTCGTATGCTTTGGGATAGGATTTAGTATGTTCCCCGCGCGAGCGGGGATGAACCGTTTACCCCGCACTATGGAAAATGCGGCGGCCTATGTTCCCCGCGCGAGCGGGGATGAACCGACCGGGCGGCATATCCCCGGCATTGGAAACAAATGTTCCCCGCGCGAGCGGGGATGAACCGGAATAATTGGTCGCTACCCACGGAAAACCATCATGTTCCCCGCGCGAGCGGGGATGAACCGGGTATAACCGTTCGCGGTTTCCCAATCCTGAAATGTTCCCCGCGCGAGCGGGGATGAACCGTCGATACTTCCAAGATCAATGACGGTATCAGAATGTTCCCCGCGCGAGCGGGGATGAACCGTGGTCTATCAGGGGAAGGACAAGTTTACCCCTATGTTCCCCGCGCGAGCGGGGATGAACCGTCAATCAAGGGCTGGCTCATGTTTACCGTGTCATGTTCCCCGCGCGAGCGGGGATGAACCGAATTGTAATGAGGGACGGAAAGCGCCTGTTCCATGTTCCCCGCGCGAGCGGGGATGAACCGTTTATAGTCGTCCCCGTCTCTTGTTAATAAAAATGTTCCCCGCGCGAGCGGGGATGAACCGGAATGTATCGGCCCATAACTTATCAAGCCCGAATGTTCCCCGCGCGAGCGGGGATGAACCGCCGACGTCGATATGCCGTCCGATATTTATATCATGTTCCCCGCGCGAGCGGGGATGAACCGCTTTTTTGAATCATGTTCTTACGGATAGTTACATGTTCCCCGCGCGAGCGGGGATGAACCGGCACGATTGCCTCTAACGCTATGCAGATATTCATGTTCCCCGCGCGAGCGGGGATGAACCGGCAAGGACAGCTTTACCCCGAAAGGCACCAAGATGTTCCCCGCGCGAGCGGGGATGAACCGGAAGAAAACCGCCCATCTTTTCCGGGCCTTAAATGTTCCCCGCGCGAGCGGGGATGAACCGTTTGTACGCCGCGCGTATTTTTTGCTTCCGAAATGTTCCCCGCGCGAGCGGGGATGAACCCCCGGAGACATTGACGACTACAAGCTTCAGGGGATGTTCCCCGCGCGAGCGGGGATGAACCGTGAGGGCGACGCAAATACCAAACTGGTCGATTATGTTCCCCGCGCGAGCGGGGATGAACCGGATATGGGGAAGCTTGCGCCAGATTTTGGGGTATGTTCCCCGCGCGAGCGGGGATGAACCGTGCCGGTTGCTCATAAACCTCAACCAATACCTATGTTCCCCGCGCGAGCGGGGATGAACCGGAACTTCAGGAACTTGAAAACGGTAATGGTAAATGTTCCCCGCGCGAGCGGGGATGAACCGAAAATCGCTTTGTTTGCGGCCGCGTGGTACGAATGTTCCCCGCGCGAGCGGGGATGAACCGTAGGCAAACTCAAACAAAGCGAACACGTCCGTATGTTCCCCGCGCGAGCGGGGATGAACCGAGCATTCAGGTCATTGAAGGCCTGTCGCTAAAATGTTCCCCGCGCGAGCGGGGATGAACCGCGAGCCTTTCCGATACGCACATGCGTATCAAAATGTTCCCCGCGCGAGCGGGGATGAACCGCCCGGCAATCCCGGAGCCGACAGCATTAATAAATGTTCCCCGCGCGAGCGGGGATGAACCGAATCATCCGGTCTGAGGCAATGAGATCTTTTTATGTTCCCCGCGCGAGCGGGGATGAACCGCTTCTCTTTCCTATCTTTGTAATACGCCTTGAATGTTCCCCGCGCGAGCGGGGATGAACCGGAGAGAACTTAAACGGGTTTGTGAATGCGGACATGTTCCCCGCGCGAGCGGGGATGAACCGTGAATTTTGACGCGCTTGCAGCTCGACCTGAAATGTTCCCCGCGCGAGCGGGGATGAACCGTTTGAATCGCCGCGCTTGTGATAGTGTAAGCCATGTTCCCCGCGCGAGCGGGGATGAACCGAGGTAGCAGGTTAGCAAGTAACTAATCTCAAAATGTTCCCCGCGCGAGCGGGGATGAACCGACAGGGATCTTCCGCTGCGGCTGCATTACAGGATGTTCCCCGCGCGAGCGGGGATGAACCGCTGAAAGGCACGACCTATAGTTTTGTTTTCCAATGTTCCCCGCGCGAGCGGGGATGAACCGACTCAAATCCCCAAAACTGCCGCCGTATTGGGATGTTCCCCGCGCGAGCGGGGATGAACCGTCTAAATAGGGGTAGACTGGCTTAAAAGAAATATGTTCCCCGCGCGAGCGGGGATGAACCGATAGTCCGCGCTATCCTTATCGGCTTTTGATTATGTTCCCCGCGCGAGCGGGGATGAACCGGTACTTGGTGTGATCTGATAGCCGCCGAGCGCATGTTCCCCGCGCGAGCGGGGATGAACCGCTGAACCGCCTCAGCAAACGATTGCTCGTCTTATGTTCCCCGCGCGAGCGGGGATGAACCGTTTGTTCGGCCTCAAAAAGAACGATTAATAGTATGTTCCCCGCGCGAGCGGGGATGAACCGTTCGTTAACGTGCTGAATCGCTCTGTCTCTAAATGTTCCCCGCGCGAGCGGGGATGAACCGGCCGCCTTCTGAGTTAAATAATTTTCGATCGACAGAACGTTGTCTGAGTCAAGAAATGAAAAAAATCCTCCGTTCATAATCACGTGCCCGCGGTACAGATCACCGATCTCTTTTTTAAGATAACGGCTATAGCGTATGTCCGCGTCGGAGGCTTTATGATCCCCGGTCGGATGATTGTGCGCAACCATCACACCGTCAGCGTCCAAAGCCTGCGCTTTGGCCTTTATTTCCTCCGTCACAGACGGCGGAAGAAGTATGTAATTCGGGATATTTAAAGAGTACGCGTGATGCGCGGCGACCTTGCCGGCCTTGAGATAAATTATCTGGAAGCTTTCATGCGACGGATTGCGGTAAAAAGCCGCGATCTCAGCAGCATCTTGTGCGCCATCCACAGGTAAGCCGATAACCGGCACGTGACCTTTAACAGCAAATCTTTTAAGGATTTCGCGCCTGAGTTTTCCGGCTTGTAAAATACCGGATTTTCTGAGCGTATCTGCATATTTTTCAAAGCCTCCGTAAGCCCTGTCGATTTCATCTTTGTTGGAAACATAGCTTTTATTTAACCCGCTGTCAAATATCGCATGCCCTTCATTTTCGACGGCGGAGTAAAAAGGCTCTTGACCGTATTGCGCGGATGGCTCTCGAATGAATTTGACAATATCGTCTTTGTCTAGTATATTTTTATCAGCCACGGATTGGAGGAGGCTTGGCGGAATTATACCGCCAGTGGAACGAATCCAGTCCGTGGCTTTCTTTTTGTCTGCATAAAGCAGTAATCCTTTGTCAATCCAATGTTTGATTTCCGAAGTTCCCGCTGCTCTACCATGCACACTTGTGATATTGTTTATCACTAATGTCTCTATCTTTCGATTGAGTTCCACTGCTGCAACGACCGGAGATCCAGTTTTGTCCTGAAATTCGGTTAAAAAAACAATCGAATCTTGCGGCCGAGCATTTGATCGAAAAACCATCAACGGATCAGCCATCTGCTCAGGTAACCACTTTAAATCGCCCGGTTTGATCTTGTGTTTGCCGACAATGGCCTTGTTGAGCACGGCAGCATCTACCACTACGCGAGCGTTGCCAAAACCCAAGGCGTTTATAATTTTATTCTCGCCGAGATTAAAAAACGCCCCTTTCGGGAATTTTCCATCAAGCCAATCCTGAAATTTTTTCTTGAAAGATTCCCCATATTCAGCTGAAGGCTCAGCCAGAAAATCGCCTTGTTTGGATTCCGGGCCTTTTATTTTTTCGAGTTCATTCCTCAATTCACCTTCGGGGACTTTATTTTCTGTGCCGTAATAATACCAATCCCCTTTTTTGAACATAGCCGTAAGCATCTGCCCGACGTGGCCACCCGTGATGTCGCGGACGCCTCCGGTTCCTTCTGCGCGGTACGTCCGACCCTCGACAGTGAATGTTTTTAAAAAGCTGATTTGTTTTTTCTGGGCTTCACGGGCAGCGCGTTCTTTCTCGCCCATTAAGTCGATTTCTTTTTGTTCTTTTTTGGAAGTGAGCGGTTTGTCGGGGACAGAACGGCCTTCGGTCCCGGGGATGATGGTTTGATCTCCTTCTTTGGGGGCTGAGGTTTCCGCGCCGACCCTAAAGCGGCTTTTAGCGTACTGCTTCATTTCAGCTTGGCTTGTAAACCCTGCGGAATATTCCTTGCCGTCTTTGCCTTTGTACCAAACCCGCCACTTGACGCGCGAATTTGAGGGGGCATTTTCATCTTTCCCCATCCGGGAAAATTCAAAACCTTTCTCGTCAATTTGTTTGCTTGTGGATGATTCTTCTTCAGCTAAAAAGTCAGCGGCAAGCTTGTCTACTGATTCGGAGAATTTTTGATAGGCTGCTTCGGTATCGTTGGGTAATATTTCCGGAAGTTTTTCAGAACCAGATTCAGGGCCTTGATCTTGGCCGCTGTCCGTCTGAGCGCTTTGCGTGCGGAATCGTTGGAGTTCTTCATACAACATCCCTCTCAGCAGATCCTCAAGGATCAGCTTTTGTTTTTCCGTGATGGGTTGCCCATCCCTTGCTTTTGCTATGATAGCAAGGACGGATTTTTTTGTGTAGCCTTTATTTTGAAACCATTTCGGGTATGTGGAGCTAATCCCGCTCCAGTTTCCCTCTTCATCCCGGATTCTTCGCCCCGGCTCACCCATGTCAATTAACTGCACCATCTCGCCAAGGAGCGCATCAACCGGGTTTTCGCCGTAAACCGATGTTCCCCGCGTGGGCGTGTGGATTGCAACCTCTACCACGAGAACGCCAAACAACAAGAACAGCAAGTCGCGCCCCACGAGGATTAAGGTGCTATTTCTAGATTAGAAATGTGTGAGCGTGAAATGGGTTATTGTGTTAAGAATGTTTTAGCCCGCCATTAGGGCAAGTTTGAAGAGAAAATCAATGGTTTTATCCTCCTTTAAATGATATCCTTCATCTAATTTTTTCGTCTCAAAAAATTTTGTTGTTATTTGGTTTTCAGGTTTGATGACAAATTTGTAACTTATAGCACTGTGCATGGTTATAAACGTATTTTCGCGCCGTCCTGACTTGGATAAGAAAGCGGAAGTCAGGACTGTCGCGAACTTTTATTGATATCATTTTGACAATTTAATGTAGTTCGCGCCCGTAGCTCAATTGGATAGAGCGTCACCCTCCGGAGGTGAAGGTTGGTGGTTCGACCCCACTCGGGCGCACCAAATCTGATGATTTGGTACTGAGCCGTGAGCGGTCAGGGAAACCGCTCTACGGCTGCCGCACCAAATTTATGATTTAGCGGTGAGTTGTGAGCGGCATGGAAACCGCTCTACTGCGCCTTGACGCTTGAAATTGAGTATTGCGATTTCAAGCGGG
>MHFC01000129.1 GCA_001804025.1 Omnitrophica bacterium GWA2_52_8 | reverse complement strand
AGGCCTATAAAGAAGCTTTGGAGTATAATCCGCAGGATCTGGACGCAAAATATAACCTGGAGTTCCTTCAAAACAAAAAAGGTGCTTTTGAGAAGAAAAATCAGGACCGTCAAAAAAATCAACAAAATCAGCAGCAGAACCAGCAACAGGATCAGCAACAAAACCAGCAGCAAAATCAACAGCAAGGCCAGCAGCAGGATCAACCGCAAGACCAGCAGCAAGATCAACAGCAGAATCAGCAACAAAACCAGCAACAGGATCAACAACAAGACCAGCAGCAGGATCAACAGCAAGGCCAGCAACAGGATCAGCAACAAGACCAGCAGCAAGATCAACAGCAAGACCAGCAGCAAGATCAACAGCAGGACCAGCAACAAAACCAGCAGCAGGATCAGCAGCAGGAGGAGCAACAAGAACAGGAACAACAGCAAGAGCAACAACAGGAGCAGCAACAGGGCCAAGAGCCGGAGCCGCGGCAAAGTCAATCCGATGCTGGTGAGCCTGAAACTCCGTCATCGGCCTCCGGCGACCGCACTGCCAATGGGCAATCCCGGCAGCCTCTACAAGGCCAAATGAGCATGGATAATGCCCTTAGAATCCTCGATGCATTAAAAGAGGGGGAAAAAGAGCTTCAGGATCTGCGACGCCCGCCGGCGCATAAGGACCCGCGGCCTGTCGACAAAGATTGGTAGTTTTACTCAAAGGAGACTTATTATGAGCATGGAAAGCGCTATCGATTCAGACATTCAATCCGCAATGAAGAGCAAAGATTCCAACAAACTGAATACACTACGCCTTCTTAAAGCAGCGATCGTAAATTTCAAAATTGATAAAAAAAAGGAAAAACTGGACGACGCAGATATCATCCAGCTGCTACAAAAGCAGGTCAAACAGCACCGGGAGAGCATTGACAGTTTCGAAAAGGCAGGCAGAACAGATCTCATAGACAAAGAGAAACAGCAGTTAGCGGTGCTATTACCTTACATGCCTGCTCAGTTAACAGCCGATGAAGTCCGGTCTCTGGTAAGGGAAATCATTCTCAAAACGGGCGCTAAGAGCAAAGCGGATTCCGGCAGTGTCATGAAGGAGCTAATGCCCAAAGTTAAAGGCAAAGCCGACGGCAAACTTGTCTCTCAGATTGTTAACGAAATACTTGTTTGAAGCGATCCCGCGTACGCTTAGGTTACTTTACATAACATACATTATAGGACGTTTACTATAAGTACGGTTAACCCCGTTTGGGGCTACGAGGAATCAAGTCGCGCTTTAAAGATGCAATCCGGTCAATAAATAATATGCCGTTTAAATGATCCACTTCATGTTGAATACAGACCGCCTCAAGCCCCTCGTAAGAATTTGACATAAGGGCCCCCTCTAAGTTTCTCCAGCGAAGATTAACCGCCCGATAACGCTGCAACAGTCCCGTATAATCCGGAACGCTCATACAGCCCTCCTTCGAGGGTATGAGCCCGTCCCCGCTGATCACTTTTGGGTTAATTAAAATCAACGGCTTTTTTTGAGGCATGCGGGACGACACATCGACAATGGCCACGGCTTGATCAATGCCAAGCTGCGGGGCCGCAATGCCGATGCCGTGTTTTTGCTGTTTTAAAACAGCCGTCATTCGGGCAACTAATTGCCTCAGGGGCTCTCCATACTCAACAACTTCTTTGGCCTTGGTACGGAGACAGGCGTCGGGGAAATACCGGATTGTGAAATGCTGCGGGGGACGGCGTTGTTTCATAGCGGGAGCCTACTTACATTGTGACCGCTTCGACGCATTTTAACCGGCAGTCAACCTTCAGCTTTTCGGCGGCCCTTTTTAAGCCGTTTGATAGCCGCGTAATTTTAGGTCCATGCCCTAGCTCGACTTCAATCATCATCGCATACAACGGCTTATTACGGCTCCCCTTGATAACCTCACAATTCATGTCGGTAATGTTGATCTCTTGCTGCGCGATGATTTTGCTGATGTGATAGACAATCCCTGTCCGGTCCGGGCCTATGACGGTGATGAGATAAGAACCTTTATTATCCCGTTGTGCTTCATTTTTTTTGCGGGAGCTTTCATGCGTCGTATAGGTAATTGGGCTCCAATGCATATCAAGTTTTAATTGATGCGCTTTATCGTGAAGGGCTTGCTTTGCCGAGTCCGCGGTTTTTTGTGAATCCATTTTCACAATAAACACCATGACAAATTGCCCGTCAAGACGGGTCATAGAAGCATCTTCAAGATTGCAATTCATGACATACATAACGCGACTGACCGCCGCGATAATTCCGGGCTCATCGCGACCGATCAATGTTACTGCCGCATATTGAATCTTCTTCATGGCATACCTTCCGTGTGTTTTTTCGTTCAATAGGCCTCGCTCATCACAAGGCCGTTTTATAGTGATCAATCCTTATTATCGTATTTGATCGCCGGAAAAGCTCGGGTTTGGCAATACGCCGCGCAGCCGGAACGGTGCCACCATCCGGCCGTCATCCGCGCGGGACACCGGCAATCCGTCTTCTTTTTGACGATGAAACAGGATTTCCGCCAAGTCACGATAAAGAATCAACACGCCGCGGATATCGACAAAGCCGTCACGGGTATCCACAGTTCCTTCATATTGAATGAAATAGTCGGGCGACGATATTTGCCCGTCTTTAAGGGAAATACGCCGGTCTATATATTGCAGTTGCGCTTTATGAATTTGAAACATCGTGGAATCGGCTGCGAATAATTTATGAAACCTTTTTTCCTTAGCGTTTGATTCCCCGCCGTCCCGTGCGGCCTCAAGCCCTAGATTCCAGGCGGGCAAACCGTTATCTTGCAGAATCATTTGCGGGTCAATACCGGACATTATTGCCCGCACTAGATTGATGCCTGAAAAACTGCCATTCCGCACATCAAAAGGCCCCTGTGCTATGGAAGTCCGTCCCATCTCCTCTGCGCTCACCCCTTCCCCTTGCATTTCGATATAGGCGGTAAGGGCGCCGGTCGTGTTCCTTAACCATACCGGCAGACCCACTTTTTCATAGCGGACAGTTTCTATCGGTAACTGATGAAATTCGAGGTTCATCTGCCAGGGAATGGGATGGGATAAGGAAAAAAATTTGCCCGTGTTCACAAACCGGCCGACGCTATCCATAATGTGGAATGACAAAGAATTCCCGGTGATGTCATAGCTCCCCTGGAAAGTTAACGGGATCTCATGAGAAAAATAGCCGGGAATAAACTGTCCATGGATTCCGATCTCATTCGGATTCTTTGCCGAAATAATTTTAAGCTCGCTAAAAGGAATTTCGCGAATCGGTCGTTTTGACACCGCATCTTTAAACTTTATCACTCCGTCCGCTATGACCATTGACGGAACCAGAACTTCCAGCGTCCGGACCCAAGTCATGATTCCGTCACCTGCGGCCATTCCGGCCTTCCATAGACCGGCATTCACATTCAATGGATGGGGTCCGGCATCAAATATTAAGTTCTGCCGCGCTTTTAACAGCTTCAAAAAATCAATACCGCGGTCCTTGCGGATCAAGGGAATCGACGCCCGCTCGATCACTAATTGACGGACATGTATCTGATGCTTTAATAATTTTAAGACGTCGAAATCATAAGTGGCCTTGCTGATTTCGATAGGGGCCGAATTACCGGCGGGTTCTTCTGGCTCAATTAAAGCCACATAAACGTCCTGTAATTCGATTACAGCCCCTAATAAGCCCCATTTTGCCCCATAGGTGCCAAAACGTGTCTCATGCCCAGGAAAACGCGTCAAAACGTCAACAAACGCCTTTAAATACTGTGAGGGCCGGGCATAATAAGTCATATCAAACTGACTCCGGAGCAACAATAATATCGCCCCTCCCGAGATCAGCAGCGTCATGATCAGAATGAAGATCGCGGCCCGCCATGAAGCGGGTTTAGCCGCTCTAACCTTCAATCCGCTGAAGGATTCGTTCATCATAAGACCAGATGCCGCGTCCTTGGGTTTTCGCGGCCTGCTCAATAACATTGAATTTTTCCCTTTTTTTAAAATCAGCTCCGGCGGCAACTTTCGCGGCACCGGTTTCTAGAAGCAGTTCGTTGATCATAATGCGCCGTTCGGACTCATTACGTTTTTTATCACCGCTGATAATGAGCTCATTAATGCGGACGTACACATACGCCGCCGGGATATTCCCCCCTGTCAATTCGTCCGTGCCCGAATCCTCATCAATTTCAACGTCACGTCCGCCGACGAGCGCCGGCAGCATCCGCCGGCCTTCGGCCGACACGTCGACTCCGGCAAGTCGGATCCGCCGCCCGTCATCTAATTCAAACTCCGTACCCGAGTGAATTCCTTTCACCCGAGCGCAAAATCCATCGGCAGGCCAAATCAACACGAACAGCAAAATAATGATCCGGGATTGAAGGAAATTCATGAATCAAGAAATTCAGCAAGTTTTGATTTCAAATAGTTCAAAGCTTCGTCTCTGCCGTGAAATTGCCCTTCAAGCTGAAGGTCATACATTTTCTCCAGAATGCGCTTAATTGCCGGGCCGGGCGTGATCCCGAGCTTAAGCGCATCATGACCGTCAATGAATGGCTCCGGACGCAGATTTTCATCTTCATATTCATCAATTTTATTCTTTAAGAATTGATAATTTTCAAGGTTGCCGTGCGAAGCTTGGCAATCGATTTTGTGCAGTATCATTTCGTTTTGAAAATTATCGCGCGCCACAAAACGTTTCAGCTTACCGGCCCGCATTTTTTTTACATCCCCGAATTTCATATGATTGCCCACCGCTTCGACGACGGCGCGCACCTCATCATTTGAAAAACGCAGCCTTTTCATGATGGCTTCCGTCATCTTGGCGCCTATCGGGGCATGCTCATAAAACGTGATACGCCCCTTCCGGACGGCGGCCGTAACCGGTTTTGCGATGTCATGAAACAGGGCCCCAAAGGCAAGCACAAGATTGGTTTGCGGAAGCTCTTCCATTTTCTGCAGCAGTAATTTCGTGTGCACAAACACATCCCCTTCCGGATGATAATCCGAAGGCTGCTCGACCCCTTTCATGGCCTCAATCTCGGGAAGAATTTCTTTCATGAGCCCGCTATCCGACAAAAGCTGAAACCCTCGCGCCGCGCCTTTACGTGTGAATATTTTGATCAATTCATCGCGGATCCTTTCAGCGCTCACCTGAAGAATCTCGCGGGAGCGTTCCTTCAAAGCATCCCAAGTCACAGACTCAATCGTAAAATTAAGATTGGCAGCAAAGCGAACGGCACGCAAAAGCCGCAATTTGTCTTCGTTAAAACGCGTCGCCGCGTCTCCGATAGCCCGCACGGTCTTCGTTTTAATATCCGGAACACCGTCGACATAATCCAAAACTTTATGAGTCACCGGCTCATAATAAAGCCCGTTGATCGTAAAATCCCGCCTCCTGGCGTCCTCCGTTACATGGGTAAACGCAACGTCCTTCGGATGCCGCCCATCTTCATAATTCCCCTCGCTCCGGAAAGTCGCCACCTCATAAGTCCGTCCATTTTCGACAACGAGGACCACCCCGAATTTTCGACCGACGGGGATCGTTTTTTTAAATAACTTTTCCACGTCGCCTGGCAATGCCGACGTTGCGATATCAATATCCTGCGGCTTACAGCCCATAATCTCATCCCGGACACTCCCTCCAGCGAAAAAAGCCTTATGCCCATGTGCGGTAAGCCGTTGAACGATATTAAATGCGGTCAATCCGGGGTCGACAGATAAATCCATGGTGAGTTCTCTACCCAAATGTAATAAAATCAGACTGCGGGTTTTAAGTATTTCAGATTAAGCATTTTGACGCAAAAAAGACCTCCGAGCGTCGTAAGCCCAGCAATCAGAATCAGCACCTTAACCCCCGTTATGTGATAAACGTGTCCCCCGAGATAGCCGAAACCGATTTGCCCTAAATTATAGATACTCATCAAAACCGCAAAAAGAGTCCCTTCAACACCCGAATGAGTCGCCAAAAGAGCCGCGGACGACATCACTGGAATTAAAGTCAAACACAAGAGAATGCCTCCCATCACACTCAGGACGAAGGCAGTTCTCCGGTCAAATATCAATAAAGTACTGAAAATATTAATGCTGTTGAGCGCAATGGCCCAATAAAGTGTTTTTTTTGGAGATATCCGCTTCAGCACCCGGGCGTAAAAAATACTTCCGGCAAGAGCTCCCGCCCATCCAAGGCTGATGAGGCCGCCCAGGAATGTCTCGGAAAAGCCCAAGGTCTCCTTCATATAAAAGAAAAAAGGCACCCCAAAGATCGAGGCCGTCGAAGAAAATATCAAAATTCCGACAAACCACATCAGATTCGGGAGCAAGAGCAATCTAAAACATTGCTTCAATGATTCGATGATTTGAATTGCAGGGACCGCCGGACTGGGCTTTTCTTTTAAAATGCCGTTTACCGCTAAAAAAACGGCAAGCGGCAGCGTCGCGGTCAGTAAAAAAACGTCGCGCGCGACCCAGTGCTGGGCGAGCCACCCCCCGGACAACCCCGTCAAAAAAGCACCCAAGCTCCGGGTCCCCCAGGCAATTCCCTGATAAACCGGACTGGTTTCCCGGGTTGAATGTTCCACAATCAAACCGTCCGTAACAACATCCATGGCGGCAAATCCAAGGTTCCCGATCATGAGGCTGATCAACAGGCAATGCCAACTAGGGGGCAGAACAACGAGAAATACCCAGCCCGCGGCCGACAGCATGGAACATAACGCCAAGTACGACTTACGGCGGTAACCCCACAGCGGATAGGAATCAGACAGCAGTCCGTAGATAATTTTCGCCACCCAGGGCGCGGCCGCCAATGAAGACAGGGTTGCAATTTGACCGACCGATAAGTCGAGACTTCGAAGATGAAGCGGAAGCACGATCGAGGCTATGCCAAGAGCGCCCTGCGAGAAATATACAATGGAGGCAACAAACGCGATTGACTTCGAATATTTATCCAAAAAAGTCTCTCGCTTTCTTTTTGCTCATGCTTTTTTGGAAGTCATCGTAATCCACCAGTTGAAGGTCAGGACGCGCGTTTTTAATCCGCTTGACAATCGGATACCGTTCGCCGGGCGCGGTCCCAAGCCTGCGGCTCGTAATAAACTTGAACACCGTACCGCATTCCGGACATTGTGCGACCTCCCGGTAATTTAACCCCAGCGCTTTGCATGCGGAACAATCGGCCGCCAAATCTCCGACGATCAGTAAATGTTTGTTCACATGCTCAAGATCGAAGGTTTGATAAACCCTCAAATAATGCTCTTCCATATCAAGGCTTCCCCATGTCTACGTATTCCCCTCAAATCTTCGGTGTGCTGTGCTTATAAACTTTATCACCGGCCCGGACTCTTTTTTTAACCTGCATCCCGATTTCATCGCCCCGGACCGCAATCTGTATTTCTTTGCGGTTTATCTGAAGTGAAGCAACGGACTGTTTAAAGTCGGTCGTAACCCCTTTAATCCATACGGCATCCATGATCCGCAACTCGCCTTCTTGAATCAAAACCACAGCGGCTTTTACTTTTGGAAAATAATGCGTCACTTCTCCGATGCACTGGTAATCATCTGCCCGCTTTTTCTTTTTCTGAGAACCCCGGACGGCAGACAGGCGCAGCGCCCTCCTTTTGAGTTTCAATACATTTTTTTTCGATTTTTTGTCCTTTACCGTTTCCTTCGCGGTTGACACCCGGGACGATCGAGCCGCTGCCTTTTTTCGGGCAGTAGTTTTTTGCGACGATGCCTTTTTCCCGCTTTTTTTAGATTTTTTCTTGCCTCCCTGCGCGATAGACAGAATTGATCCCAAGAGGGATTCGGTCAAGCGTTTTAACAATTTCACACCATGGTTCTCCCAAACAAATTGCTGGCTATATAATTGAAGGCGGGATTATTTCGAAGGTAATAAATTAACAACAAAAGCGGTCGAGCGCCCTGGAGAGCGGGGCCTTGATTATTTGCTCTCGGCTTCTTCTACAAGCGGTTTGTTTTCTTGAAGTTCCAAAGCCCCAAGCCGCGTTTGTAAACGCTCGAACTTTTTAAATGATTTTTCATAGGACGACTGCGCGTTTGATAAATGACTGCCAAGCTTTTCAAAATCGACCATAAACTTAGTAAATTCCGTTTCCAACTGCCCCAGACGCTCCAGAATTTTTTGTGCCGACTGCTCAATGCGCATGCCCTTCAAACCCCGCGCCACCGCTTGAAGGTACGCGTAGAAACTATTCGGCGAAACGGGAATAACCTTCTTTTGTAACGCATAAGTTGAAATGCTTTCGCTCTGCTTGTCGTCTTTAATAATCGTTTCATAATAAACGTTTTCGGCCGGAATATACATCATGGCAAATTCATAGGTCCCTTCGTCCGGAAGGATGTATCTTGCCGCGATATCATCAATATGTTTTTTGACGTCTTGAACGAAGCTCTTGCGCGCTTGATCTGTTTCCTTTTCGGATTGGGCTGTCAGAAGCCTTTGAAAATTCTCGAGCGGGAATTTTGCATCCACCGGAATAAGCCCCTCCCCCACGCGGATGACGGCGTCTACTTTAGCGCCGCTTCGAAACGCAAACTGCAGCGAGAAATGGTCTTCGGGAAGAATTTGCCGCAACAGTTCGGCGAGAAGCAATTCGCCGATCCCGCCCCGCAATTTCGGCGCACGCAAAATATCCTGCAACGAAGCGATGTCTTTACCGATGTCCACCATCGACTGAGTGGCGATGTTCAGTTCGCCGAGACGATGCTGAACCTGCGACACCGTTTGATGATAATCTTTCTGGGTTTCGCTGAGGAATTGCGTATTGTGTTGGACGTGGTCATGGAACTGATCAGAAAGTTTCCCGAAGTGCCCTAACATTGAATTTTGAAACCCCGCCATTTCTCGTTGTAATTCGAGCAAAAGCTGGGCCTGCACATCGCCGCTGACTGCTTTCTTTGACGGAAAACGGAAAAAAAGCGCGGTCAAGGCTATTCCGATAACAATCAAAGACAGAATTGCGATTCCAATAAAGACAATTTCCATGAGGGGCATTATAACGAATCCTTTTCCGTTATGCGACAATTTATTTGCGCCGTTTCAAGCAGGTATCATTTTACGAGTGTGATATTAATGTCCTCCACGTGCAAACTTGAATCGGCAAACAAACCGATGCGGCTGCGCGTCATTTGCTCGAGTTGTTGAACTGCGCGGCTTTCTTTCGTTCGAAGCCTCTCGGCAACGTCCGGATGCACATAGGCGGTAAGGGTTCGTCCTGACGTATGACCAATGGCGCGGCGGAGCTCTTTAATGGTTTCGATGGCCATCGTCGTGACAGACTTCACCATTCCCTTTCCTTCACAATAAGGACAACTCTGAGTTACCGCGCTTTCAAGACTCGGCCGCATCCGCTGCCGGGTCATCTCGACAAGACCCAATTCAGACACCTGCAATATTTTTGTTTTCGCCCGATCTCGCCGGACAGCGTCCTTAAACACGCGGAAAAAATTGCGGCGGTGTTCATGCCGTTCCATATCGATGAAATCAATGATAATGATTCCGCCGATGTCCCTTAAACGCAATTGACGCGCCACCTCTTCGGCGGCCTCCAGATTGGTGCGGTATACCGTTTCCTCCAAGTTTTTATTACCCGTAAATTTCCCCGTATTGACGTCAATCGCCACAAAACCTTCGGTCTGTTCGATGACGATATAACCGCCGGATTTCAAATGAACGTTTTTCTGAAAGGCACGCTCAATTTCTTTCTCGATGTTTGACTTCTCAAACAAGGGAACACGGTGGTCTTTATGGAACTCGACATTCAATTTCGTGCCCGGCAAATACAGCCCTAAAAATCTCTTCACCTTGCGGAAAAGATCGATATGATCGACAACGATTGTGTCTGTTTCTTCACACAAATGGTCGCGAATAATCCTTTCGACTAGGCCCAATTCCTCATGGATCAAGCTCGGCGCCTTCTTTTGATCAATGGAGCCGTGGATCTTTTTCCATAGATTGATCAAATACCGGATGTCCCGGACAAATTCTTTATCGCTTTTCCCTTCGCCGGCCGTGCGCACGATGAATCCGACCCCCTTCGGAGTCTCTACCTCCTTGAACAACATCCGGATCCGATCCCGCTCTTTGCGGTCTTCGATGCGCCGGGAAACACCGACCTTCTCCTCACCCGGCATCATCACTAAGTACCGTGCAGGCAACGAAAAATGAGTGGTAAGCCGCGGCCCTTTATTGCCGAGAGGTTCTTTGACCACCTGAACAATAATGGTTTGACCGACCTTTAAAACTTCGTCGATGTTCTTATGGCGCTCGCGCCGGTGCCTGGATTCCTGATTTTTCGCGTTTTCATCATACTCCGCGTCGAGATCAAGAGGTGACCGCATGGCATCCCCCACGTACAGAAAGCCATCTTTTTTTGTAGCGAGATCGACAAAAGCGGCCCCCATCCCGGGAATAACGGTTTTGACTTTACCTTTATAGATATTGCCGAACATCCTGTTTTCATCCGCGCGCTCGATATAGAACTCCTCAAGATGTCCGTCCTCAAGGACCGCAATGCGTATTTCGTTTGCATCCAAACTCATTAAAATTTTTCGTTCCATTTTAGTTATTTTACCTTTCTTTACACAGATTAGAGCCCCTAGAAGATATTCGAGCAGTCGATTACTGCATGGAACCTATTGATTGCTTATCCGGATAGGATTGATCGTCGAGGCGGGCGCGATTTTTTTGCGAGCTTTCTTTATGGCAGGCTACAAACTCCGGCACCGAAACGGCCGCTTGTTTAATCAGCGGACGTCATTCCTCGGATCCCTTTTTAGGCGGCGGTTGCTTGTGTCTCGGGTGACGACGTTGCCGGTTTAGCGTCCTGATTGCGCTTGAATCTACCAGACGCTTTTCGGCCTGTCGGTTGCCCCGAAGAGTCAACCAGTGTTACCGTCACAAAAAATAAAGTCTCGATTTTAGAGTTACCTGCCCCCGCTGTTTGTCTTTTAGAGCGGAACAATTTTCCTATGACAGGGACCTCAGAAAAAAAAGGCACTCGCGATTCAGACATCGACTCGTTATCGGTAAGCAAACCTCCTATGGCTATTGTTTGTCCGCTTTGTATCATGACTTGAGTACTTGCAGACGTTACTGTAAAGGCCGGAATCTGAAAATCCCCGAAGTCCACATTCGTTGCTCTTTCGGAACTGACTTCCGGCTTTAAATCGACCAAAATTTCTTCTTCTGAGTTGATATGCGGCGTCACATAAAGCACAACACCCACGTCGCGGAACGTAAACCCCGTTACTTCGACACTTCCCGTCGTCTCGTTTCTTTCGAAGGACGGCAGCGGAATTTCTTCCCCAACTTGCACTTTAGCCGTTTGATTATTCAAAACAACAATCCTCGGGTTTGAAACAATCTTCGTATTGGACCGGCTTTTCAGCATCTGCAGAATCGAACTAAAGTCGCTGAAATCCAGTGTCCCGAAGGTAAAAGCATCGGACCCTTCTGTGACTGACCCCGCGGGAAAAAGAACACCCCGGGCATCCCGTGTATTTGGCGTTCCGGTCGTTCCCACAATCACGGGGAAAAACCTTTCAATATAGGGACTGATCTCTTCTATCTGATCGTTTGTGCTTAACGAGAACGGAAACGTTACAGGACGCGACATGCCGCTGCTCAAACCGCCTTGGACGTTCCAGGCAATCCCGAGATTTTCCGAAATACCCACATCGGTTTTGACTATTTTTGAGTCGACAAACGCCTGAGGTGTTACATGGTCTAATTTAGCGATCACTTCACCCACGCGGAACAAATTGGTCGGAATATCGGTAATGACAAGCGAATTCGTCCGCTCGGCCGTTTTGATCCGGCCGCGTTCCGTCAACATATCCTTAATTGCCGCCTCAATCTCAGCCGCCTTTGAGTAATTCAGCAAAAACGTCTGAGTCACCACGGCTTCCTGCGCCATTTTACCACGCGTTGTCACACGGATAATATTCTGATCTTTTTCATAAACATAATCGTAGGTCCGCAGCACCACGTCCAACGCCTTCTCCCATGGAACATTCTCAAGTCTGATCGTCACCGTTCCCTGAACTTCGGGTCCCGCAACGATATTCGTTTTGCTTTTGAGCGCCAACACACGCAAAACCGTGTTGATGTCTGCCTCTTTAAAATCCAGTGAGATATTTCCCGGATCATTAACTTTCTCGACCAAATCCTGCTGGGTGTCCACAGCAGCCGCAGGAGCCAATGCCTGAACCGCCTCAACTTGAGCCGAAGCCGGCGCTGCAAATCCTATGAGAACCGCTAGGCCGTAACCCATCACGCGCATTCTTTTACCTCTTCGCGTCATGACCATATTCAGACAGAATCCGTAATGTAGGCACCCAAGTCCTCGTCCTGCAAGGATACGGCGTATTTTTTATTATTTTGCGAGAAGACAACCTTGTCCTTTTGAATATCCGTAATGACCGAATCTTGATAGGCATCGCCTAACCGATACTCCTGTCCTTCAATTAACACGATCGATCCCCCATGGGGATCAAATACAATCCCTTCAATTTTCATGACCTCGTCAATGGGAACAATCTCGCTTTTTTTGATATGCGCCCCGATCAGCGGCACAAATGGATTCCGTCGATTGCCACTATCATAAACAATTTGGTCGACTGAAGCCAGCCCGATTTGCCCCCCCCATAACATAAAGGCTGCCGCTAGTACCATATAACGGCACAAAGCGGGCCAATTTTGACTCCGGAAGTGACCGGGACACCCCTGCCTCAGTATCACGAAGCCTCCTGAACTTTAAGCGTTCCCGCAAACATAACCATATCCGCTATTTGCTTATACGGATCGGCATTGTCGGCACGGATCGAAAATTTTTGTATTCT
>MHFC01000128.1:25789-32986 GCA_001804025.1 Omnitrophica bacterium GWA2_52_8 | reverse complement strand
CTGAGTCTTGTATCCGCGGTATGTTCCAGAATTTCGTACGGCAAGAAAAAACTCCCTTTCGCTGACCACGATTGAACGGAAATTCCGCACGCCGAGAAAGTTCATGCCAGGAATTTTTTTGGGAAGACCGGACTATTTATTTTCTTTAGGCGGCTTGAGCCGGGACATGATTTTATGCGGGGCCGCGGTCTCGGAATTCGCGAGGGCTTCCCGAATCTTATCCACCAGAATTTCCACCGTAAAGGGTTTCCGCAGAGTCGCTTGTATGCCGTGAGCGTACATTTGAGGGGGGATTTTTTCGTTCACACTCGCAATGATCACCGGAACATTCGTGATCCGTAATTGCGTCCGGAGGTACAGGAAAAACGCCTCACCATCCATTTTCGGCATGATCATATCGAGCACAATCACGTCCGGACAGAATTTTTGGACGGCATCAATCGCCTGGATTCCGTTATAGGCCTTGCAAATCTCGAAGGATTCACCCTGAAGATACAACCCGTAAAGGGTCTGCAAATCCTCATCGTCTTCAACGATCAAAACCTTCTTGTCCGCCATAGTAACCTCTTGATAGGAAGTTTACCATAAAGGAAGCGCCGCCACAATTAGTCCGGTTTTCTCATCGATTAGGTGAATCGATAAGAAAACCGCTTTGGACGCATGGGGTTGCATCCAAAGTTTTGCGCCCGCGTTTTAACAGGGCGCAAAAGACAACCCCTGTGGTACAAATGAAAAAACCCATTTGCACCACAGCCTCCGCGAGGGCATTTCTCATTGGTGATGAGAAATGCGGGCTAGACGGTTGGCTCCGGAAAGGGCGCTGCCGCAGGGAAAAGCACCTTAAAAACCGCCCCTTTTCCGGGGCCTTCGCTTTCCGCAAAAATCCTGCCGTGATGCAAATTCATGATATCGCGGCAAATCGTAAGGCCGACGCCGATTCCCACCGTCGCGGCTGTTTTTTGCACAAACCGCTCAAAAATTTTTTCAAGATTTTCGGCTTCAATGCCGACTCCCGTATCCCGAACCATGGCCGCGACCTTTCCGTCCTGCAGTTCATCCGAGATCTCAATTTGGCCTTTTTCCGTAAATTTCAACGAGTTGCTGATAAGGTTCACAAATACGCGGTAAACCATGTCCCGGTCTCCGCGGATATGAAGCGGCCGGGGCGAAATCTTTTTCAACAAAGCAATCCCCTTTGCTTCCGCCATCGGTTTAAGGTCGGTATGGACCTGGTTCAACACATCGTTCAAGTCCAGGATTTCAGTCTGGACCAAATCCATACCGCTCTCAAGCTTGGTCAAATCCATAATGCTGTTGATCGTCCGCATTAATCGGTCGGTATTGCTCACAAGGATTTTTACGATGTCTTTATAGCGTTCGTATTGATTGTTTTTTTTGAGGTCTTTCTCAAACCAGTGCAGGACCATTTCAAACTTGCTGGTGGGCGTTTTGAGCTCATGCGCCACGTCACGAATCAGCGATTCCTTCATCATTTCGATGCGCCGCAATTCCGTCACGTCACGCAGCACGACCTGAATTTGTTTCACATGGCTTGCGGGATTCAGAACCGGCGTCAGATTGGCAAGATAATAAACGTCCGGCTTGCCGCCTCCCAGGTGCTGGGTGACGGCAAGGTTGGTCACGGGAGTTTTCTTCTCGATGACGCTCACCACCGCTTCCTGAAAACGGTGCTTGGATTCTTCATCGTACATTTCCAGCAGCCGGGAAATACCCCCCATAATCACTTCAGACCGTGAAACTCCGGAAATCTCCTTGTTCAGGAGCAGGATGTCTCCGTCGGCATTGATAAGAATAATGATTTCGTCCGCACTCTCCACGACCAGCCTGAATTTTTCCTCCGACTCTTCCAGCGCCTCGGTGCGCGACCGCAGGTTTTCAAAGCTGCGCGTGAGGCGGTGCACCATTTCATCAAAAGATTCCGAGAGGTCCTGGATTTCATCGAAGGAATGCACCTGCGCGCGGGCCGATAAGTCGCCGGCCAGAATTTTCCGGGCGGTCCGTTTCAGCTTAAAGAGGGGCAAGATTGCGATCCAGGTAAAACCGGAAATCATCACCGCGAGAAAAAGCGTGCTGAGAAAAGCAATCAGCAGCCTCTGGACAAAAATTTTACGCAGTTTCATCCCGAGGTCCGGCTGAAGGAAAAACAAAATCAGCCGGCCGAGGTAGTGGTCGCTCTCCTCAATCACAATACCGACGACATAGGAATCCGGAGTAACCCGCTGGACGCCGACAAAATCGGAGTCGATAAAGGAAGTCGCGAGGGCAACATTATTGGGATAGGCAGCCCCCATAATCACCCCGCTGCCGTCCTCGACGCTGACACCGAGCACGTCATCGCGCTTGGCCATCCACTCGATATTGGCATGCAGCACTTCTTGATTCCGCAAAATTAACGGGACACGGACGGACTGCGCGAACACTTCGGCGATGGCAACCAGCCGCTGTTCGGTGTGTTCTTCGACCACTTCGCGCACGGTCCGGTAAGTCGCACGGAACATCAAAAAAAGCATGGACGTGACGACCACCAGGACGGGAAATGCAAGTTTGTAGCGCAGTGATACGCGGAAATGCTTTTTCATACACGATGTCCCCGGAAAAAGATAAAAGCTGTCTAAATGAACGGCTTTTTACGGCAGACCATTGATCTTTATTCTCAAACCCGGCTCCCTGCCGGGAAATAATGGGCTTTCTTGAGCGTCAACTCACGGACAACGTCCAAATCCCCGGGAACAAACGCATACCGCGTGAGTTCCTCAAAACCGGCCCAGGCAACCCGGTAGCTGTCTTTGGCAACGGCCTCCCCGAAGATTTTGTCGCAATACACGAAATGCAGGCAAAGCACTTTTTCACCGCATGGATAGCGCCTTTCCGTCAAATAACGCCGGGGCCGGATCAGGATACCGGTTTCTTCAATAATCTCACGGACCAGACAATCCTCCAGAGACTCGCCGGCATGCCTTGTTCCTCCCGGAAATTCCCAAAACCCGGCATGACTGTCGCCTGGCTTGCGCTGGGAAAGCAAAAAACGGCCTTGATGCAGAATCACGGCACAACCGACATCAATCGGCGCGGGCGGGCCGGAAAAGGGATTTATCATCCGGACACATCTTCCATCGCCAATAAATCATCTTCCCGGGAACCGGCAAATCCGAGCCGCATCTGAAGCGCCGCTTTGGGCTGCTTGCCGTAATTTCTGTTTTCATCAAATAAATCAGGGGCGCAGCGGTGAAAAAAATTTGTGCTTCTGTCTTGACGCGGACCCAGCGGCCATCCACTTTCCATAGTTTTTCACCGTTTCGGATCGACCCTAACCCGTATTTCTCATCGCCCATGAGAAATGCCCTCGAAGAGGCTGTGGTGCAAATGGGCTTTTCCATTTGTACCCCAGGGGTTGTCTTTTGCGCCCTGAAAACGCGGGCGCAAAACTTTGGATGCAACCCCATGCGTCCAAAGCGTTTTTCTCATCGATTAGACGAATCGATGAGAAAAACGGACTAAGCTTCAAATCATGGGATTCTACGCCATCTTCTTTTGATTCGTCAATAAAAGGAACCGCGGCGGGCAGACAGCTCCGATAATTTTTTAAAAAAACGATCAACCCTTTAAAATATCCGCCGATAGCTTTTAAAGAGATTCAAACTTTCTTGCGTCTTTAACATCGGATGGTAAAATGCTCCCATGATTCGCGTCGCTACGGCATTTTCCAGGATCAACGATGCGGCCACCGCAGCACGCCGGGCGTGTCTTGACGCCCTTTCCAAAGCCAATCTTAAAAAATGTTCCCATGTCTTTCTTTTTGCGACTGCCCGGCACCGCGATCATTTGCCTGAAATCCTCACAACCGCCGAAAAAACGGCGGAAACTTCCAATATCGTCGGCGCCAGCGGCTTCGGCGTACTGACCGAAGAAGCGGAGATTGAAAACGGGCCCGGCATTGCGGTCATGGTCCTGGAATCCGACGAAATTGACTGCCGCCCTTTTTTGATTCCCAATCTTCAGGAAAACAATTACGGCGCGGGCCGGGAAGCGGGCCGCATCCTAAGCGAAACAGGCGGCCTCGACACCTCCATGTTCGTCTTCCCCGACCCGTTTAGCTTCCGCAGCGCGCAGTTTTATGAGGGGCTGGAGAGCATGCGGGAATACACTCCTGTCATGGGTGCCTTGGCGTCGGAAAATGGCTCGGAAGAAAAGACCTATCAGTGGTTCGGCCGTCAGGCGGCCTATGATGCCATGAGCGGATTTGCTCTGGGCGGCAATGTGCGCACGGAGACTGGCATTGCCAGGTCCTGCAAACCATTCGGCGAAACACTGCAAATCACAAAGGCAAGCGGCAATCTGATTTACGAGATGGACGGACGCCCGGCTTATGACATTCTGCTGGAATCAATCTCGTCCATTTTCTTCGACAACCCGGACAATATTTTCCAGCGCATATTCCTGGGCATTCCCGTGCGGGAATTCCAAACCGACTTCCAAAAAACAGATTACCTGGTTCGAAACATTCTCGGTGTCAACGTCAAAAACGGCATGCTGGCCTGCGTCAGCCCCGTTGAAGAAGGTGATTTTGTGACGTTCGCACTGCGAAACCCTGTTTTTGCGCGCGAAGACATGCGGTTTCTGCTCGAAAATTTGCAGTATCGCATTTCGCCGTCAAAACCGGCGTTCGGATTTTACTTTAACTGCTGCGCCCGCGGTCAATCGCTTTACGGAAAGCCCGATGTTGACACAGCACTCATCCGCGAATACTTTCCGGGCCTCCCGGTCGTAGGCTTCTTCAGCTACGGCGAACTGGCACCCATGGATTTCGTCAACCATACCCATCATTACGCCGGCGCGCTCACGCTGGTCCATTCCAAATCATAGACTGCGGTCCGGCCGTAAAAAATTTTGGCATCCGGCATCCCGAATCCGCCCGGCGTTGTCTGCTAACCCGCATTTCTCATCACCCATGAGAAATACCCTCGAAGAGGCTGTGGTGCAGATGGGCTTTTCAATTTGTACCCCAGGGGTTGTCTTTTGCGCCCTGTTAAAACGCGGGCGCAAAACTTTGGATGCGACCCTATGCGTCCAAAATGTTTTTCTCATCGATTAGACGAATCGATGAGAAAAACGAACTAAAATTGTTGCAGTTGCTTTTCTGGAGCGTATAATAGCGCGCCATGGCAACGAATTCTTATTTTTATCAATATTTATTCATCAGCATTTTTGTCCTGTTTGCCGTTGTCTTCCCGCTGCTGCCTATCCTGCTCGCGAGAGTCGTTGCTCCCAAAAAACCTTCCCCTGTTAAAAATGCCGTCTATGAATGCGGCCTTGAGTCCACGGGAGACTCCTGGATCCAGTACCGCGTTCAATATTATATTTATGCCCTTATTTTCGTCATTTTCGATGTTGAAACTGTTTTTATCTATCCCTGGGCCGTTGCTTTTAAGCAGCTCGGCTTATTTGCCTTTGTGGAAATGGCTTTATTTATAGGGATCCTGGCCGTAGGACTCGTATACGCCTGGCGCAAAAAAATTCTGGAATGGCAATAAATTAAAGGAAATTTATGGCGCAGACAGCCAATCAAAACACGGTAGACAACGGCTTGAAAAATGAGCTGATGAAAAAGGGCATCGTCATCGCGTCTTTGAACGATCTCTACAACTGGGGACGGCGGTCTTCCATCTGGCCCATGCAGTTCGGCCTTGCCTGCTGCGCCATCGAAATGATCGCAACCGCTTGCGCCCGTTATGATATCGCCCGCTTCGGCGCCGAACTCTTCCGCCCGTCGCCGCGCCAGGCCGACATGATGATCGTCTCCGGCACCGTCACCAAAAAAATGGCGCCGCAGGTCGTGCGCCTGTACAACCAGATGGCAGAACCGAAATACGTCATCACGATGGGGGCTTGTTCCATCGCAGGCGGCCCGTTTATCGACGGCTATAACGTATTGAAAGGCATCGACCGCTACATTCCCGTCGACGTTCATCTCCCCGGCTGTCCTCCGCGGCCGGAAGCCTTGCTTTACGGCTTAATGGAACTGCAGAAAAAAATCGACAGCCAGGAAATCGAAACAACCGAATGGTATCAGAAAGGCATGAAGCGCGAGTACCCGGTACCGGATTTCGGCCCGCACGGGCTCATCCCGAAATTTAATCCCGAAGTCTGGAACCCGCGCCAAAATGACCACCGCAAGGAACGTTACGGCGGCCCCATTTTAATCGGTAAGAAAACAAAGGCCCCGGATCTTGAAGCTGTGGCAGCCGCGCCAAAACCGGCCGCTCCCGCAGCCCCGAATCCGCCGAATGCATAAAAAACACAGGAAATTTCCGGTCCATGACCGCTGCTGACGCAAAAACAAAAATCGAAAAAGCCTTTCCGGGGATCAAACTCCGGCTTGTCCGCGAATCACTTTTAGTGGAAAATCCGGCAGATCTGCTTAAACTGGCCGCGTGGCTCAAGGAGTCCCCGGATTTTAAACTCGACTACCTCTCTTCCGCCACGGGCGCCGACCTTCTGACTTATCTTGAAGTGATCTATCACCTTTACTCGATCGCGCACAAGGACCGCAGCCTTGTTCTGCGCGCACGCACGGATCGCGAAAAAGCTTCGCTCCCTTCGCTTGTCCCCGTGTTTCGCGGCGCGGAATATCAGGAGCGTGAGGTTTATGATATGTACGGCATACGCTTCGAAGGCCACCCGGATTTAAGGCGCATCTTTATGTGGGACGGCTTTGAGGGCTGGCCCCTGCGCAAGGATTACCTCCAGGAGGACGCCGAAACGCTCGAAATTGCGGACGTCAACTGGCTTGAAAAACGCGGCATCAAAATTCCGGCGGAACTGCGCAGGCAGGCTGAGGAACTGAACCGTCAAGGCAAACGCGCCGTGGCGCAAAAAGAAGGGAAAGAGGCCGGATAAACAATAATCCGAAAAAGTGCCCTATGGCGACAAATAGTTTAGAACTTAAATCCCGCGACCTTTTTGATACCTCGACGCTGGAAATCAATGTCGGGCCGCAGCACCCTTCCACACACGGCGTATTCCGTATGAATGTCGTACTCGACGGTGAAACCGTTGTTTCTCTCAAACCGGTTATGGGCTACTTGCACCGCAACCATGAACAGATCGCCGAAAATGTTTCGTATGCCGCGACCATGCCCTACACAGACCGCCTTGATTATTTTAATTCCATGTCAA
>MHFC01000128.1:14997-25641 GCA_001804025.1 Omnitrophica bacterium GWA2_52_8 | reverse complement strand
ACCTGCGTTTCGGCGGCGTTAAGCGGGACTTGACCGAAACCCATCTTGAAAAGATTAAATCCATTATTCTCCGCTTTCCAAAATTTCTCGAAGAATTCGAGAACCTGCTCACCGGCAACGAAATCCTCTGCATGCGGACGCAGAATGTGGGTGTTCTCCCCGCAGAACTTGCCGTCAACGCCAGCATTACGGGCCCCATGCTAAGGGCCTCGGGCGTTAACTATGACATCCGTAAAATCGACGGGTATTCCGTTTATAACCGTTTCAAATTCCGTGTCCCGCTCGGACAAAAGGGCGATGTTTTTGACCGCTACTATGTCCGCGTCCTGGAAATGCATGAATCGCTCAAAATCATCGAGCAAGCGCTGAAGGACATCCCCGCCGGCGAAACTATCAGTAAAAAAATGGCGCCGTTTCTTAAGGCCCCCCGCAATTTCAAGCCGCCCGTCGGCGAGGCCTACGGACGGGTCGAAGCGCCGAAGGGCGAACTTGGTTTTTATGTGATGAGCGACGGCACGCCGCAGCCCTGGCGTTATCATGTCCGCTCGCCTTCGCTGATCAACCTGACAATTCTCGAAGATATGTGTATCGGCAGTAAAATTGCGGACGCCATTGTGATTTTAGGTTCTGTGGACATCGTATTGGGAGAAGTCGACCACTGACCGGTATCGACAGTTTGGGTTGCAGCCTGGTCAAAAAGAGGTTTCCATGATATTCGGTTCCGGTATTTTAAAAGGCATGCTCGTCACGCTGAAAAATTTTACGTCATCTTATTTTAAAGGGCCTGACGAAGGCGGCTTGTTTACGGTCCAGTATCCCGAAAAACGGCTCCCGGAAAAGGAAAACTTCCGCAATTTCCCATTTCTTGTGTTTGATAACACTCCGGACAACCTGCGCTGCGTCGCCTGCGACATCTGCGCCAAGGAATGTCCGCCGAAATGCATTTATATTGTTCGTGAATTCGACAAGGAAGGCCGCCCGCTCAAGCGTCCGGCAACCTTTGACATCGACCTCACGGTCTGTATGAACTGCGGTTTTTGCGAAGAGGCCTGCCCTTTTGACGCCATCTATATGGACCACGATTTCGAAATTGCCAACGCTGACCGTCATGACAAACTGCTTTATCACAAGGACGATCTGCTGAAATCAAACGAATATTTCCGGAAAATAAGGCCGACTAATGCGTCGGCAGTGGACGCGCGCAGGCACGAGGCGGAAGAAAAGAAAAAAGCGGCCGCGGCGGCCGTGGCGGCAAAAGCAGCGGCCCCAAAACCAACGCCGCCGGCAGCGCCAAATAGTCCGGCAGCCTGATTAAAACAGGCCGGTGGGTCTTTATTTCAACTGAACTTTAAACGGATTTTATGGACCAAATTTTTGTCACATTAAAATCAGGGATACTGGATCAACTGGGCCGGTTCCTTCCCGATTGGGCGCTTGTTGTGCATTCGGTTTTGATCAGCATCACAGCCATCGCGATCCTCGGCCCCGTAACGATGATGTATCTGACACTGCTTGAGCGTAAAGTCGTGGGCCGCATGCAAAACCGTCCGGGTCCGAACCGGGTCGGCAAATGGGGCGTTCTGCAGCCGATCGCCGACGGCATTAAAATGCTCACAAAAGAAGACATCGTCCCCCTTCGCGCCGACGGTGTCCTGCATTTTCTCGCGCCGGTATTGATCGTCATGCCCGCACTGCTTGTATTTGCCGTGATCCCGTTCGGCCGCAACATGACCCCCGTCAATCTCAACATCGGGTTTCTGTATTTTATTGCCGTCTCTTCCACTTCTGCGATTCCGATCTTTATGGCAAGCTGGGGCTCGCGCAACAAATACGCGCTTCTCGGCGGCATGCGTGTGATCGCCCAGATGATCTCCTATGAAGTGCCGATGGTGCTCGCGGCCGTCCCCGTACTGATGCTTACCGGCAGTCTCTCGACAAACGATATTGTGACGGCCCAGTCCGGCTGGGGCGGCCTTCAATGGTTTGCGCTGACACCCTGGGGATTTGCGGGCTTTATCATCTTTTTTCTTTGCGGGGTGGCCGAATGCAACCGCTCCCCCTTCGACCTGGCTGAGGCCGAATCCGAAATCATCGCCGGATTTCACACAGAATACAGCGGCATGAAATTCGCGCTCTTTTACATGGCGGAGTTCATGAACTCCTTCACCGTCTCGGCGATTTGCACCACGCTGTTTCTCGGCGGCTGGCAGGGTCCGGGATTTCTGCCCTCATGGCTGTGGTTTTTCCTGAAAACTTATTCCCTGATTTTTGTGATGATCTGGTTTCGCGGCACGCTTCCCCGGTTCCGGATCGACCAGTTAATGGGACTGGCTTGGAAACTGCTTCTGCCGATGACGCTCGCCAATATCCTGATCGCGGGATTCTGGCATTTCACGCACGGTTGGATCAAAATTGCCGGTTCTATCGCGCTTGTGATTGCGTCTTATGAAGGCTTGGTCCGGCTTAATCAACGCTATACGCCCGAAAAACGGGTCTACACTTTTGCGGAATAATTCATGATAAGCGAAATGCAAACCGGCATCCAGATTGGAATTTACCTGGTGATGGCTCTCAGCGTATTCGCGGCCCTCGCGGCCGTTAATTTGCCCAACATCTTCCATGCGGCCCTGGCTTTTATCGGAACGTTACTCGGTATTGCCGGAATTTTTATTTCGCTGCGCGCCGATTTTCTGGCGCTGGCGCATATTTTGATTTATGTCGGCGCCGTGATGACGCTTGTCATTTTTGCGATCATGCTCACGCAGCGCCTGAGCGACCCGAATGTGCGTCAGCACAATAACCTGAGCGCGCCTGCCTTCCTGGGCGGCCTTGCATTTTTGACTTTAATGGCAAAACTTATTTATACGACACCCTGGCCCGTCAAAGCCGCCGGGACCGTCCCGCATGTTTCTGTCATGGACCTGGGCCAAGCGCTGATGACAACTTACGTCTTTCCGTTTGAAGTGATTTCGGTCGTCCTGATTTCCGCGCTTCTGGGCGCAATCGTCATCGCAAAAAAGGATCCGTTATGATCATTCCACTGGAACATTATTTGATTTTCGGCGCAGTGCTATTCACGATCGGTATCTACGGAATCCTCGTGCGGCGCAACATTATCGGAATTTTGATTTCGATCGAGATGATTTTAAACGCTGTCAACGTCAATCTGGTTGCGTTCTCACGCAGCACATCGGCATCCCCGGAAACCGGACAAATCTTTGCGATTTTTGTCATCGCGCTCGCGGCGGCCGCGGCAGTCGTCGGCCTCGCGCTCGTTCTGGCGCTCTTCCGGGTCCGTAAAACCGTGCTGACGGATGAAATCACGTTACTCAAATGGTAAACCGGTCATGATTCATTACACGCCTTATATCCCGCTTTTCCCGTTTATCGCGTTTGTCATCAATATCCTTTTCGGCCGCTATGTCCGCAAAGGTGCGGCGCTGATATCGATCGCGGCGAGCTTGGCGGCCTGTGCCGTCGCCCTGCCTGCCATCGCTTATGTGGTGCACCATGGGGCCTACAGTGTCCAAACCGAATGGCTGTTGCTCGGTAAAAAAACGCTCAGTTTCGGCGTCCTGCTTGATCCTCTGGGCTGTGTCCTGCTGTTTGTCGTCACCCTAATCGGCACGCTGATCCAGGTTTATTCCGCGGGCTATATGCATGACGACGCGCACTTTTCGCGCTTCTTTGCCTACGTTTCGCTGTTCATGGCCGCAATGCTGACGCTTGTGATCGCAAACAACTACCTTCTCTTCTTCATGGCTTGGGAAGTCATGGGCCTGTGTTCTTACCTTTTAATCGGGTTTTGGTCGGAAAAAAACAGCGCCGCCGACGCCGGCCGCAAGGCCTTTCTTACGACGCGGGTCGGCGATATCGGATTTTTTATCGGCATTATGACGCTCTTCGCCGGAGCGGGTACGCTCAATTTTGCTGATCTCGGGCATGCCGCGCATCTCATGGAGAACACACCGCTGCTCACGGCCGCAGCCCTTTTGATTTTCTGCGGGACCGTCGGAAAATCCGCCCAATTTCCTTTGCATGTATGGCTGCCGGACGCCATGGAAGGTCCGACGCCCGTCAGCGCGCTGATCCACGCCGCCACCATGGTCGCCGCGGGCGTCTTTTTGATCGCCCGCTCATTTCCGCTTTTTGAAGCCGCCCCCGACGCCATGCAGACCGTTGCCGTGATCGGCACCATGACGGCGTTCATGGCGGCTTTTATTGCGCTTTCGGCAACCGATATCAAAAAAGTTTTGGCCTATTCAACAATCTCGCAGCTGGGCTACATGGTCGCCGCACTCGGCTTGGGGGGTTTTGCGGCCGGAACATTTCATCTGATGACGCACGCGTTTTTTAAGGCCCTGCTCTTCCTCGGTGCGGGTTCCGTGATCCATGGCTGCCATACACAGGACCTGCGGGAAATGGGCGGTCTTTTCGGTAAAATGAAACATACGGCCGCGACATTCGTTCTGGCTTCGCTGGCCATCGCCGGAGTCCCTCCGCTTTCGGGTTTCTGGAGCAAAGACGAAATTCTGGCTGCGGCCTATACCGCACACAATCCCGTCATTTACTGGACGCTTGCCCTGACCGCGCTGATGACTTCCTTTTATATGTTCCGGCTCGTCTTTATGGCCTTTTTCGGCAAACCGCGGAATCCGAAAATCCACGCGCATGAATCTCCGGCCGTCATGACTGTTCCGCTCTGGCTTCTTGCGATCGGCGCCGTTCTTGCAGGGATTCCGGGCTCGCCTTTCATGCACCACTGGTTCCAGAATTTTCTGGCCGGGGGCGTTCATGCCGGAGGGCACGCCGCCGGTCACGGCTCGGAACATGTCATCATTCCTTTCGTCGTCGCCACTTCGCTTGCGGCCGCCTTCGGCGGCATCATCTCAGCCTGGTTTTTATATCTGAAAAATCCGGGACTGCCGGCAATAATCAGCCGGGTTTTCCGGCCGCTCTACACGGCTTCCTTGAACAAACTGTGGTTCGACGAAATTTACACAATCCTTTTCATCAGGCCGTTCGGGGCCATGAGCCGCGCTCTTTACCGCATCGACGAACAGGTCATTGATTATCTTGTCAACAAGACCGGCCTGGCGACAGCCCGCACAAGCCGAATCAAAGGCTGGATCGACAAGCACATCGTCGACGGCCTTGTAAACCTCACGGGCTGGACCGTTCAGCTCGCAAGCGCACTGGTCCGCTTGCTACAAACGGGTTATTTGCAGCACTATGTGTTGATCGCGTTTCTCGGAACCATTGTCTTATTCTTTATCGAATTGCGAAAATAAGGAGCCCTTATGCAGACGCATCTTTTATCGTGGATTACTTTTACTCCGCTGGCCGGGGCCTTGCTCGTTTTACTCTTGCCGAAAAACAATTCCCGGCTGATCAAATCGGTGGCGACGGCGGCGACCCTTTTGACCGGCGCGCTTACCGTCAAGGCCTTGACGCTGTTCAATGCCGCCGAACCCGGCTTCCAGATGATCGAAAAAGCCGTTTGGATTCCCCAGTTTAACGTCCATTACTATCTTGGCACCGACGGCATCAGCTTTCCGATGGTGTTCTTGACGGCGCTGATTTCGATCCTGGCCTGCATCGGGTCGTTCGGCATCAAGACCCGCGAAAAAGAATACTATTTCCTCTATCTGCTGCTCGAAACCGGCATGATGGGAACGTTTCTCGCACTTGATTTGTTCCTCTTCTATATCTTTTGGGAAGTCGTGCTCGTGCCCATGTATTTCCTGATCGGCATCTGGGGCGGTCCGAGACGCGAATATGCCGCCATTAAATTTTTCCTGTATACGCTTACCGGAAGCATGTTCATGCTGCTCGGAATCCTGGCGCTTTACTTTAAATCCGAACCGCACACCTTCGACTGGGTCCGGCTTGCGAATGCGGGATTTGATCCCGGTTTTCAGAAGATTGTGTTTCTTGCCCTGTTCCTCGGCTTTGCCGTCAAAGTGCCCTGCTTTCCGTTCCACACCTGGCTGCCCGACGCTCACGTCGAAGCTCCGACACCGATTAGCGTCATCCTGGCCGGCGTGCTGTTAAAAATGGGGACTTACGGTTTTATGCGCTTCAGTTATCCGTTCCTGCCGGACGCGGCCGAATGGTTCCGTCCCGCGCTCGCTATCCTCGCAGTTATCGGCATCGTCTACGGCGGATTTGTCGCGTTTGCGCAATCGGACTTCAAAAAAATGGTCGCCTATTCAAGCGTAAGTCACATGGGTTTTGTGCTTCTCGGGCTTGCGGCCTTTACGTCAGACGGCTTCAACGGGGCCCTGCTGCAGATGTTCAACCACGGCACCATTACCGCCGGCCTTTTCTTGTTGGTCGGCGTCCTCTACGACCGCGCCCATACGCGTGATATGGGGGCCTTTGGCGGTCTCAGCGCCGTAACGCCCGTTTACGCAGGCATTCTGATCTTTTTTTCGCTGGCGTCGCTCGGACTGCCGGGCATGAGCGGGTTTATCAGCGAGTTTATGACACTCCTAGGCTCTTACACGTACAGCAAACTCTTTACCGGCCTGGCCTGCATCGGGATCATCCTCGCAGCCGCCTATCTCCTGACGATGATCCGCAAAGTCCTGCTGGGCCCCGTCAATGATAAATGGAAAGGGCTTACGGACATTAACCTGCGCGAGCTTATCACGCTTGTGCCGTTGATGGCCTTCATCCTCTGGATCGGCGTCTATCCGAAAGTGATTTTGAGCTACATGGCTTCAAGCGTGCAAGTGCTGCTTGCTTCCGTCGGAGGGGTTTCCTAGCATGAACGCAACTGAAAGCCTGCGTTATTTTCTGCCCGAACTATTTCTCCTCTCCGGAGCGCTGATTTCCCTTGGCCTGGATTTGTTCGTCCGGAACAAAAAACTGGTCGGTTTTTTTGCCGTGCTGGTACTCCTCGGCACCGCGGTTTTTCCTCAAGTGTCCGACCTGGCCGGAAAGCCCTTGGAACTTTTCTATGGTTTTTTCACGCTGGACGCTTATACCTGCTTCTTCAGGGTCCTAACAGTGTTGATTCTTGCAGCAACGGTCCTGATCTCGATAAGTTACCGCGAGCTGTCCCCCTCCGAAGAAGGCGAATATTACACGCTGCTGCTTTTGACAGGCTTCGGATTGATTTTAATGGCCGCTTCGACCAACCTGCTCATGATTTTTCTTTCGGTCGAATTTGTGTCGCTGATGTCCTACATCCTCACCGGCTTCCTGCGTAAAAGTCATAAGGCCAAGGAAGCGGCCATGAAATATCTGCTTTACGGCAGCGCGGCCTCCGGCATCATGCTCTTCGGCATGTCGCTTGTCTTCGGCGCTTCCGGTTCGCTCGAGCTTTCGATTATCCGGAACCTTTCCGCAACGGCCCCTTTTTACGGCGTAACGCTCATCGCCCTCATCCTTTTTCTCGTCGGACTCGGGTTCAAGATTTCAATGGCCCCTTTTCATATGTGGGCCCCGGATGTTTACGAGGCGGCACCGACTCCGGTCGCCGCGTTTTTGACGGTTGCGCCGAAAGCGCTCGGGTTTGCGCTCATGATGCGCGTATTGTCGACAGGGTTTTTGTGGATCAACTGGAAATGGAGCCCGCTATTGATGGGCCTTTCGATCCTGACCATGACGGTCGGCAATGTGACCGCGATTGCGCAGACAAACATCAAGCGGCTGCTTGCGTATTCCAGTATTGCCCAGGCGGGTTACATTCTTATGGGCGTGTGCACCTTCAATGAGACGGGTGTTCCGGGCGTACTGATTTATCTCGTGGCCTATGCCTTTACGAACCTGGGGGCTTTTACCGTCGTCATTATGGTTTCAAACAGCACAAAAAGCGACGAACTGCTCTCCTACGCCGGGCTCGCAAAACGCGCCCCGTTTTTGGCGGCAAGCTTGACGGTTTTCATGCTTTCTCTTGCGGGGATCCCGCCGCTGGCGGGGTTCATCGGAAAGTTTTATGTCTTCTCGAGCGCAATTCAGGCAGGTTATCTGACGCTGGCTGTGGCAGCCGCCGTCAACAGCGCGATTGCCGCTTTTTACTATTTCAAAGTCGTTCGGCTTATGTATCTTGTTCCGGAAGAAACCCCTGAAAAAATTCCTTATCCTCTTCCGCTGACCCTTGCCCTCGGGCTTCTCCTCATCGGAACCTTCGCCGTCGGCCTCGCTCCCTCGGTTTTCATCAAAGCCGTCCAAACCGCGCTGTTTGTTTAATTCTATAGCGATCAAACAGCACAAATTGTTTCTCAGAGAAAATCCGATCCTTCATTACGCCTTTTATCATGTTGAATAGCTATCTGAACAACAGAAGCTCCGGCAATCCCTCCAAGAAATGTCAACATGGCGGCATAAAAAAAGTTTTGTAGCGCATAATAATTAGCCAAAAATAATATCGCTATCGGAATAGAATAGATCAAAAGCCCTTTAAAATCCCGGCGCCACTCAGCCCGCTCAAAAAGGCGAACTGTTTTTAGTACGAGTGTCTTTGCGCAGCGCAGGCATTTGGGGGATGAATCACCTGCGTCATGCTGCGAGTAACTGCGTGTAACCTTACAATCTTCGCATTCATACCATATTTTAAACGGCGGCGTTTCAACCAAGATTTGCATAATCGGATTCATATAATGGCGAAATTCCCCTTGATCAAACCAAATGCCCTTGCATGACGGACAAGCATCAAGGGTCATGCCTTTTTGGTTGCTGATCGGTTTTTTTTCATTTTTATCTTACATTTAGGACAGGCGATCTCCATCTGATCGAGTTCTTTGCGATCCAGCCTTAGCCTTGAAGAAATGGCTGTGATTCCGGCGACATGCTCATTGCCCGTATCCTCCAAATCTAAAAATATGCCGTGACAGTTTGGGCACCCTTCATACGTAATCCCTCCGAATCCCGTATGCACAACTTCAGCTTGGCATTTCGGACAATTTGTAAAAGTTTTTTTGGGGGCTCCCATGCGCATTTCTCCTTAATTTTTTTGGCTGTTTCCGATTTCAACCTTCATTGGAATTTTAAGATGGACGCCGCAAATAAGCACAATACCGCAAAGCATATAAAGGGAGGCAATAAAAACGAAAAACTGGCTGGCGATTTGGACTCTATAAAAATAGACCATCAAATACGCCGTCCCGGCCATGAAGGACAGGTAGACGATCCAGTGGAGCGGCGCATAGCGCACGGTCAGCGGGGCCCGGCACTTCGTGCAATCAAACCGGTGCGGATAACTGAGGCAGATGCCTCGTAAATGTTTTAGCACAAAGGAAAGCGACGCCCACGGGATAACGGTACCGCATTTTGGGCACTTCACCACTTGGACCAATCGAAGCATCGAAGACTCCCCGCACTCTAAGGACGGTTTACAGACAGGATTTTGAGGATTTTGAGGATTTTCGGACCTGTCCAAACAGTTCTTTATCGGATCTTTGGGGAATAATCGTTAGCGGGAAAATTATGGCCACGCTTGAGATGAAGAAAAAAATACCGGTTTTCTAGGACGGAACACAGATTTCGCGGGTCACCGCAAGCCTGTCGGACACAGGCTGCTTTCCGATCCCGGGGCCTTTTTTTTCAACGGCCTGCAGCCGGCTGAGAAGCCCGGTGCGGTTGGCCAGCTGAATACTAAGCCCGGGACGGGCATTGAGCTCCAAAATCAGCGGTCCCAGCAGGGTGTCGATCACAAAGTCGACGCCAAGGTAGCCCAGAGGGAAGATATCGTAAAGCTTGGCGGCATACTCCAGAATCGTATGCCAAAAAGGGATTATGACGCCGGCCACGGGCTGGCCGGTGTCCGGGTGCTTGGACGCCAAGCGGTTACGCCAAACACCGCCGTAAGTGATCCCGTCGCCCATGCTGACTCCGACCCCGACCGCCCCCTGATGCAGGTTTGCCTTTCCGTCCGACATCCGGGTCGGCAGCCGCAGCATCGACATAACGGGCACGCCGCGAAATACAATGATGCGGATGTCCGGCACGCCGCGGAACGTGACGTGTTTGAATGCCGCATGACTGCGCACAAGGTATTCAATAAAAGCCACGTCATCGATACCTCCGAGTGAATAGAGGCCCGCAAGAATATTGGTCACGTGATATTCCAGATCATCCTCGCTGATCCACTCTCCGCTCGCTTTCTGAAACCGGTCGGTTTTACGGTCCGCGATGACAAGGATCCCGCGCCCTTCAGCACCACGCGAAGGTTTGACCACAAACTCCTTCATATATTTCTTTTCTCGGAAAAGCCGGGATTGATAGTCATAAAGAATTTCATCATAGGTGGGCGGAACAGGCAGGCCGTGGGATTCCAAAACTTTTTTGGTTTTAAGCTTGTCATCAACCAGCGGATAAAACTGCCTCGGATTGTTCGGCAAAAGATAATCGGCATTGCGTTTGTTCATTCCGAGCAGCCCCGCACGAAAAAAACTCAGCATGATGCTTATTCCTTCCGCAGGCCCGCGGCCTGCCGGCGCAGTTCCCAAAACCTGGGAATTTCAAGAAGCCGAAGCCCCGTATAGCGGCCGAGCAACAGTTGAAAACTGACAAACAGAAGCAAAAATTCCGGGAAAGAAAATAAATAGGCCCGTAGTGCCGGGATTTCAAACAGGAAATACGCAACGAAGGCCACGATAAGTGTCCCGGCCATGCATTTAAGTGCCGTGAGCGTTC
>MHFC01000128.1:11667-14979 GCA_001804025.1 Omnitrophica bacterium GWA2_52_8 | reverse complement strand
CGGAAAACCGCTCGATCAGCCAGGTGATGATAATCATCGGGAAGAAAGACACGAAGTAAATCCGCTGGTCTCCGAGGAACTGGACCCCCAGCATAAACAGAATGGTCGCCAGGACGACCCAGGTCACGATAATCGAGATCCTGGGAATCACCAGGATTTTTAGTTTATCCAGGGCGCTCCTCAAAATCCACCCGAGGGCCACCATGAGTGTCAGGCAGGCAAGCCCGGTCCAAATCGACATTTCACGGAATGCCAGTGCCAGCAGGATGGGGCTGAAAGTCCCGAAAGTCGGCACGCCGATCAGGACCCTGAAAACCGAAACCACCAAAGCACCGACCGGAATAAGAAGCAGAAGGCGGACAAGCTTCTGGAACCTGAACGGCAGGGCATAAAGCGACCAGCTTTGATCCAGAGGCGGAACGTTGCTGCGGCTCATAATGAAGTAGTAATCGAAACTGAGCAGACCGACGTGTTTGATCAAGGCGTAATCCCCGCGGTAGAGTTCGAGATAATTGTCCGGCATCGCGGCAAAATGCCCGTTGACAACGTCAAAAGGAATCCATTGGCTGTTGATGTAATTTTCAACCCAAACATGGGTAATGCGCTTGACTCCCGAGCTTAAAATAAGGCCGCCGACAATGCGCGAAGGGATTCCTGCGGCGCGGCTGAGCGCCGAAAAAAGACGGGCTTGTCCGCCGCAATCGGCAATCAAAGCGTCCAGGGTGGCCTTGGCGTCCTTGCTTCCCTTTTCTGATTTGTATTTGATCTTGTCACGCACAGAATCATAAAGGTAACGGTGAATTTCAAGAATGTTTTTACGGTTCCCGATGATCTTTAATAATTTTGATTTAATCTTTGGATTGTTCGATTGAATATGCAAAGAAGGATCGAGCCATTTCTTGATATCCTCCGGATAAGTCAGCTGCGATTTTTTTCTGGGAAGATCAAGAAACGGCGGAATGGCGTAGGTCACCGCCTTGAGACCCACCGAAAAACTATAGTGAATCGGGTTCGCGCCTTCGAGAAAATCATTGCGCCAGAAACCCATCCGGTTTTTTGTCCAATCGCGGATGCGGGTGTAAAACTCAAAATCATGATCAAAACTTTCGTTATAGACCGTTTGACGGCTGTTATCCTGAGGCAAAGTCATGCGGATTTTGGCCCGCGCCCCGCTTCCGGCGGCGTTCATCTCAACGGCCACGTTCCAGAAGATGTTTCCCACCCCGCGGTGAAAAGCCTCCCCGCCGGCATAAAGCTTGCCGACGGTGATAACGGCGTTAATGAGCGCAAGTGACAACGCGACGAGTAAAACACTCAAATGACGTTTTTTCATGTCTTAACCTGTCCCCCTTCTCGGAAAGGGGCTCCTTAATTGGCCATAAAGGGCACCATCATACTCCTGCGCATGCCTCTAAAAAACAGGTATTTTTACCCCCAAAAAAGCTCTCTGATTGAAATTTTGCTTCTCAAAAGAAGTTACTTTCGGTCAGAAGTCCATAAACCAAACAGGGTAAACCAGGAGCCCTTCAGAAGGACGGTGTTCGTGCGGTAGCAGGCGATGCGGGACGGTGTTGTGGGGCCAAAATCAGCTTTTCTTTCTTCTCTCTTGAATAAGCTTTGACGGCACATTCCCTCACGAGGGCCTGTGCACGCGACCCGCAAATTTCGGAATAGCAAAGCTCTACCGGCCGCCGCGTGCGGGTATAACGGGAGGCCTTGCCGTTCTGGTGCATTTGAAAACGGCGTGCAAGATTATTGGTGATTCCCGTATATAGCGAAAGGTCCGTGCAGCGCAGAAGATAAAGCATCCAGGGCGCTGATTTATCTTTCTTACCGGCCGGCTTGCTTTTCGCCGCCATTTGCCGGATCATTTTTTTATACTGTTTGTGCATACAACTCCCGGGCAGCGGAACCGCTGCTAAGTCCCTTGCAATCCTGAAAAAAGCGCTTAAGATAACTCCGTCTTATAACCCCATGAAACTGACTACGATCCTGATACTTCTTTTACTTTATATGCTGCTGCCGTTTGCGGCCGGCATTTTTGAAATCGGGGACCGCGCGGGACCCAAGATCTATCCGGTTTCTTACCACGAAGCTGTTTACGATATCGGCCGCACGCTTATAAAACCCAACTCAAAAAAAGAGCATTCCTGGTTCAGTTTCAAAAAAAGGAACGCCCCTGGTTCTACTCCATACCCGAATGACCGCTCCTCAAGCCTTCCCCGGGCTTGATTCTATCCCCAAAACGGTTATCTTTATTGTGGGCCGTCGGCGGGGCTAACCCGCATTTCTCATCACCAATGAGAAATGCCCTCGCGGAGGCTGTGGTGCAAATGGGCTTTTTCATTTGTACCACAGGGGTTGTCTTTTGCGCCCTGTTAAAACGCGGGCGCAAAACTTTGGATGCAACCCCATGCGTCCAAAGCGGTTTTCTTATCGATTCACCTAATCGATGAGAAAACCGGACTAAAAACAGGCCGGATGGCGCCCGCAGCTTCGACGCTATAGAATCCGCAACAAAATGCCGAACAAGGTCAGGATAGGCCGTTTGTTTAATCGCAAGAAACAAAACACGTCTTACAAAACTGCGTCATCAACACAACTGTTTTTTAAGGAAGGAGTTATCGGATGGAAGATACGTCAATATGGTTTTTAATTTTCCTGTTTCTAACGGTCACGGTCCCGGCAACCGGCGCTTATACGGAACTTGTACGATGCCGGAAACTGCTGCAAAAAATAGCGGACAAAAAATAACCGGCTTGCCGGTTTCCAGGAAACACACCCTCCGGCAATCCCATCAGCCTCTGCGCTGGGTTGCCACCATATTGAGGGCATCGCCGTCCTGGATTTCGTAGAACTCAAGATTTTGTCCGTCAGCCAGTTCTTTTTTCCGGAACAACATCATCTGTTGCTCTACGGGAGTCCCGTCTATAGCCGCGTAATTTTCCTTTAATTCCAGGACCGTTTCATCCGGGGCTGTTTCAATCTCTATCACCTTTCCGGTCAATTTCCGGACCTGGACTTTCATGGCCCAAGCCGGCACCGCAAACCCCGCTAAAATGACCCCGATCATAAAACCCCTCGCCGCATGCTTAATCTGCATCGCACTGCTCCCTTTTTTAATCTGACTCGAACCCCGGCTTCACAAACACCCTCAAACGTGAATCTTTTTATTCTACCGGTTCCGCAGCGCCGGCCGCTGCAGGAATTTCAGCTAAATCGGTTTGCGCTATCGCTTGCTCCAGTTCTGCCAAAGCCTCCGACAATACATCCTTAGAAAGCCGGAAACTTCCGTCCGGAAATTTGCACCAG
>MHFC01000128.1:1881-11605 GCA_001804025.1 Omnitrophica bacterium GWA2_52_8 | reverse complement strand
TCAGAGACGGAACGTTTTCTAAAGTTATGATAAGCTTTGCTCTGCAGCACCTTCTGGAGTGACTGTTCCGGAGCCGCCAAGCCGGTATACGCTAAAGCCCCCAGACTGAAAACCAGGAATGGGACGAACAAAACTTTCGCCGGATTTTTCATAGTGTATAAAACATCGGATTTATGGGCCGCAATTCGCAAGTTTTCCGAGTTGTATGACATCCTATTGTACCGGGGCTTTATTTTTTTCGAATGCTTTTTTTACAAAGTTACGGCCATCCTAATTCCTTTAGGATGGCCGTTAAATCAAAGGCAGGCCGCTCGAATCCCCTGCCGGACCCCTTCATAAACCGACCGGCCGATCACATGGCCAATCGGCGTATGTTTGCCGGCGTAACAAAAAACCTTGCGGCCTTTAGGGACCGGACTTGCCACCACAATACAGTCGGTTCCGGTCCCTGTTGCGGGAAGCCCGCTGCTGCGGCTCATCACTTTGCTGTCCAGTACGGCAACCGTCCTGGCTTCCGCCGCCACTGAAACAGTCTCAATCAGCGCTTCGTTCGAAAGAGGAACCGAGATACGGCAAAGCAGGTTAATCGTGCCTGCGCCGCGGATCGGTTTACCCGGAGGATCTCCCACACGCAGGGCATTGTGGAGCCCTACCGTGGTAATACAGCGCGCCGCTATCTTTCCCGCGGCAGAAGTGCAGTCACAGTAAGCCGCCAGATCCGCGCTTGTCAAAAGAACCACAGCCGTTTGCAGTTTTTCGGATTTCATTTTTTCTTCCAAATAGCCAGACAAATCTCCAATACAAGACTTCCCATTGTGGACACGGTACCATATCACGGTTTGGGTTATGCGAAAACCCCCGCCGGCAACGGCCCAGCTGAGCGCACGGTGCGGGGTCCGGAAACGGATCATAAGCCGGTCGGGTTCCCGAAGGATTTTAAAGGCTGCCGGTTGTGTTTTTAAACACGGTTTCATGCACGCGGGTCCGGCTGATAACGCCAATGCCAGGGTTCGAAGGCAATTCCGGTTGGGTCGTCTTCGGGAAAGGAAAGCACAAAACCATATTCTCCTGCGTGGTCCACAAGCCATGCATATTCAGGAAGGGCTTCAAAATCCGCAGGATTGGTCTCTCCGCTGATACCGCTTTCATTGATAAAGTCCAAGGCCTGATTCGCCGGATTACCATGCTCGCTGTAACCCGGAAATGCATTCCAGCGCGCCGTTTCGCGAATCGAATACTCATGATTGCCGAGATAAAAAAGGAAAAGATAAAGTTGATAGGCCGGTGACCGGTAGCCGGATTCGATAAAAAGCCGGCGGCCGATATCTTTTTGCATCGCTTGCATCATCCGCCCGTAAGCATCATAAACGTCCGGCGGGACGAATTGAGGCGGCAAAATTTCTTGCCTGCCGTCCGCAAGCGACGTCGTTTGCCCTTCAACCCGTACAAGGTCCGGGACTCCCTCGCTGATTCCCTGCCATTTGGTTTTGATTCCGGCTTTGAGGGGATCAAAATCTTGAAACCATTTCAAAAACGCCTTTTCTTCCGGCAGAAGCGGGACGTAAACTTCTTCAAACGTCAGCTTGGCGATGTCCCCGCTCGCGCGCTTGTCCTCGATGAGCGGCACCAATTTTTCCAAGATCCCATTGACCGTGCCGATTTCCTCAGGGGACAGCCGTTCAAGATTTAATTCCCCAGCCTGAACTCCTGAAGCAGAAAACATGCCTCCGGCAAAAAGCAAAACGGCGGCCCATAATCCGGCCCTTGTGAAGCGGGTATTTCGGTGCAAAACCCCGGCAGAATATTGTCTGTCCATGGGACAATTTTAGGGGCATCGCATTGTATTGGCAAGCATCATCATAAAAACAGGGGTGCCGTACAGAACTGAAAATGCGGACACAAAACCCGGACTCAACCGGATTCAGGCAAAACCGGGGGGTGCTTTGACCTCATTGCTTTTATGCGGACAATTGAAGCAGCCTTGACGGCTTCAAACTTGTTAACTCGGCCCATGTCATATAGGCTTGCCGGAATTCCCTGCGGGCCGCATCAATTTTTTCAAGTCCGGCCTTTTTCAAATGCTGCGAATGCTCCGCCATTTTTGTCTGAAGGAGCTCGTGATATTCCAGGGCCGCGGTTTCCCAGCGGACCAAGGTACTTTTAACTTCGGCATACCGGGCCGTGAGCGCCTTGACGGCGGCCGCAACGGCTTCGCTGCTCTCATGTTTTATCAGAATGTCGCTGAAACGGCAGTTTTCTCCGGCCAGACGGGCGGCCAGGATTTTGAAATTAGATACGCGTTTCAGATCGGAAGCCATTTTAAGGAAGCCCATCAGCCGTATCAGCCACTTACTCGGGTCCCAGTCAAACCAGCGCACCCCGTTACGGTAATCGCTCGGAAAACGGTGATGAAAGTTATGGTACCCCTCGCCGAATGTAAGCAGTGCCACCAGCCAATGGTCGCGGGCTGTCGCATAAACATCATAAGTAGCCTTGCCGAACATGTGACAGACGGAATTAATAAAAAAAGTGGAGTGATAAACCAGAGTCAGCCGCAGGCAAACTGCAAAAATAAAAGCTCCGAGTGCATGCCCGCTTAACGCTCCGGCCGCAACCGGCAAAACGATCCCGGAAACGGCTGCCCAAAGAATATAGTATCGGTGCTGATGCATGACCATCGCGTCTTTCTGCAAGTCGTTGACGTTGTCATAATCAATTTTGTGTTTCCAGAAAATCAACCACCCGATATGCGCGTAAAAAAAACCTTTTTGGATGCTGTACGGGTCCCGGTCGGTGTCCACATAACGATGATGGTCGCGGTGTTGCGCCGACCATGCCAATGCGGACTGTTCAAAGGCGGCGGCCCCGAAAAAAAGAAACAAAAAACGGATGACCGGATTGGCCCGGTACGTAACATGGGAAAAAAGGCGGTGATAGCCGGCCGTGATACTGAGGCCTGTCGCCGTCATGTAGAATAGAAACAGCATAAGTTCGGGCGCCGAGATGCCGCACTTGGCGTAATAAACAGGCCCCCCGATCAATGCGACCGCAGTTGTGACTGCAAAGAATAGGATATTAGTCCAGATCATTTTTTTGACGGAATAAACTTGTGTTTCCATGGCCTCCTCGGCTTACATCGAATCGTTATTGTTCTAATTGACGGACTGCGGCAGCGGTTTCTTGAGGCGTGCGCTCCTGCTTTTGCGTCTCCTTCAAAATTTCCGCTTCTTTCGGTGAAATCTGCTTGAGCCCGAGCTTGCCCGTAAAAGCATCAATCAAGACAACCTTAAACAAAAACCCCTTGAGGGTCACCACCTCATCAATAAAAAAATCGTCTTCCCCATTGGCTTTCTTCATTGCATAGTCTCCCCTCATCCTGAACCGCTCCTTTTTTTAGAGGCCATCTTAATTTAAGATGCACATAGCCTAATATAAAAGACTCCGCCGCACAATCCCTAGTTTGTTGAGGCGAAAACAACGAAAAAAAGGATCACCGGAGGCCGGCGCTCGGCCTTTGAAACTCCGGCCCATCAGGAAGAGCTGTCGGTTAAAGAAGAAATTCCCAGCCGTTAACAGAGGGCATGCGTGAAGAGCAGGAATGACCGAAATCCTTAAAGGCCGGCGAAAAAGAGACCGCCTTGGATTGCTTCGCATCGGATTTGGATTTAAGTCCGGAAAGAATGTTTGAAACCGTTTCCGCATCCTGATCATCAGGTACGGGTACCGGCGTCAAGTCTAGTGTGTAGAAGAAAAGAAGAAATCCTTCGGCTTTTTTATCTGCGGCATAATAGCCCATACTTGCGCTCCGTTTTTCACAAAATGAATTGAGTCAGAAAGCTAACACGCAGACTGCGGGTTTACAAATCCTGAGATAAAGGAGCGCTGCCGTGATTAAGCTTGATGAAAGGTGCTAAAGAAACCCTGAGCGGGGAAAACCGGCTGCGGGAATGCGGCTTTGTTTTATTCCCGGCTTTCGATGTGGATCAGATGATATCCAAACTGGGTTTTAACGGGCCCATGGACCTTGCCGACCGCCTCAAAAAAAACCACCTGATCGAACTCGGGCACCATTTGGCCGCGAAAAAAAGTCCCGAGGTCCCCGCCCTGTTTTCCGGACGGACAAAGAGAATGCTTTTTCGCAAGGGCCCCAAAGCTTGCGCCTTTATCAATTTCAGCTTTGAGATCCCGGCATTTTTTTTCGTCCTTTACAAGTATGTGGCTTGCCTTGGCTTTGGCCATAACGAGTCCCTTTATTTTAAAAAATTATTTGTCTTAGGGTATTGTTTCCGGTCTTCGTGACCGGTTAAGACGCCGCATGACACGGCGGCACGCCGGCCTTAATAACGGTAGTGCTCCGGTTTATACGGTCCGCTGGCCGGAATGCCGAGATATTTGGCCTGCTTTTCGGTAAGCTGTTCCAGTTTCACGCCGAGTTTTGCGAGATGAAGACGCGCCACTTTTTCATCCAGCAGCTTGGGCAGCATATAAACTTTCTTCTCGTACTTTGCGCTGTGATTAAAAAGCTCGATCTGGGCCATGACCTGGTTGGTGAATGAATTGCTCATCACAAATGACGGGTGCCCCGTCGCACATCCAAGATTGACAAGCCGCCCTTCGGCAAGCAGAAGGACCGCATGCCCGTCCGGAAAAATGTACCGGTCGACTTGCGGTTTAATGTTCATGTGTTTGATTCCGGGAAACGCCTTCAGCCCGGCCACGTCAATTTCGACGTCAAAATGCCCGATGTTGCAAACAATGGCCTCGTCCTTCATCCGCTTCATAAACTCCACCGACACGATATCGCAAACCCCTGTCGCGGTAACAAAAATGTCCCCCTCAGGAACCGCTTCCGACATCGTTTTGACTTCAAACCCTTCCATGGCGGCCTGCAAAGCGCAGATGGGGTCGATTTCGGTAATAATGACACGGGCGCCGAAACCGCGCATCGACTGCGCGCAGCCTTTTCCGACATCCCCGTAACCGGCGATCACAACCACTTTACCGGCCACCATAATATCGGTCGCGCGCTTGATCCCGTCCGCCAGCGACTCGCGGCAGCCGTAGAGATTGTCGAATTTTGATTTTGTCACGGAATCATTAACATTAAATGCAGGGCACTTAAGCTTGCCGGCTTTCATCATGCGTTCAAGTGCATGGACCCCTGTCGTCGTCTCCTCGCTGATCCCCCGGACTTCTTTCATGTATGCGGCATAACGGTCTTCATGCAGCACCCGCGTCAGATCCCCGCCGTCGTCCAGGATCATATTCGGACCTTTCCCATCCGGCCACGTGAGGGTCTGTTCGATACACCATTCATATTCCGCTTCGGTTTCACCCTTCCATGCAAATACGGGAATCCCTTTGGCCGCGATGGCTGCGGCGGCATGGTCCTGGGTCGAAAAAATATTACAGGATGACCAGCGGAGGGCGGCGCCGAGTTCTATCAGCGTTTCAATCAATACCGCAGTCTGGACGGTCATATGCAAACAGCCGGCGATCCGTGCTCCCTTAAGCGGTTTTTGACTGCTGTATTCTTTTCTGAGCGCCATCAATCCCGGCATTTCCTTTTCGGCCAGCTGGATTTCTTTACGGCCCCAATCAGCCAGGGAAATATCAGCGACTTTAAAATCCTGCTTTGCGGACATAGTTGCGGCTCCTTGGGTAGATTTCATCGTCGTAATCAAGCTCCTGCGGTTTTTCTGAGGCCCGATGTTTTTCTCTTCAACACATCCGCCATATCCAGCTTTTCCCAGGTAAACCCTTCCTCAGAACGGCCGAAATGACCGTAGGCCGCGGTTTCCTGATAAACCGGCCGTAAAAGATCCAGTTTTTTGATGATGGCGCGGGGTTTAAAATCAAAGGTGTCCCGCACAAGACGCGTAATTTCCTCATCGGAATAAGCGCCCGTGCCGAAAGTGTCGACCAGAATGGAAACCGGTTCGGCAACGCCGATTGCATACGACACCTGAATTTCACACCGCTTTGCAAGGCCGGCGGCCACAATATTTTTGGCCACGTAGCGCGCAAAATAGGACGCGGAACGGTCAACCTTGGAAGGGTCCTTACCGCTGAAGGCCCCGCCGCCGTGACGGCCCATACCGCCGTAGGTATCCACGATAATTTTACGGCCGGTCAGCCCCGTATCTCCGTGAGGCCCGCCGATTTCAAAACGGCCGGTCGGATTCACGTAAATTTTTGTGTTTTCATCCATCATTTTTGCGGGAATAATTTTCTTGATCACCAGCTTGGTCAAGTCCCGCGTGATGGTCTCCAGGGTCACATCATTGTCGTGCTGCGAACTGATGACGACCGCATCCACGCGGACAGGCTTCCCGTCCGCATATTCGACCGTGACCTGACTCTTTGCATCCGGACGCAGGTAGGAAAGCCTGCCCTCTTTGCGCACTTCCGCAAGATAACGGACCAATTTATGCGCCAGCATGATCGGCAGCGGCATAAATTCCGGCGTCTCGTCCGTCGCATAGCCGAACATCAGTCCTTGGTCGCCAGCACCTCCGGTGTCCACCCCCATCGCAATATCAGGCGATTGCTGCTGGATCGCGGTCAGGACGCCGCAGGTTTTATAATCAAAACCAAATTCAGCGTTTGTATAACCGATTTTCCGGACAACACCGCGTACGATTTGCGGAATGTCGACATAGGCTTTGCTCGTAATTTCTCCCGCCACAACAACAGTCCCGGTCGTCACCAGACATTCACAGGCAACGCGGGAATGCGGGTCTTCCTTAATTAGGGCATCCAGGATCGCGTCCGATAATTGGTCGCACATTTTATCGGGATGGCCTTCACTTACGGATTCTGACGTAAAAAGATGGAGTTCTTGGTTCATTTTTTTTCCTTTTCCAATGTGTGCTGCGGCTGAAATTCCCGGAAAAGCTTGTTGGCTTTGTCGTAAGAATCCCGGTCGCCGATATCCAGCCAGCGCCCCTTCAGGGGGATTGCAAAGAGAGAGTCCTGCTCGGAAAGCCAGCACATATAATGGCCGGGTTGGTCAGGATTATTGCCCGAGGCAAGATATCTGTCAAGAAAAACGCGGATTTCGGCGGGCAGCCAGTAAAGGCCGCAGGAAGCCAGCGTCGTCGGCGGGTTTTTTGGTTTTTCCAGAAACTCGAGGATCTTTCCATTCGCTGCCGTACGCACAAGGCCATATTGGGAGGCTAGGATTTTGTCCTTGACGTCATAAACCGCAATCGCCCCGTGAGGCCGGTGGGATCGTGCGATGCGGATAAATTCTTCGAGGTCAAAATCGAAAAAATTGTCGCCGGCAACAATAAGAAGGTCTTCGGCGCTGATTTTCTTTTTTTGCAGGACAAAATTCAGGTCGCCGATCGCCCCCAAACGGTCGTCGTTGGACACGGTCCCGTCATCAATAATTTCCACGGCCCAGGGATATTTCAACGCCTTCGTCCATTTTTCGAAATGCCCCGAAAATTTATGGTTCGTGACGACGTAAACCCCTTTCACGCCCGAAATCTTTGTGATCCGGTCCAGAATCCATTCCAAAATCGGTTTGTTTCCGACCGCCAACAGCGGTTTCGGGTGGTTTTCCGTCAGCGGGTACAACCGCGTGGCATAACCGGCACACAAAAGAATAACTCTCATAGGACCAATACCTTCCGCAGGTTCAGTCGATTTTCTTTATCGTATCAATATTCGGAATCGCGAGCGGATTCACCCGGCAGCGCTGGGCCAGCTCGAAGCTGACCCAGTCTGCGAGCACAATCAGCGAAAAGATCCGCGCAAGAGGGCTTCTGCCGCAGGACTTTATTTCCATGACCCGGCCTCCGCGTTTGCTTATCAATCGTCCGGCTACTTTCCGCTTCCGCAAAATCCAGGCCGGCTCATCGCGGTCGGCAAAAAAAACCGCCGTGGACTTATGGATCAGAGAAGCCGGTCCGTGCCAGCCTTCAATTTCATTGTGAAAGGTTTCGGGAATCACATGATGGGAAGCCAGCATTTTTGAATTTTCCGCCAGCTGGGCCCGCCACCGCAGCAAAACAGGCTCCATCGATCCGGAAAGTCCGTAAAAATGAACGGCCCGGCCGGCAAGTTTTCCGGCAATGACATCCGCCTGCTTGCGCGGATATTTTTTCATCAAATTCTGCGTTTCGCGGATATCCGCATCGGAATAAAACAAAATCCCCCATTTTTTGAGCACGGGCAAAAGCGAGAAGGTCAAATAACCGACCGCGCAGCGCGGCGGAAAACCCGCGGGCACGGTCATCGTAGGCAACCGCATGCGTTTTGCCTGAACCGCCAAATGACCGCCCGAGGTTACAATCAAAAAATGCGGACACCGCGGACGGGCCTTGGAGAAAAATGTCAGCGCCTCGCGCGTATTTCCGGAATAGCTGGAAATAATCACAAGTGTCTTGCGGTCGACCCATTTTGGAATCTCCGCAGACCGCATAACGGTAAAAGGATAACGGCCGCTAGAAAGGGCCAGGCACCGGATAATATCGCCGCTAATCGCGGAGCCTCCCATACCGCAGAAAAGAATTTTATCGAAGGCCGGTTTCTTCCGCGCGGCGGCAAAATCCTTTCCGATGCGGAGGGCTTCCTCAACCTGCCGGTGAAGCTGAAGCAAAAATTTAAGCATTGGGTTCATTGAAGGACGAAAGACTTTCTGCCCAGCACCGCGTGCGGTCTTTTTCCCGGGTGCTCGGCATTGTGTTATTTAAGCAATTAACCGTCCCTCCATTCCGGACAGGACCTACTCATCGCTTACAAGATTGCGGGCAATAATTTTTAATTCCTGATTGATGTAGCTGCGGACCTGTTTGCCCGTATCAAACTCCAGGGCTTTTTTGGCAATCCGTTTGGCGTCCTTGTAGCTGACGGACCTCACGGCTTTTTTAACTTTGGGCAGCACAATCGGACTGGTGCTGATTTCATCGATATCAAGCCCGACCAGCAGCACTGCGATGGCCGGGTCCCCCGACATTTCGCCGCAGCTGCCGACCCATTTTTTGGCCTTGTGCCCGCTTTGCACGACCCTGTGTATCAGGTCCAGGATTGCCGGATGCGTCGGCTCATACAAATAGGCAATCTTTTCGTTCACGCGGTCTACAGCCAGAGCGTATTGAATCAAATCGTTCGTCCCGATGGAAAAAAAGTCGACTTCTTTGGCCAGGATATGGCTGATAATGGCCGCCGACGGAATTTCGATCATGGCGCCGACTTCCATACGCGAATCATATGCACAGCCTTCCCGTTTCAGCTCATTACGGCATTCCTCAAGAATTTCATTGGCCTTCTGAAGCTCGGTCAGGTTGGAAATCATCGGATACATCACTTTCAGATTGCCGTGCGCGCTGGCCCTGAGAATAGCCCGCATTTGTGTTTTAAACACATCCACCCGCGTCAAACAAAAGCGGATGGCCCGCCAGCCGAGAAACGGATTCATTTCATGCGGCACATCAAGCGAGGAGGCAAATTTGTCTCCTCCGAGATCAAGCGTCCGGATAATAACCGAATGGGGCGTCATTTTTTCCGCGACCTGTTTATAGGCCTTATACTGCTCTTCCTCGCCCGGAAGATCGGTCCGGTTCATGTAAAAATATTCGGTCCGGTAAAGTCCAATCCCTTCCGCGCCATGAGAAATGACGGAAGTGATTTCATCGGGAAACTCAATGTTGGCGGCCAGCACGATCGAATGCTTGTCACTGGTGAGGGCCGGTAAATCGCGCAATTCGTCAAGTTC
>MHFC01000128.1:0-1804 GCA_001804025.1 Omnitrophica bacterium GWA2_52_8 | reverse complement strand
CGTCGGCCCGCCGATTTCGGTCGCAAACCCGAGCACTTTCTCCTTATCCAGCATGGCCGTGTCCGAAGGCGACAGATCGTGGGCAATCACAATGCTGTTTTCCCTGAGCGTCACGGTGTCCGATTTGTCGCCCGCCAGATTGCCGAGCACCCTGCGGCCGATGTCCTTGATATCGGAAATCCGCTCGCGCAGATACTCATCGTTGATTTGCATAAAAGCCGTAAAATACTTTTCAAGAACCGTCCAGAAGGCGAACTCACAATTGACCTTTTTTACTTTGATCACCGCGATCACGTCTTCGATGAGCGTGCGGTCTTCAAGAATCATCAGGTGGGCATTGAAAATATCCGAGCTTTCGCGGCCGATTTGATTGAATATTTTTTTCCGGATCCCGAGAATCTCGGCCCGGGTCCGCGTCAGCGCGTCTTCAAAACGCGCTATTTCCTGAGGGACCTCGGCGTCTTTGATTTTTCTTTCACTCGCCGAAAACATCTCCCCGCGCACGTGAAGCACAAAAGCCTTCCCGATAATCACGCCCGGCGAAACCGCGATGCCTTGCATTTTTGTCATCATATCGTTTCTTCTCCAAAATTACCGGCAAACAATTCGACAATGGCATTAAGCGCTTCATCAGCATCAATGCCGTCGATGGTCACCAGGATGTCACACCCTACCCCGGCCGCCAGCGTCATGATCCCCATGATCGACTTGCCATTGACCTTGACGCCCTCTTTCTCCACTTCAACTTCGCTTTTGAAACGGTTCGCTGTCTGAACAAACAGCGCGGCCGGCCTCGCGTGCAACCCGAGTTTATTCCGGATTTTAAACATTTTTTGATGCTGTGCCATAACCTGCATTTTCCCCGAACGTTCGGCCCCGCGGCGCCTTATTTGCGCGCCGCGATACCTTCCAGTTTAACCACTTTATAATAATGGTCAAAAATCAGACGGGCCAAAGCTTCGGGGTCATGGCGCACCTGTCCGTCTAACTTCAGAATTTCACCTTCAACAATTTCATACCCTTTGTCCTGAAGGACCTCGGTATCCATCTTGACTTTGCCCGCACCTTTTTCGGCATATTTCTGGATCATTTCAGCCGGAATTTTCTGGGTGTTCATGATGCAGGCGTCCACAATTCTTGGGTCCGTGTGTTCGACAAGGACCCGCAGATGTTCCCACGCCGACATGTCATCTGTTTCACCCGGCTGCGTCATCACGTTCAAAACCAGGACTTTGTAGGCATCCGATTTCAACAACGCGTCAAAAATTTCGCGGATCAATAAATTCGGCAAAATACTGGTATAAAGACTTCCCGGGCCGAGGATGATCAAATCAGCGTTCTCAATCGCATCAACCGTTTCGGAATGCGCCTTGCAGTTCTCGGGCTTAAGGCGCATATTTTTTAATTTTTTCTGGACAGCCGTAATATTGGTTTCGCCTTCGACGATCGAACCGTCCGTAAACTCCCCGACAAGCGTCACCTTGTCAAGCGAAGACGGGATCACCCGTCCGCGGATCGCCAGCACTTTACTGGACTCGGCAATCGCTTTTTCAAAATCACCCGTGACTTGAGAAAGCGCCGTAATAAAAAGGTTCCCGAAGCTGTGGCCTTTCAGTCCTTCGCCGGTTTTGAAACGGTATTGAAACAAATCCCGGATCAGGGGTTCGGCATCGGCCAACCCGACCAGGCAATTGCGAATGTCTCCCGGAGGCAGCATGTCCAGCTCATCGCGCAGGCGTCCGGAGCTTCCGCCGGTGTCGGTCACGGTCACAATGGCGGTAATATTGCTCGTGAAAATCTTGAT
>MHFC01000127.1:18254-21433 GCA_001804025.1 Omnitrophica bacterium GWA2_52_8 | reverse complement strand
ACTATCAAGTGTCCAGTGCCCGGATTCCGATTGATGAGACGGACTTGTGCCTTTCTTTCTTGCCCCTGAGTCATGTGTTTGAACGCCAAGCGGGGTACTATTACATGGTTTTTCACGCCGCCACGATTGCTTATGCGCAAAGCATGCAGACAGTGGCGGACGATATTCAGGAAATACGTCCCACGGTAGTAGCCGCGGTCCCGAGATTTTATGAGAAAATCTATACAGGAATTATGGAGCAAGTCGGCCGTAAACCCAGGGTATTTCAGCGTTTGTTTCATTGGTGCCTTGCGGTCGGCCGTGAGGTTGTCCGGTACCGGATGGAAAAAAAAACGATGCTGCCGGGGCTGGCGCTGCGCTATTTTCTTGCGAAGATTCTTGTTTTTAAAAAAATCCGGAGGAAACTTGGCGGACGGATCCGGTTCTTTATCTCGGGCGGGGCGCCTTTGTCGAAATCTCTGGCCGAATTTTTTTTAGCGGCCGATGTGTTAATTCTCGAAGGTTATGGATTGACGGAAACATCGCCGGTGATCTCGGTCAATTCGCCGGATGATTTCAGACTCGGGACGGTCGGTAAACCGCTCCCCGGGATTGAAGTCAAGCTTGCCCCGGACGGTGAGATCCTCACGCGCAGCGCCTCTGTGATGACCGGCTATTTTAATAATCCTGAAGCGACACAAAAAGTGATCAAGGACGGATGGTTTTATACGGGAGACATCGGTGAAATCGATGCGGACGGATTTCTTGCGATCACGGACCGGAAAAAAGACATTATTGTCACGTCGGGGGGCAAGAACATCTCGCCGCAGAATCTCGAAGGCCTCTTGCAGGGCGACCCGTATTGCAAGCAGGCAGTTGTGATCGGAGACCGGCGGAACTATCTGGTGGCGCTGATCTATCCGAACCCCGAACAAATCGAAAAATGCGCGGCGGAACTGCAGAAACACGGTCTTTCCTGGAATGCAAAACTTTCCGACCCAAAAATTTTACAGCATGCCGCGCAATCCTTGAACGAGCGGTTGTCCCACCGGCCGGCCTATGAACAAATCAAATATTTCGCGTTTATCCCGGAAGAGTTGACTCAGGCAGGCGGTGACTTGACGCCGACATTAAAAGTCCGCCGCCGGAAGGTCATGGAAAAATACGCGCATTTGATCGAGAGCCTCTACGAAAAAGGGGACCGCTGGAAGGCGGAAATTCACCGTTAGTCCGGTTTTCTCATCAATTAGGTGAATCGATAAGAAAACCGCTTTGGACGCATGGGGTTGCATCCAAAGTTTTGCGCCCGCGTTTTAACAGGGCGCAAAAGACAACCCCTGGGGTACAAATGAAAAAGCCCATTTGCACCACAGCCTCCGCGAGGGCATTTCTCATTGGTGATGAGAAATGCGGGTTAGCGGTTTTGCGCAAGAAGGTGACAGGATGCAGCTTCACGAGGGGCATTTTCGAAGCAAAGACGGAAGAAAATTATATTACCGTTTCCATGAAGCCGTTACACCGGGACCCTGCCTCATTGTTTTTCACGGCCACGGCGAACATTGCGGCCGTTACGATAAGTTTTTAACGGCCATCGGGGAGCCGGCGCTTTCGTTGGCTGCGTTTGACTTTCGCGGACACGGCCAATCTGAAGGACCGGAAGTCTATATCGATCATTTTCAGGAGTATATGGATGATGCGCAAGCCTTCGTGGAATTTATGGAATTCCGCTACGGTGTCCGGAATCAGCGGATCTTGCTTGGGCACAGCATGGGTGGGCTGGTTGCTGTCTATTTCGCGCTGCGGAACCACGGTCAATTAGCCGGTCTTGTGTTATCGTCGCCCTGCCTGGGGTTAAAGCTTCCCGTACCGTTGGTCTGCATGAACACATTTTTAAACAGCGTCGCGCCCGCAATGATTTACTCAAATCCCGTTTACCCGCCCCACCTGACGCACTCTCCCCAGGAGCGAGATAACTATAAGAAAGATAAATGGATACGGAGAAAAATATCTGTTCGCTTATTAGCGGAAATGTTATCATACATGGCCTTATTAAAGCGTGAAATGACGGTTTCATTGGACTGCCCATGTTTTATCTTGGCTGCCGGACTTGAAAAGGTGGTTGATTTGGACGCAACAAAGGCCTTTTTTTGTAAATTGGCGGCCCCCGAAAAAAAATTGGAAATATTGGACGGTTATTTTCATGAAATTTTTAATGAATTAGGGCAAGAGAAAGCCTTTGCAGCACTCAAAGACAGTTTAAACCGCATTTTATCCTCGCAACATTAATAATTAGAGTAACGGGCCCGTAGCTCAGTTGGGAGAGCGCATCGTTCGCAACGATGAGGTCACCGGTTCGACCCCGGTCGGGTCCATAATCAATTTCGGGTCATCGAATGAAAAAAAATATCCGTATCGGGATCGGCCAGATGAATCCCACCGTGGGTGATTTTCAGGCCAATACCCGCCGCGTTTTGGATTGGATCCGCCTGGCGGAAAAAGAAAATGCGGATTTGCTTGTTTTTCCAGAAATGACACTGTCGGGCTATCCGATTTGGGATTTAGCAAATAAACCGGCTTTTATCGAACAAAGTTGCGCGGCCTTAAAAGAAATTGCACAGTCCACCCGCGGCAAAAAAATTACCGCGGTCGTGGGCTATGTCGGCGAACCGGACAAAAAGGGCGGCCGGAGTTATAACGCCATGGCGTGGATCCGGAACGGAAAAATCCAGGCGACTTATTTCAAGCGGCTGCTTCCCACCTACGATGTATTCCTGGAAGACATTTTTTTTGAACGCGGGACTTCCAGCCGCGTCATTTCCTGGAATGGCCTCAAAATCGGGCCCACGATCTGCGAAGACTTATGGGACTCGCGCTACGCCGAGAAGCCGCTGGCCGATCTATGCCGGCAAAAGGCGGAAATGATCGTCAACATGTCCGCATCCCCGTTTTACGGCGGGGTGCTTCAAAAGCGGCTTGATTTGCTCCAGAGCCATTGCAAAAAATACAAGGTGCCCATTTTGTATGTCAATCAAGTCGGGGCTCAGGACGACCTGATTTTTGACGGGCGCAGCATGTTTGTGGATGCCAAGGGGCGGCTGTTATTTTTGGCGCCGATGTTTAAAGAAGGTTTGTTTTATTTTGACTGGGACCAATGCCGGTCGGCCGAAGCTATTACGACGCAAAAAGAGGGCCATGACAAG
>MHFC01000127.1:16804-18196 GCA_001804025.1 Omnitrophica bacterium GWA2_52_8 | reverse complement strand
GCCATGCCGAGCGAGTTCTCGTCGCAGGGGAGCCTGGACGATGCCCGGGACCTTGCGCAAAGGCTCCGTATTGATTTCCGGATCCATCCGATCAAAGACATATACAGCAACTGGATGAAGAATACTCGCGCGCGGGCGGATGAAGAAGGGCGAGCTGCGGGCGGTGAGAAAAAAATTACACTCGCGATGGAGAATCTGCAAGCGCGGCTGCGGGGGCTCAATCTCATGTATTTGTCGAATGACGAAGGCCGCTTGCTGCTTTCCACGGGGAACAAGTCCGAAATGGCGATGGGGTATTGCACCCTGTACGGCGATATGGCGGGAGGTTTGAGCGTTATCGGCGATGTTTATAAAACGGATGTTTATCGTCTGTGCCATTACCGGAACCAGGTGCGCGAGGTCATTCCGAAAAGTGTGATCGACAAGGCGCCTTCGGCAGAACTCCGGCCCAATCAGAAAGACCAGGATACATTGCCTCCCTATGACATTTTGGACGAGATTCTCTACCTGTATATCGAAAAAAACCAGAGCCGGAAAGTGATTGCAAAAACACTTGCCGCGTGCGGCGTGCCGGCCGCTGTTGTCACGGAAACCATACGCAAAGTGGACCACAATGAGTACAAGCGCAGACAGGCGGCCCCGATCCTGCGTGTTACGGAAAAAGCCTGGTTCGGGCGCCGGATGCCGATTACCAACCGCTTTCCCGGATGATGTTCTAACGCCGGATTCCCATGACCGCCGTCGGCATTTCCAAAGAGATCAAGTCAAATGAAAAGCGTGTCGGCCTTGTGCCGGATGCCGTGGCCCGGTTGACGGCTGAGGGAATTGATGTTTTTGTCGAGAGCGGGGCGGGATCTGCAAGCGGATTTCCGGATGAAAATTACGTCCGTGCCGGAGGTTCCGTTGTTTCATCGCGGCAGGAACTCTATAAGAAATGCGGTTTGATCGTCAAGGTCAAAGAACCCCAAAAAGAAGAATTCCTGCTGTTAACGCCGCGTCATATTCTTTTCTGCTTTTTGCACCTGGCATCGCCCGAACAATGCGGGCTGCTGGAGGCCATTGTCAAATCCAAAGCGACAGCAATCGGTTACGAAACTGTCATCAAGGACGGAGGAGTTCCGATCCTTAAACAGATGAGTTTGATTGCGGGCGGGCTGGCCATGATTTATGCGGCCTATTTTAAGGAAAACCGGTTGCCCAATCAAGACCGCACGGTCCCCGGGGATTTATATGAGAGGCTCCAAAAACTGGCGGCGGCGTATCCGGCCATTCCGGCCATCAGCAGTGAAGGGAAAGCGCTCATTTACGGCGGCGGTAACGCGGGTTTTAGCGCGGCGTTGACGGCAAAGTCGCTGGGTTGGGAGGTTTTTGTGGTGGAAGCGGCAGGCGGGC
>MHFC01000127.1:13408-16772 GCA_001804025.1 Omnitrophica bacterium GWA2_52_8 | reverse complement strand
GTCCTGGCCCCGGATGAAGTCACGTTTGAAGTGATGACTGCGGCGGATGTTTTGATCGGCTGCGGGCACAGTGCCGGCGAGCGCGCCCAAAAAGTGATGACGGTGGCCGACCTTGAAAAAATTTCAGCTTGCCATAAGAAAATTCTGATGGATGTCTCGATTGACCAGGGAGGTAATTTCCCGGACTCTCTATCCGCGCCCTACCACAGTCCCCTGGTTTATGACCGTTTTGGAAATTTGCGGTTTTGCGTCCCTAATATACCGGCCTTATGCGGCACTTATGCCTCTGAAAAACTTTCCGCTGAGACACTGCCGTATATCAAGGCGTTGGCCGAAGGGCAGGATCCGGCATTTGAAAGAATGCCCGAACTCAAGGCCGCAGTAAATGTGCAGGATGGCAGGATTTTACTGGAGGCTGTCCGGAAGGCCCATCAACAATGAAGACATCCCGCTATCTTGCAAAAACGGCCCTCGGTGTTTTTGAAATCAGCATCGGAGACCGCGGAGTCGAGCGGTTGTCGTTTCCCAGGCATCAAACTAAACGCGCGCATAAAATTAAGCAGAAAACAGTTAAGAAAAATAAGAAACGCGACAGAATATTCCGGATATGCCAGGCTTTATTGAGACGCTATTGCCGGGGCGAAAAGGTGCGTTTTAACCGTGTTCCGTTTGATTTTTCCGGCCGGTCTTCTTTTCAAATAAAAATTTTAACACAGCTTTCGAAAGTGCCGTATGGGCAGACGGTCAGTTATCATCAATTATCCAGGATGAGCGGCTGTCCGGGTGCAGACCGGGCCGTCGGGAATGCGATGGGGGGCAATCCGATACCCGTCATGGTTCCGTGTCACCGCGTTGTCAGAAAAAACGGCGCGATCGGAAAATATTCCGGCGGCGTGAGCTGGAAGAAACGGTTACTGGCCCTGGAAGGGCGTTTGGACTGAGCGCGGGCCTTTAGTCCGGTTTTCTCATCGATTAGGTGAATCGATAAGAAAACCGCTTTGGACGCATGGGGTTGCATCCAAAGTTTTGCGCCCGCGTTTTAACAGGGCGCAAAAGACAACCCCTGGGGTACAAATGAAAAAGCCCATTTGCACCACAGCCTCCGCGAGGACATTTCTCATTGGTGATGAGAAATGCGGGTTAGCTGTTTGGGCCGTCAAATATGATATAATGCGCGCCCGTTGTGCCGTTGGATGCAAGTCGATCAGGTCACGGTTTTTGTCAATCAAATGAAGAAAAATTGAGCATTAAATTTTTGCGTCAGGAGATCCTGCGCAGGGAATGGATCAGGTAATCAGCGGTGCAGCCCAAACGAATTGCTTTGCTTTCTAGAGATGCCGCTTTAGATAAAAAAGCCGAGAATCCTGTGATTCTGGACGTGGGGAAACTCACGTCAGTGGCCCGCTATTTCGTGATCACGCACGGAAATTCCGACCGCCATGTCAAGGCGATCGCGGAAAATATCATTGACACCGCAAAATCCAAGCATTTGAAAGTCTACCACCGGGAAGGCCTTGAAGACGGCCGCTGGGTTCTTCTGGACCTCGGCAACGTTCTGGTGCATGTCTTTTACCGCGAAACCCGGGATTTTTACGGACTTGAGCGTTTATGGGGAGATGCCAAAAAGGTATGAATGAAGATCTCACCCGATATGTCAGGGATGTTATGAAGTCCCTTCAGTCCGAGCGCGGCTGGCAGGATCAGGAATTGCCTGAAATCGAGTTGGTCATTACAAAAGACCCTGCGCACGGCGATTTTGCGACGAACCTCGCGTTCCGGCTGGCTAAACTCGCCAAGGCAAAGCCGTCGGATGTGGCCAAAGACCTTGTCTTGCGGATGCAAAGCGGGGAGTATGCTCAAAGCCATCAAGGGTTGATTGAGCATATCGAAATTGCGGGTGCGGGATTTATTAATTTTTACCTGACCAAGAAGACCATGGGAACCGCCCTTCAGGATGTGCTGCGCGATGACGCTCATTACGGGATGTCTCAGTTTGGCAAAGGGAAAAAGGTCCTGGTAGAATACGTCAGCGCGAATCCGACAGGTCCGTTGACGATTGCGCACGGCCGGCAGGCGGCCATCGGGGACAGTCTTGTGCGCATTTTAAGGGCCACGGGACATGAGGTGCAGGCGGAATATTATTTGAATGACGCGGGCCGCCAGATGCGGCTTCTGGGTGAAAGTTTATGGGTGCGGTATCAAAATCTGTTCGGAAAAAATATCGCGATGCCGGAAGAAGGATACCAGGGCCATTATCTGATTGCGATGGCGGAGCAAACAAAGGCCAGGCACGGCGACGCGCTTTTAAAGAAAAACGGGGATGAAGCGGTCCGGGAATGCACCCGCATTGCGTGCGATGTGATGATGGCGGAAATCCGGCGCGACCTGGACCAAATGCGGGTTCATTTTGATTCCTATTTCAGCGAGGGGCAGCTGTATGCAAACAAAGAGGTCGATAAGACGCTTGATGTCCTCAAAGAAAAAAAGTTTCTTTATGAACAGGATGGCGCGCTGTGGTTCCGGTCTACGGAATTCGGCGATGATAAAGACCGCGTGGTGCGAAAATCATCCGGCGAGATGACCTATTTGGCCCCGGACATTGCGTATCACCGTTATAAATTCAGCCGGGGGTTCAACTGGCTCGTCAATTTGCTTGGCCCGGATCATCACGGCTATGTGCCGAGGTTAAAAGCGGCCTGCCAGGCATTGGGCTTTAATCCCGATCAGCTCGACGTCCGCATTGTTCAGCTCTGCACCCTTTACCGTCAGGGGGAACCCGTGAGGATGTCAACTCGCGCCGGGGAATTCGTAAGTTTGGCCGAACTGACGCAGGAAGTCGGAGCGGATGCAGCCCGGTTTTTCTTTATCATGAGGCGGACCGAAAGCCATCTGGATTTTGACCTGGATCTAGCGAAAGAAAAGTCGCAGGAAAATCCGGTCTATTATTTACAATACGCGCATGCCCGTATCGCAAGTTTGCTCGCCTATGCGGGCCGCGAAGTTTTGAAGGATGTGCGTTTTGATTTGCTTGCCTCTGATCAGGAGGCCCAGCTGATCAAAAGGATCCTCGAATACCCCAAAATTCTGATCAGCGCTTCCGAACTTCTGGAGCCCTACCGTCTGGCGGACTATTTGCGCGAGCTCGCCGTCTGTTTTCATAAATTCTATTCGGCGCACCGGATTGTGGGGGATGATGCCGAACTGACAAAAGCAAGGCTGCTGCTGAGCGACGCCGCCCGCATTGTCCTGCGTAACGGCCTTGAATTATTGGGGATCTCGCAGCCGGAATCGATGTAATGAAACCCGTCCTTTTTGTCCTGGGCCCGACGGGCTCCGGGAAAAGCGCGCTGGCCATGGCCTTGGC
>MHFC01000127.1:8677-13356 GCA_001804025.1 Omnitrophica bacterium GWA2_52_8 | reverse complement strand
CTTTGCGCCGTAAAGGACATCACAAAACGAGGCAGGCTTCCGATTGTCGTCGGCGGCACGGGATTTTATGTCCGGACTTTGCTTTACGGACTTGCACCCGTATTGCCCGGCACGAATGCGGTCCGTAAAAAGCTGGAGCACGAAGCTGCCCAAAAAGGGACAGGCGTTCTTTATGACAGGCTCGGGATGTTGGATCCCGAACGTGCGGCGAAGATCCAGAAAAACGACCGCCAGCGGATCCTGCGCGCGCTGGAGATCCTTGCTTTGACGGGAGAAAAGCCGTCGGAACTGTATCGCCGGCACGAACACAAATTTATGGCCGGCTTCAGTCCCGTTTTGATCGGCATCCGCCGCAACCGGGCGGATCTGTATGAGCGGATCAATCAACGCGTGGATCGGATGTTTAAACGCGGTTGGATGGCCGAAACAAAAAAAATAATGCGGAAAAAAGTGTCTCATACCGCGGCGCAGGCTCTTGGCTACAGGGAAATTCACGAAGTGATTCTGGGCGAATCGGATTCCCGCAGCGCGCGTGACGTCATCAAAAAAAAGACGCGTCATTTCGCGAAACGTCAGATGACCTGGTTTCGCAAGGAGCAAGACGTCCGGTGGTTTGACTGGGCCGAGGGTGAGAGTGTCGGCGCAATGTCAGTTCAAGTTGCACACTGGTTTCGAACGACCGGCTTGCATGGAGCAAAATAACCCCATACTGGTAATAGGCCTCGCTCGCGCCCTTTTTACTGAGCACACCGGAAGTTCAAAAATGTCACTTTTTGAGAAGTTCATGAATTTGTCTTAAATCACACCTGAGCAATATGTTGCATTTCCTAACATTCCATCGCAGCTTCATAACTTCTTCATTTGACAAGAGATAGCCTCCTAGGTAAACTTCCACATGTACAGCTTTGCTCAGACTTTAATAAGATATTTTAAAAAGTCTTATTTCATGAGTTACTGATGTTATAAGGAGCAAACACGGCGCACATGATCCTCAGTGATTGTCATCGAAAAAAAAAGCCGCTCGCAATTCGCGGGATCAGCTTGTTTGTTGTCATCGCATTTGTGGTGACGCAACTGGACCTGCGCTCGGCTTATGCGTCTCCCACTGTTCCTGTCAGCCCCTCGCTTTCCGTTGATTCGCAATTAGACCCATCGCGTCAAAAAGAAAATATCCATCACATGCAGAATATTAACGAGTGGGATTTTCCGCTGGCTCCGTCTGCGGAGTCCGGAAAACTCGCCGGCGATGCGGTACCCGTTGAGGAAAAGCAACCGCCCCAGGATTTAAATGCGCAATTCCAAAATCCTCTGGTCCGGCCTGAGGGGGACGCCCTGATCCAGGAATTCGCCGAAGGCGGAAAAGTTTATGTGAAATATTCGTTTCAAAACGGAACGTCCTATTCGATGAACAAGGAAAACGGGCTGATCCACCGCATTACCGACCTGACCAAATGGAATGCCGGGAAAAATGACTTTGAGATCGAGACGCGCGATTTTGATTATACGCATAGCGAGGACGGGGAATCAGACCTGGAAATTATCACGCGTGATCCTTACGCCTATGATGTATACCAAAAGTTCAGAATTAATGACCGTGGAAATCCTCTCTATGTGCTGGAGTCCGGATTAATCATCAAGGGAGTGAAGGTCAAGCTCCGCGATTATGATTACCAACTCATGCAGGTCCGGATTTATGACGCCCTTAATGCGTTTACCGAGATGGTTTATACGTTGGACAATGATCGTCAGATTGACCGGTTAGTGGATTATCAGACGCGGGATGCCTCCGGCAAATTAATCCGCCTTGAAATCACTTATGATGACGAACAGGGGTCTAAAACCGTTATCGACGGGGCGGTTTTTGCAACGTATCAACTTGAAGGCCGGAGCGGTACCGGAAACCTGGTGAGTATGGGGAGCGTCCGGGAGCAATCAGACGGCCGGTCGCTTGAGAAGCGCTATGAGATTGAAATGGTCGCGTGGCAGCAGGAAGATCAGGTCACGCCCGCGTATGTGTTTCAGGATCTTCAAAGTGCCGAGGACCTTTACATTTGGAAACGGCTCGAGCAGGGAGGTGTCGGCGCCCCCCTCAGGATCCGGAACCTCTCTTTGGACCTTGAGTATCGTTACGAAAGCGACGCCGAGCGACAAGCGGACATTTTTACGATTCTGGATTATCAAAAAGGGACTTATCTCAAGTTTGAACGGGCGGCAGGCTCCGTAACGGAATGGACGGGAAGCATATTCCCTGACGATAAATTGATGGAATCCGGCGAAATTCTTCAGGCGGTTCCGCCGAAACTCAAACCGCTATTGAAGCGTCAGGACGGCGATTTTGTGGTTCACCGCCCCGGTGAATCCGTCAGGCACTATGAAATCATCGGTCAAAACCAAATCGGGAGGGTTATCCGAGACCGGGGCCCGCCTGAGTTGGTCTATCAATATGATCCTCTTGACCAAAGCACGACCGTTTACAATTTGTCCGATCTGACCTACCAGATCACAAAGACCTCATCCGCAAATCTTCCCGTTATTGTCGAACAAGGCGTCTTTTCCTACGACGCACGCAATCAAATCATACGGCTTCCTTCGGAAAAAATAGACCGTCCAGCCGGAACGTCCTATCGCTATGACGATATTCAATCCCGTGATTTTGACTACGCTTTTTCACTGCTGCAGCAAAGCGGCATCTCCGCCGCTGTTATTGTCGACGACCTTACCGAAGAAAACTTAGAATTACTATTAAGCCTCGAGAATGAAGTCGGGATCGCGGTCCTGCACGGGAGAATCGTGCTTTTCACGTCGGGAAGTCCGCACGATCTCAGGGTGCTGCCTGCGGTGCAGGCCCTCTTTGATGGGGCGGACCTGAAGGCGCACACGCAGCCGACGATCGCCACAGGCCCGAGCGAAACCGATTTTGCCATGGCGGGCGATGCGGTCGAGTACGTCCTGACGAAGGACGGCGTCTACGCCTACAATAAATACGGCGTCCAGGTGGCCAAAAAAGATTTCGGATTCTTTTTGGACCGGTTGGAGGTTATGAAAGCGGCAGGCCGGCCCTCGGCAGAAGAAGAAGTGCTGGCTCGTGCCGCTTTGCATCAGTTTATTGAATCCATGGACGAAGCGGGCGCTCTTCCGGACCAGGTTAAAATTAAATTGCGGGCTGAAGAATTGACGGAAGAAGAAGCGGCTGCTGTTCAGACAGCTAAATCGGCTCTGGCGCAGCGCCTTGCCGCGGCGATTGAAAATATCGCGCTTCATGAGCTGCGTGCCGTCGATGGCGAGGCGGGTTCTTATCAGATCTTCTTAAGTTATCAGGAGACCGTTTATGAATACCGGTTCTCCGCGGCGAGTCAAGCGGCTGTGTTGGTCCGATATGTCCAGTCCGTTCAGAGCGAAGAGCGCGTGTCGGTCAAAAGTTTTAATCCTGACGGTTCGTTGACACAGGTTCTGGAGAAAAATCTGGAAGGGAAATTGCTCAACGATTACCGGTATGATCATGAAAAGAAGGAAGTGCAGCAAATTAATTATGAAAATCACACGCTTTCGATCTATGCGCTGGCGTCCGACGGCATCAGCCTCGACAGGGTCCTAGAAACCGGCTTCTTTGATGACAGCAAACCTCATTATTCGCTTCAGCTTGAAGGGACGACTGACCGCGAATGGTTTGATTACGGAGAGGACGGCATCCTCCTGACCGCGGATGACCGCTCGATCCCTGAACCGGAGGATGAAACGATTCCTTCGGCTTCCCAGACCGGCGACGGGCAGGGGTTATCGCTGACTGCGCGCGGAGGCGGCGGAGATGATGACAGCAAGTACAACCGTCTAAAGAAACTCGTCAATCAATTTCTTGATTGCGCGGAAGACCGCACAATGCCCCGCGCAAGCTGCGAAAAGATCCGCAAAAAAATAGGCCGTCTGCAATCGGAACTGGAAAATGACGGCGCCGGAGGCGGAGGATCTCTCAGTTTGAGCGGCGGCGGCCAGGAAGGGCCGGGCGGACAAGATATCAGCGATCTCAATTTTCATAATCCGCCGCTTCCGCCCGCGCTATTGCCGACTGAGCTTGGAGGCGGCAGCGCCCCGGTTAATATGGAAGGTGCCGAGGTTACTTATAATGAAGATGGCAGTGCCTGGATTGATTTTGACGGCATGCGGCAATTATGGTTCGGCGGTGAGGACGGCGAACTGGGAACCGGGGATGATGAGCTGGTTGAAATTTTGCAGCCTAACGCGGTTGGCGACATTATTCGATGGGTTTATGATCGGCAAACGGGTCGTCCGATGCAGGCTGTTAATATGAGGACGGGGCATGTCCTTGCGGAATATTCCTATGATGACCAAGCGATGACATTCACCGTGGTACAGAAAGACGGTTCTGTGTTTGTCTACGGCTATTCGGCCGGTCAGAATCTGTTTGAGCGGCCTAATTTGATTTCAGCGAGTTTTCTGGATTCACAGGGACACCGCATCAACCAGACTTTTGAAAACGGAAAATTAGTTTCGTCCTATGACGAAACGCTTCAAGCTCTTACGACTTATGCTTACGATTTTGAGGCAAATACGGTCTCCATTACCCGCAACGACGGAACTGTTTTGGTCGTCAGTATGGGGGGCGACCGCGAATTCGGAACAGTCGATGACTTTCTGGTCGGAGAAAGCGCGTACCAGGTTGC
>MHFC01000127.1:6014-8665 GCA_001804025.1 Omnitrophica bacterium GWA2_52_8 | reverse complement strand
GGATTTTGGCACGGCGCCTTCTTTCGATGCGCCGCTGATGTTACAGGGCGGAAACGGTACCGTGACGTCGATCAATGAAAACGGCGATTCAATTCTGCATGTTTATGAGAACGGCCGTTTGGTCCGGTCAATAAATGAGATAACCGGTCAAAGCATTGAGTACGCAATGGAGGGCCATGAGCTCACGTTGAGTCTGGGGCTGGGCCGGAGCGTGATTTATAATCTTGGCGCGGATGGGGTTTTTGCCACTTCAGACGACAGGCTGGTTGCGAGTCGAAGCCTGCAAATCGAGCAGGTGTTTGATTCCCAGGGCCGCGTTGTTTTGATACGCGATATCACAGAAGGGACTCAAACACGGTTTCAATATGGAGCCGGTGGTCTGCTCACAGTTCGAACGACCTTGGAGGCAACGCAACAGCTTCTCAATGAAAGCGTGATGGATCTCGGTGTTGACGGGGTCATGTCGACTGCCGACGATATTTATCGATCGGTGAGCGGATTTCAATGTTATGAGGCATGTCACTTCTTTTCGGAAGTCTTTGATGAACAAGGCAGGATTCTGAGTTTTGAAGGCGTGCGGAAAACTGCCAAGAAGGATGAGTTTGGCCGGTATGTTCGCGAAGATGGTTCGTTTGCGTTCACCAAGGAAGAGGCCGCCCAGGTTCTTGACCGCGCCCGTGTGCAGTACGACTGGAGCGATCCCGATAACGCGTTAACCCGCAGCGTTTTTCGCGTCAATGACAATGGTGAAATCGCAGAATTGATTTCCAGGCTGACGTATGCCTTAGACGCCAACGGCAAGTTTGACGGGAGTAACCGGATTATATTTTCTTACGAGTACGATCCCTGGGCCCGGAGTTTTGTGGAGCGGGTTTACGATGTTCAAGGCCGTGTGACGCTTTTTCGAAACCGGAAAAGCGGGGACGAGTATCGTTATGTTTATGATGAAACCAAAAACACGGTAACGGTCACTTCGAGTCTTGGCAAATTCGTGCAAACACTGCAGTTTGACGAAAAGCACCCGAATGATCTGCGTTTTGCACGCGTGATCGAGGAAATCCGGGACAATCAAAAGCGGGTTTGGGACACCCATGAGGCGTTGACCTCCGTGACGGATGAGAAGGGGATCACGACGTTTTACCGCGACGGGAACATGGTCGCTGTGGTCGACAAGGAAGGCAACGTCCTGCAGGAGTTCATTCATTATGTGGACCCGACAACGGGACGACTCAAAGATGTCGGATTTGACAAGACGGGAGTGACGTCGACTCCGGTCGAATCGGTGGGCGACATTGACGGCAACGGCCTTGAAGATTACCGGATCGCCTATTCAAACGGGATTATTCTTTATTATGAAAAATTGCCGGACGGGCGCATTGAAATCAAGAACTACACCACTTCCAGCGGTACCGAATTTGTCCAGGAAATCAACGAATCAAGCGGAAAATTGATTATCACATTTAAAGACGGACGGGTCTTTACCTATTCCCAGGTGGCCGGCCGGTACCGCGCTGAAACCATCCGCGATATTTACGGGGCCGAAGAGCGCTTCTATTATTATGATGAGCTTTATCACAACGGGTCCACCCCGCAGAATCCCGACATCAATCCGGACGTGGATTACAGCGTCGCTGCCGACGGCAGCATCACCTTTTATCAAAAGGATGACTCCGGGGGCACGGTCCTTGACGAGGCGACCAAAAATCCGTTCGTTCACCGCATCGTGCGGCCGAACGGAAATATCGTGTCTTATGTCTACGCTGCGGCAGATACCTCGAATCACCGGGCCCTGGAAAAAACCTTCGAAAATACGGCGGACGGACGGCGTGTCAATGAGCGCTACTATGACGTTGATGAACGGGTCGCGCGCAATTTTAATTATAGTTTTGACGGCGATTATGTGCGTTCTCTCGAGATCTATCGCTATCAAGCCGACGACCGTGAAACTGAAGATTACCGGCTGCTCGGGTCGGTCACGCAATACAATCTTGCCGATATGGAAGCGGCTTCCGTGGGCGTGCTTCCGGCCGTTGATGCACTTTTGAATGATTCGCGCGTTTGGAAGGAAAGCGAACTGCATTATATGGCCCGCGGGACGGGGGAGCGTCAGGATCCCTTCGGAGCGGGACTTATCAATTATGCGCTGGGGTTCATGCGTAACGGTAATCTTCTCAGCAAATCGATTTATGACTATAACGTGGTCGATTTAAGAACCGTGACGACGTATGAACCGGTAACGGACGGCGGCGATTGTGAGGACATTAGCGCTTGCCGGAAACTGCAAGTAACGGTTTACGAGCGCGGTGAAAACCGTCAGTCGCGGACCCGGGAAATTGTCAATTACCGGAAATTGGATGACGCGACCACCGACGTGATCGCAAGCACGATCGACCGCTTCCTATATAAGCAAGGAAGCAATGAATACGACTACCAGGAGCGCTACCGGGTCATCGGCGGCGATTTGAACGACACGGTCAAAGTCAGCGTTTTTCGTCAGGTCCAGATCGGCAACGACGCGACCGTGATCCATGATTTTGGCCATGATTTTAGCCAAGGCAACGAAGACGATACTTATACGCAGCAAACCCAGTTGAAAGACACGGGGGATCTGGACCGTGACGGAGATACCGCGGAATTGGCGACCCAGATCA
>MHFC01000127.1:2148-5991 GCA_001804025.1 Omnitrophica bacterium GWA2_52_8 | reverse complement strand
AATGAACCGGACAATTACCGCACCGCTGACTATAGAGATTTGATCAGTCATACGCTTCAGGTGGAACAGCAGGAAGGCAATGCGGTGTTTTACATCAAGAGTTGGGGAATTGCCGAACACCAGGAAACCGGGGAATACGACTGGCTGATCCAGCAGGCGGCGGATGAGGCTGTGAAGCAGGAACTGTTGCGTTCGGGCGAAACGACGCTGGAGGATGCCTTAGACATTCAATCGTTTTCAGATGAAACATTTTCTGAGCTGATTTCGCACACCGTCACGCTGGATTTTATCGGCGACGGATCGGATGTAAGAATTAAATCCATCGACCGTCTGACCGGTGAAATTACGTTCAGTCAGCAGGAGCGCCTGACTGACAGCATCCTTAGGGCGGAACTGGCAGGTGAAGATCAGACGACCCAAGATCTTGTTCGCGTGACGACTTTTGATGCGGCCTTTAATCAAACGCAGGTGCGCCAGTCAATCGTTTATCAGCTGTCTATGGATGCAGCGGGCAATAGGGTTCGTTTGCGCCAGGAAAATTTGATCGGCGGTGAACTTCAGGAAGGCGAACAGTCTTATATCGAACAGGAGCGGATTGCAAGCAGTGGGATTCGTCAGGAGCTCTTAGGCGGCCGGACGTCGACCGAAGACGTGGTCAAGTTAAACACGTTTGATTCGGCTTTTAATCATGACGGCCAGCAGCTGGTGAGCCAGGTTTATCAACTGGCACTCGACAGTACGGGAAATGTGGTTCGCATTCGGCAGGAACTTGTAGCCGAAGGCATGGTTGTTCAGGACAAACAGACTTATTTCGAACAAGAAAGAATTCAGGATGACCATATCCGGGCCGAATTGGCCGGAGATCTCGAATCGGATGAAGACCTGATGAAAGTGTCGACATTCGATGCCGCATTTAATGTTTCGTCGCAGCAGCTCGTTTCCCGGATTTATCAGCTTCCGATGGATCTGGCAGGCCGCCTCCTCCGTTTACGTCAGGAGCTTGTCGAAAACGGCCAGGTTGAGGCGGGCAAGCAGACTTATGTTGAACAGGAACGTGTGACGGATGCGGCTATTCGAAGCGAACTTCAGGGGCGGGATTCCACCGATGAAAAATTGCTGCGGGTCGCGACTTTTGATGCTGCTTTCAACGCAGCAACGCGTGAATTACAGTCGGAAATTTACCAGCTGCCAATGGATTCCGCCGGAAACCGGGTCCGTATGCGTCAGGAACAGGTTATTGACGGACAAGTCATTGACGGGGAACAGACCTATATTCAGCAGGAGCGCATTGCGGATGAGCCGCTTCGGCATGAACTCGAGGGGGACGAATCTTCAACTGAGGATTTGGTTCGCATCACGACCTATGATTCGGCCTTTGATGTTCCGGCGCAAAAAATCGCCGCGCAGGTTTATCAGCTTGCCATGGATGCTAAAAGCACCCGGATGCGTCTACGCCAAGAACTTGTGGCAGACGGCGCGGTTGTTGCCGGCCGGCAGTCGTACGTAGAGCAGATTCGCAGCTCCGACGCTGCGATTCGTGGCGAGCTTCTCGGCTTGGCTGAATCCGAGGAAGATCTTGTGCGGGTCACGACCTTTGATCTTGCCTTTAACAATGCGCAGCAAAAGATAGTGACGCAGGTCTATCAGCTTGCGATGGATCCGGGAAGTGATCGTGTGCGACTGCGGCAGGAATCCATTCTTGATGGGGAAGCGGTTCCGGACAAGCAGAGTTACGTTGAGCAGGAAAGAATTGATGATCTTGAGGCGCGCCGGCTGCTGCTTGGTTCCGACACATCGACGGAGGATATGATCAGAATCAGCACGTATGACAAAGCGTTCAATGCGGCAGGTCAAAAGTTGACTAACCGAGTAATCCAACTTGCGATGGATCCGGCAGGCGATGTGGTGCGTCTCCGTCAGGAACTTATTGTTGGCGGAGTGTCTGCCGAAGGTGAGGAACAATACCTGCAGCAGGAAAGAATCAACGATCTCAGTATCCGTGAGGAGCTTGAAGGGGATGAACCTTCCTCCGAAAGCCTGATTAAGCTCAGGCGCTTTGACACCTCCTTTGATCAGGCGCAAACCCTCCTTTCCGAGATCTATCAACTGGCCATGGATCCAGCGGGCGGCCTGACGCGTATGCGCCAGGAGCTGATAGTTGACGGCCGGGCCGCAGCCGGCAAGCAGACCTATTTGGAACAAGAGCGCATCACCAACGATGCCATCCGCCGCACACTTGAAGGCCAGGATTCGTCCGGAGAAGAGGTCGTTAAAGTCAGTACTTTTGACAGCGCGTTCAATGCCGCCAATGTGCTGGTATCTCAGGTCTATCAGCTTGCCATGGATGCGACGGGCAACCGTGTCCGTCTTCGCCAGGAATTGGTATCCGAAGGTAATGTTATTGCAGACCGACAGACCTATGTGGAACAGGAGCGCATCGACGATGAAGCCTTTCGCACGGAACTGCTCGGCAGCGCCGCAAGTTCGGAAGATTTGACCAAAGTCAGCACGTATGACGCGGCATTTAATGCCGCGCAAAAATTACTGTCACAAGCCTATCAGCTCGCCCTGAGCGCGGATGGAGCCGTTGTGAGAATCCGGCAGGAACTCATCATGAACGGGCAGGTTCAGGCCGGAAAACAGACTTACCTGGAGCAGGAACGGCTCAACGATGAAAATCTTCGCGAAGAACTCGAGGGTCATGAGACCTCTTCGCAGGATCTTGTTCGGGTCAAATCCTACAAAACAGCGTTCAACACACAGCAGATTCTGGAATCGCAGGTGATGCAGCTTGCTATGGATGCCTCCGGAAACCGTGTGCGTTTACGTCAGGAACTCGTGGTCAGCGGCAGCATTATTCCGGATCGTCAAACCTATCTTGAGCAGGAACAAATCACGAATGATGTCATCCGGTCCGAACTCTCAGGCCCGGAGGCAACAGATGAGGATCTGGTCCGGCTGAAAACCTACGATGCGGCTTTCAATGCTACGGTACAGACGCTTGTCTCCCAGGTCTATCAGCTCTCGATGGATCCCACCGGTGACAGAGTCAGGCTCCGGCAGGAACTTGTAGCTCAAGGTCAGGTGGTGTCCGGCAAACAGTCTTATCTTGAGCAGGAAAAAATTCAAGATGAGGAGCTAAGGGCCGAATTGCTCGGTCAGGCTGCGTCGGACGAAGATTTGGTTAAAGTCAGCTCTTATGATCAACCCTTCGACGGGGATCAGACATTGATTTCCCGGGTTTACCAGCTGGCGCTGGATAGTACCGGTAACGTCGTTCGTATCCGCCAGGAGAAGGTTGAAAACGGCAGCGTCATCGCAGGGAAACAGATCTATCTTGAGCAGGAACGGATCGAGGATGAGGCGAAGAGAGAGGAATTAAAAGGGAATACGGAAACCGAAGAGGGACTGATCAAAGTCAGCACATTTGATGCCGCTTTTAACACAGGCCAGCTTTTAGTGTCCCAGGTGTATCAGCTGGCTCTGGACGGAGCAGGAAATGTCGTACGCCTCAGGCAGGAACTTGTGATCGGCGGCAATATTATCGAAGGAGAACAGCAGTATTTGCAGCAGGAGCGCATTAAAGACGATTCAATCCGGCGAGAACTGGAAGGTGACCGTACATCTGCCGAAGAGCTTGTAAAAATTTCGACCTACGACAAGGCGTTTAATCTGACGCAGGTTCTCCTTGGCGTAATGTATCAGCTTGCGATGGATGCGAATGGGAATATTGTCCGTCTTCGTCAGGAGCTGATTGCCGGCGGGCAAATAGTCGATGGCCGTCAAACCTATATTCAACAGGAACGGCTGACGGATTCCCCCGTTCGCGCTGAACTGCTGGGT
>MHFC01000127.1:0-2140 GCA_001804025.1 Omnitrophica bacterium GWA2_52_8 | reverse complement strand
CTCGGATGAAGATCTTGTAAAAATTCAAACTTACGATACTGCCTTTGATGTTGACAGTCAGGCTCTGGCTTCCGAGGTGTACCAATTGGCGATGGATCCCCGCGGTGATATTGTCAGGATCCGTCAGGAGCTTGTGAATAATGGCCAGGTTGTCGAGGATAAACAGACTTATGTTCAGCAAGAGCGTTCCGCGAATACGGCCATACGTGAAGAACTTCGTGGGGGCTCGCAAACGTCGGAAGACCTCGTGAAGGTCAACACTTTTGATGCCGCATTTAATGTCGAACAAAAGCTGGTGTCCGAAGTTTATCAGCTTGCGCTTGATCCGGCCGGAGATATTGTGCGTATCCGGCAGTCACGGGTCGTCGAGGGAGAAGTGCTTGACGGCGAGCAAACTTACCTTGAGCAGCAACGGCTCGACGATGATGAGATAAGAGCCGAACTTGAAGGTGACAGGACGTCTTCCGAAGCACTGGTCAAAATCAGTACTTTTGACAAGGCATTTAATGTTGGCCAGATTTTGCTTACGCAGGTTTATCAGCTGGCGATGGACAGTCGGGGAGAATGGGTGCGCATCCGGCAGGAACTAGTGGTGGGCGGTCAGATTGTGCCCGAGAAATCAGCCTATATTGAGCAAAAAATGATTCATGATGATGTCCTGCGGCAAAGTCTCGAGGGAACCGACCATTCTGATGAGGACCTGGTAGAGATCAGTTCCTTTAATGCCGCGTTCAATGATGGAAATCAGACGCTTATTTCCCGTGCCTATCAGTTGTCGATGGATGCGGGCGGAGACCTCGTCCGGATCCGCCAGGAGACGGTGATTGACGGACAGATTATCGATGACAAGGAAACATTCATCGAGCAAGAAAGACGCGATGGTGATGACCTGCGCGCCGAATTACTTGGTGACAGACAGACGGCTGAAGATCTGGTTAGGGTTAGCACCTATAACGCAGCGTTTAATCAGACACAAACCCTGCTTTCAAAAGTGTACCAATTGGCCATGGATCCGGCAGGGGACGTTGTCCGGCTGCGCCAGGAACTTGTGATCAACGGCGAAGTTTTAGAAGGCAAGCAGACCTACCTTGAGCAGGAGCGTTCTGCAGATACGGAAATTCGCAAGGAACTTGAAGGAGATTTGCGATCGTCTCAGGATTTGATCCGCCTTACGACATTTGATGCCGCTTTCAATGCCGCACAAAAGATGACATCGCGTGTGTTTCAGTTGGCAATGGATGCAGCCGGCAATGTTGTCCGGTTACGCCAGGAGACCGTTGCTGGGGGGCAGATTGTTCCGGGTCAGCAGCGCTATATCGAACAGGAAAGGGTTGAGGATGATGCTATTCGGGCCGAGTTACGGGGTAATCTGACAACTTCGGAAGATTTGATCAAGTTGGGCACGTTTGACAAGGCATTTGATTTGGATAACAAGCTGGTTTCTCTTGTTTATCAATTGGCTCTTGACCGGGAAGGAAAAAGTGTTCGCATGCGTCAAGAAATGGTCATAGGCGGGCGCGTTATGGAGGGCAGGCAGACATATCTTGAGCAAGAGCAGATTGCGGATGAGGGAATCCGCAGGGAACTGGAAGGGACGGAAAGCTCTTCGGAAGATCTCATCAAAGTCAGCACCTACGATGCTGCCTTTAATGTTGACCATAAACTAATAACACAAATCTATCAGCTTGCAATGGACAGTGCGGGGGAGCGAGTTCGCCTGCGCCAAGAACTTGTCGCGGCCGGGGTTGTATCGGACGGCAAACAGTCCTATGTCGAGCAACAAAGGGTTCAAGATGAGGCGCTTCGAAACGAACTTCAGGGGGATGAAATTAGCGCGGAGGATCTGGTGCGCATCAGCACGTTTGATGCGGCATTTAATGCGGAGCAAAATATGGAGTCTCTCGTTTACCAGCTGGCGATGGACAGCACCGGTCAGCGTGTCCGGTTGCGGCAGGAATTGGTGGCAGGCGGTCTCGTGCTTGACGGGAAGCAGACATACATTGAACAGGAACGGAGCGGAGAAGAAGGTATTCGCAGAGAATTGGAGGGATCGCTTAGCACACAGCAGGACCTGATCCGGCTTAGTACTTATGACAAGGCTTTTAATGCGTTAGGCCAACAGCTTGTCGCCAGAATTTAT
>MHFC01000126.1 GCA_001804025.1 Omnitrophica bacterium GWA2_52_8 | reverse complement strand
TTGTGAAGGTTTTCGAGATAACGCACTTCTTCTTTCGGTCCGATTTCGGCAATCACCATGCGGATGGCGCTGGTCCCGATATCGATGACCGCCACGGTTTGGACCTGCGCAGGCGCTTCACTCATCGCTTCTCCTTCCGGGTCACGGCGTCATACGCCAGTTTGGCAGCGCCCATGACGACCGCATCATCTTTCAGTTTGGCCGGGACCACCCGCACGGATTTCACGATCGGCGCCATCGCATAGGCCTGCATCACTTTTTTTGCTTCGGGCAAAATGATTCCCCCCATCGCTTCCACGACTCCGCCTCCGAGGACGATCAGTTCGGGATTTAAAAGATTGACAACGTTGGCCATGGCGATCCCCACCACCCTGGACTTGTCCGTAATCAACGCCCGCAATTCGTGGTCGCCGCCGCGCACGGCGCGTTTCAGCGCTTTGCTTTTCATCTTTTTCAAATCGGCGCCGGCCAGTTTGTACAAGTGGGGCGCTTTTTGCTTCAGCACGAGATTTCCCGCGCCGGCGGCAATCGCGAGCCGGCCCGTAAGGGCCTCAAGCGTCATGCTCTCCTGAGAAAGCAGGTTCGGCAGCGAAAGCCACACATGCCCGATTTCTCCCGCGGCCCCCGTCGCGCCCCTGTAAATCTTCCCATCCAAAATCAAGGCCCCGCCGACACCGGTGCCCATGAAAATACCGAAGACGTGACGGTACCCTTCCGCGGCACCGAACTGCTGTTCCCCGTAAAGCCCGGCATTCACGTCATTTTCAATCACGCAGGGCACGCCGAACATGCGCGTCAAACGCTCCCGCAGCGCGCAATTTTTCAGGAATGAAATATTGGGTGAAAGCCGGACAATGCCCTTGGGGTTCTCGATCATCCCCGGACAGCCGGCCCCGGCGGCGAGCAGTTCTTTTTTCCGGACCCCGGCGCTGTCGAGGGCTTCCGCGACGGCGTTCTCCAGGGCATCAAAAAATTGGCGCTCGTCCTCATGGGCGTCGAGCTTGATCTTCTTTTCTCCCCGGATCCGGAAACGTCCGTCCAAAACCGCCGTCAGAACTTTTGTTCCGCCGATGTCGATTCCGAGAAAATATTTTCTTTTTTTGTTTTTTGCCACGTGATTTCTCCCCGAGGATTTTTCTGCCGCAGGCCGCTTGGGTCAATTTTTCCGGCTCGCGATTTTTCAAGCCTTCTTAAATGGGACCCATGCCCTATGATCCGTATGCTTTTCTTGCGGGAAAACGTTTCCCCTTATTTCAGAAGGATTTTCCTGAGACTTGAACCGGGTTTTAATGCTGAAGTATAACGCAAAATCCCTGCGGGTTTCAAAATATCCGTCACCATGTGACGCGGTCTGACGGCCCCGCTTATAGAGGCTCCCGGAGAATTCCGAAGGCCGGATAAAACCGGCAGTTATAGGGGGCTGTCACATTCCGGCCGACGGCTTATCCATATGGATACGGTGCCGCACTTCGCGGCCCTGTTTCCAGTAAATCACGTCTTCGGCAATATTATTGGCAAGATCCGCAATACGCTCAATATTATGGCTGATCATCAGCAGGTTCATGCCGGCAGTCACGGTTTTGGAGTTTTCTTCCATAAGGTTATTCAATTCGCAATAAAGCGCCGCGTTATAGTCATCCACCTCGTCGTCGCGCTTGAGCACGCTCAGGGCAAGGTCCGTATCTTCTTTCAGGAATGCACCCAAAGCATCGCGCAGCATTTTTTGTGCGGCGGCCGCCATTTTTTCAAACCGTTCGTCGATCTTGAGCGGCGGCTCATCGAGAATATAAAGACACTTTTCGGCAATGTTAACGGCATGGTCTCCCATGCGCTCGATGTCCGTATTGATCTTCAGGATCATCGTAATCAGCCGCAGGTCGACAGCCATCGGCTGTCCGAGCGCAAAAAGGGCATGCCCTTCTTCGTCGATTTCGATTTCATAGTTATTGATCCGTTTTTCACCGGCAATCACCGACTCGGCGAGCGTCGCACTGCGTGTAAAAAGCGCCTCACAGGCCTTTGCCACCGCTTCCTCGACCGCAAAGCTCATTTCAAGCAGCTTGTTCTTCAACTGTTTCAATTCTTCATGAAAGTGACGTTGCATTTTTCTCCTTGGCGGCGCGCGCCCTCTGGCATCAGCCGAAGCGGCCTGTGATGTACTCTTCCGTTTGTTTCTTGTCCGGACTCATGAACATTTTCTTCGTTTCCCCAAATTCGATCAGCCGCCCCATATAAAAGAAGGCCGTATGGTCGGCTACGCGCGCGGCCTGCTGCATGTTGTGCGTCACGATGACGATGGTGTAGTCTTTCTTAAGCTGGTACATGAGTTCTTCGATCTTGGCCGTCGCAATAGGGTCCAAAGCCGAGCACGGTTCGTCCATCAGCAGGATTTCCGGCCGGTTCGCCACGGCCCGCGCGATACACAACCGCTGCATCTGTCCGCCGGAAAGGCTGAGCGCGCTCTCGTCCAGACGGTCCTTGGCTTCGTCCCACAGTGCCGCGGCCTTGAGGCTGCGTTCGACGGCCTCGTTGAGAACGGTTTTGTTGTTTTGCCCCGCCACGCGCAGGCTGTAGACCACATTCTCATAAATGGTCTTCGGAAACGGGTTCGACTTTTGAAAAACCATGCCGATACGCTTGCGCAGTTCCGTCACTTCAAGGCCGGCATCATAAATGCTTTGCTCCCGGATACGGATGTCGCCGCGGTGATAGGCGTTGTCCAGAAGATCGTTCATGCGGTTAATGCTGCGCAGCAGCGTGGATTTTCCGCAGCCCGACGGCCCGATAATGGCCGTCACCTGTTTTTCGGGCATTGTCAAATCGACGTCGAAAAGGGCCTGCGTGGCGCCGTAGAAAAAATTGTAATTTACGACCTCGATGAGCGGGTTGAACGGCTCTTTAACTTCGGTCCGCTCCGCGGAAATATCCGCCTGCTCTTCCGTTTTTTGGCGGAAATGCCGCTCCCTCGGTTTTTGACGCTCCTGCTCCATGATCTCCATATCATCATCCTTTTCGGTCATCAAAAAGCTCCCGTTGAATATTTCTTGCGCAAATTTTCACGAATAATAATCGCCCCGAGATTAAGGACCACCACCAACCCGATCAATAGCAGCGTCGTCGCAAAAACCATCGGTTTGGCCGCCTCCGAGTCCGGCGATTGAAACCCAAGATCATAAATATGAAACCCGAGATGCATAAATTTTCTTTCAAGATGAAAAAACGGAAACGTGCCGTCCAAAGGCAGAGTCGGCGCCAGCTTCACGACCCCGACAAGCATCAAGGGCGCCACTTCGCTTGCACCGCGGGCCATGGCCAAAATCAGCCCCGTTAAAATACCCGGCGCCGACGCGGGCAGAACAATTCTCTGGATCGTCTGCCATTTGGACGCCCCGCAGGCGAGCGAGCCTTCGCGCATACCGCGCGGAACCGCAGCCAGCGCCTCTTCGGTTGCGACAATGACCATCGGAACCGTCAAAAGCGCGAGCGTTAAGGAGGCCCACAAAATACCGCCGGTCCCGAAAGTCGGCGTCGGAAGCGCTTCTTTGAAAAACAGGCGGTCAATCGACCCGCCGACGAAATAGACAAAAAAACCGAGTCCGAAGACCCCGAAAACAATCGAAGGAACGCCGGCCAGATTGTTGACGGCGATCCGCACGGCCCGCACAAAAAATCCCTGTTTGGCGTACTCCCTCAAATAAATGGCGGCCAGCACCCCGAAAGGCGTCACCGCCAGACTCATCAGGACCGTCATCACCAGCGTTCCGAAAATGGCCGGGAAAACGCCGCCTTCGGTATTGGCTTCCCGCGGGGCATCCGACAAATACTGAAACACTCTTTTGCAAAACAGCCCGGCCCGCCCCGCCCAGTTCAGCTGATTCGGAAAATAAAATCCGAGGACTTGCCCCGCAGGCAATTCTTTTTCTTCTCCGCTGGCCAAACGGTAAACGATAAGATCCTGTTTTTGCAATTTTCTCAGCTCCTGGGCCTTTTGGGCCAGCAGCTGATACTGTCCCTGAAGCCCGGCGGCTTCCTGCGCGATCAGTTCCCGATGACTGCGCGCTTCCAGACCGTGTTGAGACGTCCGTGATTTTTCCTTGAGCCTGAGATCTTCCAGGCGGTCATTGATTTTTCCGATTTGCCTTTTCTCGATATCGCGGATTTTGTCCCAGCGTTTTTCGGATTCATGCACGAGCCGCTTCAGCTCGCCGATAAACCCCGGCTGGCCGGCCGTCCGGATCTGTCCTGCCGCAAGCTTAATCATGACCGGATATCCGAACGCATCGCCGTACTCCAGGCGTTCGATGCGGGCAAGACTTTCAGGGTAGGACACTTTCTGAATGAAGGCCGCATCAAAATATTTAAATCCGTATCCGTAAACATCCTTGTTGCCTACAAAAAGCTGCCATTCTTTTTGGGACTCCGCGAGGGCCGCTGAATCCCCGCCTATTTTTTCCTGGACCGTCGTCACAACCCCGGCAAGAAATCTTTCCGGCCCGATCTGGGCGGGACTGTCCGGCTTGAGCTCAATCAGCGCCGCTTTTTTGGGCCAGAAAACATCCACCCCTTTGACAAAAATAATCCCCAGCAAAAAAAGAATCATCACAAGCCCCAAAGACAGGCCCGTGGCCGTAAACCAGACGAAAGATTCACCGGGCGGACGGTATTTGCGGACTTCCGGTTTTAATAACGGCGGCTGTTTCAGCATTTAAACGGTCCTATATTTTTCTCTCAAGCGCTGCCGGATCACTTCGGCCGCTGTGTTCACCATAAACGTCATCAGAAATAGCACCATCGCGCCGAAGAAGAGCGTGCGGTAGAGCGTCCCCAGATAAGGCGCTTCCGGAAGTTCCACTGCGATATTGGCGGAGAGTGTGCGCATTCCGGAGAAAATATTGAAATCCATGATCGGCGTATTTCCCGTCGCCATAACGACAATCATGGTTTCGCCGACGGCCCGGCCCAGGCCGACCATAACCGCCGAAAAGATTCCGGGATAGGCGGTCGGTAAAACGACCCGCATGGCCGTCTGCCACCGGCTTGCGCCCAGCGCCAAAGAACCGGAAGTAAGCGTTTTTGGCACGTTGGACAAAGCATCTTCGGCAATCGTGAAGATGATCGGGATCACGGCAAAGGCCATCATAAAACCCACCACCAGCGAATTGCGCTGCTCAAACGGCGTGCCTGTCACATGCGGCCACCACAGGCGGAAGTCCGCAATGCGTGCGCCGGTCTCCGGATCATGGAAAAAAAACACGGCGCGCTCAAGCACGGGACCCAGGTGCCAGCCCGCCCAGCAAACAAGCAGCAGGATCGGAACCATCGCGACCCATTCATATCCGGACCGGATGAGGTTCCGGCGCTGCAAAGGCAGCCGGGTCCAATAATCGCCGAACATAAACGCCGCGGCCGGCAGAAATAAAACGATAAGGATCATCGACGGGACCCGGTTCTCGATCAGAGGGGCCAGCCACAATGCGGCCAAAAATCCCAAAACGACGGACGGCAAAGACGCCATGACCTCCATCGCCGGTTTGACGAAAAGTTTAAAACGCGGGTGCGCAAACTGCGCGGTGTAAAGCGCTGCGATCAGCGCGACCGGAAGCGCAAAAAACATCGCATAAAGCGTCCCTTTCAGGGTCCCGATCATCAGCGGCACAAGCGAAAGCTTCGCCTCAAAATCATCGGTGCCGCCCGTGGACTGCCATTCATAAGTCGGTTTGCTGTATCCTTCGTACCAATTTTTCTGGAAAAAAGCGTGAAATCCGGATTCGGGATGAGGGTCGGTCAAACGATAGATGTGAAGGGTGCCGCTATTCTCCAGAAACAGCATCCGGTCATACTTTCTGCCGAGCGCAGCGCGATAAACCGTAAACGGCAGGTCTGTTTGCCAGCGCACGCTTTCGGAAGTCGCGTAACGCAGAGAGACAAAATTTTCCCGGCCGATCAGAAACGCCTTGTTGCGGAGGCTTGCGTCATAATAGGTAGCGCCGCCCGGGACAGGCTCAAAGGTTTTTGTTTTCCCGTACATTCGTGATTTTCCGCCTTCGGGCACATAGAGGCTGTAGATCTCGTTGAGGCCGCTTTCATGTGTGAGCACCACCGAAACCGACCCCAGCAAGTAATCGATAGAAGCAATGGCGGGATTTGGAAGCGCTGAAAAAGGACGGAACACCTGCCGCAGATCCATCTCTTCGTCGGTATAGTAGAAAAAATAAACGTCTCCCGCCTGAGTTGTCACGAGAACACTGTCGGCTTGGGAATTCACCATCACTTTCTCGGGAACACCCTTGATTTGCGGCGTCAGATCAAAGGTCTGGTTCAATTCGACTTTGCCGGCCCCCATCAGACTTCTGGCCTGGGAAAAAGTCACAATGCGGACTTCGCGGCGCTCCGCTTCCCCCTGCAAAACAGCCGCCAGTTTTCTTTCCCCGTGGTCGGAATAACTGATATCGATCACCGGCCCGGTGCCGCCAGCCGCGAACACATCGCTGAAACGGACTTCCGCCTCGATCTTACGCTTTTGTCCCTCATAAACGGGAGTGTATTGAAGGTCCGCAATTAAAAATTCCCCGCCGTCCGTACCGAAAAGGATTTCCTGACTTTCGAGATTCTGACGGACCGCGGTAAACTTTTTTCCCGTTTCCGCCGCGACATTGATTTCGCGTTCAACAGCGCCGGTCTCAACGTTTAAAAAACGCAGGATGCCCGTCTTCGTCGCGGCATAGGGCAGCTCAACCCATTCATCCACCCCGAAACATTCGTAATCATCCGGCGGAAATTGCAGCGTCCCGATTTCCTCGACCCGGGCACCCTGAAACAAAGGGATGGTCTGCAAAAAAATGAAGATAAAAATTCCCATGACCGCCGCAATAATCCCGAGACCGCCGGCTTTGATGAAATGGTTCATGAAACGGTCCACCCACAGCGTGAACCGCGCCGTTTGAAAACGGCCGGGGATGTCTGAGGTGCGTTTATTTTGGATTGGAGTGTCGCGAAGAACGGTCATATGGGCCCGGTTCCGGATGAAATACAAGGCTGAATCACCGGGATGATAGAAGCTTACAACCCCTCTGTCAATCCTGGCGATTCAGCCTCAGGTTAAACAACTGGTATGAACTATTCCAAATTGCTCAATTCCTCTTCGACGATCTGGGCCGGAAGCGGGAAATAACCGTCTTTTTCAACAATTTCCTGGCCTTTTTGCGAAAGCACCGACCGCAGGAATTCCTTTGTCAGCGTGTCCAGCGGCTCATTGGGTTTTTTATTCACATATATGTACAAAAAACGCGCCAGCGGAAATTTTCCGTTAATGGCATTTTCCATGCTCGGCTCAACCCCGTTGATTTTAGGAGTCTTAACCCCGGAGGTTTTATAACCGATTCCCGAATACCCGACCCCGCCAAGGTCGCTGGCCACACCCTGCACGACCGCAGAAGACCCCGGCTGTTCCTTGACCGTTGATTTATAGTCTCCCTTTTTCAAAGCTTGCTCTTTGAAAAAGCCGTAGGTCCCGGAAGCGCTGTTACGGCCATAAACGGATAGCGGCTTGTTCGTCCATTCCCCCCGGATTCCGAGAATCTGTCCCCATTTGGTGATACTCTCGCCGCCGCGCTTGAAGGTGCTCGAAAAAATACCGTCGACTTCCTCAAGCGTCAAATTATCAACGGGGTTGTCCTTGTGCACAAATACCGCAAGGGCATCGACCGCCACGCGGACGGGCGTGGGTTTGTATCCATACTTTTTTTCGAACTCATCCATTTCGCTGGACTTCATCTCGCGGCTCATGGGCCCGAGCTGAGACGTCCCTTCAATTAAGGCCGGTGGCGCGGTGGTCGACCCCTTCCCTTCAACCTGGATGTTCACATTCGGATAGTTCGCCTGAAACTCCTCGGCCCAGAAAGCCATGAGATTGTTCAGAGTGTCCGACCCGATACTGTTTAAGTTTCCCGAAACCCCGCTGACCTTGCTGTACGGCTTGATCCCGGCATCTACCTGTGCAACAGCCTGAGAACTCCACGCGGCAAACATAAAACTCGTCAAAACCATTGCTGATTTTACCGTCATTCGAATGGGTTTATGGCTTGTTTTCATTTTTTCCTCCTCTTACATTTATTTATATTTATATTAAAGTGGCAAGAGCCGGCTACATTCCGCTGTCACACCATCTGAGAAACAAGGGAGGTATCTCATGGTATTTGTTCCAGGGAACGCGCCGGCCCCTGACCCCCCGAATTATCAAAACTTCCAAATCAGGTCCAATTGATACAGATTCCGGGCCTCATCCGCCGTCAGCGTCTCGGCGGTAATGCGGTTGGTCCAGAATGCCGCCGCGACAAGCTGCAGATACTTGGTAAACGCATACTTGGCCGAGAGCACGCTTCCGCGGCGGTCCGTCCCTCCGAAATCGGAGTCCGTGAACACGCCGGGCGTTGAGTTGGCCTCCAGCCAGTAATAGCCGTATCCGACTTCCCATGTCTTTGGATCCTTGGCTTTGCCGAGCTTAATACCGATGCCCCAGGCATTGTCCTGGCCGCCGCCCAGGCTGTCGTCGGCATTTTCAGCCGTATTCGTCAGCCATTCAAACCACAGCTTGGTTGCCGGAACAGGGTCGACCTTAAATCCTATTTCGTTATAGAGCTGAAGCACGTTAAACGCTGTCGCCAACCGCGTGCCGCCCGTACCTGCCGCGGTAAAATTACCGCCCGCGACGCCTCCGAAATTACCCGGTTCGGCAAGGTCGGACCAGTCATACCATGTCAGCGTGTTCTTTACCGAAACAGGGTCATCGGTGACACCGGTAATTTTGCTGTCCAATCCAACCTGCCAGGCAAACAGTTCTGCGTCATCGTTTTCGGAACCCGAACCTTCTTCAACGACGAACTGTGACGCTAAAAAGGTGACGTCGGTGTTCAAATGATCCGTGCTGATTGCTTTGAAAGCGGCAGTCTCGTAAATACCCTCGGGCATAATGTCGCCGTCCCAGACCATAAAAGATCCGCCGATAGGATTCTCGAATTTTCCGGCCGTAACCGCCACTCCCTTAACAGGTCCGTAATTAGCCCATGTAGGCGTATAGGTTGCATAGGCCGTATCAATCGCGATATCTTTGAAAGCGAACTGATTGTCAAAGGTCGCGTTGGTAGAATTCCGCGTGAGACTTGCACTTTCACCCGGAGCGGAAACCATCCGGAATCCTAACTTCATTTCTTCGTTGAAAGTTTTGGTAAACCCGTAGCGGAGCCTGTAGCGGAACCGGTTCTGATCGTTGCTGGTCGAACTCGGCCTTTCCATCCGGCCTTCGTAGCGCAGCCTGAGATCACCGCCGAACTTCATTCCGTTGATCCAGCCGTAGTCGCCGAGTTTTTCCTTCAGGTCCGTTTCGAAATTTTTTGTAGAGTAACCTTCCGCCGCCGCCCCGCCTTCAGGCGCCGCCGGCACATAGGAACCCTTACTCTGCTCCAGCGTTTTGAGTTTTTGGTTTTGCCAATCAATGGTCTTTTGCATGTCGTTCATTTTCTTTTCAAGATCCTTGACCATCGTCATCACTTGCGCGTCATCCGCAAATCCCGCGGACGTGACGGCAAACATGAAAATGAAAAGACCGCCAAACCCTTTCAGAAAGCGATTCATCATGATTCGTGTCTCCATGGTTGTCGTAAATCCTTACGTTTTGATTTCCTTCACAAGCTCATGGGAAGCCAGTTTCCGAAGCCGCGACAGATTCTTCTCGACTTCACGCGTTACCGCGGCATATTTTTCGAAATCCTTGCCGGCAATGCGTTCTTTCTTCCCCATCTCACTCATGAGATTTTCAAGAACCTTCAACTGCTCACCGATTCCCTGGATGAAGTGCTCTTTATGTGACATCGGGGACTTGCTCCCTTTGGGCCGTAATGTAAAACCGGGGCGTCCTGCCCGTATGACGTCCGTGTAAAATCTAATTAAAGTTCAATCGCCTCAAAAATGCGGGAAAGATAGCGGTCTTCATGGATCCGCCGCAAACGGCGCAGGTTGGTCTCAACCAGGCGCGTCCGCTCGTCATAGAACAGCCAGTCCTCAAACCGCAGACGCGGTTCCTGTTCCATCTCGTCTTTGAGGGTTTTAAGCAGGGAGTGCTGTTTTTTCAGGCCGGACAACATAAGTTCGCGGAACATGGGGTGATTCCTCCGTTTTTTGGAGATTATCGGCGGAGGTTATTGCGGGCGCTTCCGGGCGGGGTAAATTAGGGGTAAATTAATTTTTAATACGGAGTAAGTCCTTTATCTGTCATTGCAAAGACCTGCCTCGCCGGCAAGCGGGCGCCTTTGGCGGAATGGCAAAAAAGGAAACCAATGGCCCCTCACCCCAACCCTCTCCCGCGGGGAGAGGGTGATTTTGAGAAATCCTTTATCCATAAGGAAAGTGAGTTTTGACTATTGGTCATTGCCTTCTCCCTCTCCGCCGAAGGACGCCTGCCTGCTGCAGGCGGGCGACAACAGCATTCGGAAAAAAAAGAAAGGCACGGAATTATTCGATTTAAAACGATTTTGATAACCGTTTCTATTCCAGATCAGACTTGAACCGGTAGCCGAAATTCTTGACCGTCACGATGCGGGAGGCTTCTGATTTGATTTTTTTGCGCAGTTCGCCGACATGCTTGTCGACGGCGCGCAGTTCGATCGCCAGAGACTCCTCATTGCCCCAGATCTTGTCGAGGATCAATTCGCGCGACAGCACGCGGCCGCGGGACTCCATAAAGAGTTTGAGAATGGAAAATTCCTTGGCGGTCAGGTCGACTTTTTGGCCCTGATAAGAGACCAGGTGCTTTGCCGTGTCCAGTTCCAGTTCCCCCGCCTTGAGCAGCCGTTCGCGGGGCTCCTCCCGGAATCGGCGCAGCACGGCTTTGATACGGGCCATGAGCTGCTTGGGGCTGAACGGTTTGGTCACATAATCATCGGCCCCGAGTTCAAGCCCGAGCACGACATCGGCGTCCTCGCTCTTGGCCGTAATCATGATGATGGGAATTTCGTAGGTGCGGTAATTCTGCTTCAGGATCTTGCAGATCTCAAGCCCGCCGATGCCGGGCAGCATCAGGTCGAGCAAAATCAGGTCGGGTTTGTAATACGTCACGCCGTCGATGACTTTTTCGCCGTCGTTCACCGTCCGGACCCGGTACCCCTCCTGTTGGAGATGGTACTGAATCAGCTCGAGAATGTTTTTTTCATCCTCAGCCACAAAAACAAGCGGCTTCTGACTCTCTTCCATACTTTTCTCACCCCTCGTTAAGAGACTTTATCATAATTCAAGACTGCGGACATGCGCGTAAAATTTACGTAAAAGGACAAAAGCCTGGCGGGCAAAGATTCTGAAACACGGTGTAGTCCGCGGTCAGCATTGATTTCAGGGGAAACTAATGCCTTGTTTCATTATAAGGAGACACGTACGGTACTATGCCCGCTTGAAATGGCGAAGCCAATTTCAAGCGTCAAGGAGCATTAGGAGCGGGAAACCGGCACCTTTTCGACGGGCGTTTCGTGCGGCTGGGCAAGCGGTGTGTTTTTCAGCGACGTCAGTTTTTCATCGATGCGCTTCCGGACGCTGGCAAGCTCAAGCTTGGCATTGCGGCATTCCCTGGAGAACAGGTTGTTGAGCTCTTCGACTTTCTCGCGCTCAACCTCCGAAAGATTGAAAAACGAGATGCTGACTGAAAACCGGTGATTCAGTTTCTCGAGCTTCTTGTAAGTGCTCTCGGCTTTCCGGTAACGCTCCTCAACCAGGCGCAAATCAATCTCGGACGGCTGTTCGGCGCCGACCAGCCGTACCGCTTCGTGCGCATGCCCCGCGATCTCGTGCGCCTGGGTCGCGACCTTGCGCGAAATCCGGTTGACCCAGGAAACAAGCCGCTTGAGTAAAAAGGCCTGTTTATAACGCGGCAGAATGTCCTCGCTGCGCTGCAGCCGCCCCGTCGCAACTTCCAGTTCCAGGTCCGCCAGCGCCGGGATGGAGGATTCGGTCCAGAGATGCGCCGCGAATAAAAGGGATGACACAATCGCCACCCAAAAAAGCGCCGTCACAAAAAATTCACGCAGGAAAACCGGCGACCCCAGGGGGATCAACCCGCCGTGGGCAAATCCGATACCGGAGAACAGAACCACATGCGTCATTAAAAACGCAATCTGCCACCGGCTCCCTTTTTCCCAGATCTTCGAAACCACAGACGGCCATAAAGCCAGCCCCGCGCAGAAAAACAGACACGCGCCGACGTATAAAAAGGAAAACACCGCATTGATCCAGAAAATAATGTGATGAAAATTTGAAAACTCGCCCTCTCCCAGTTGGGACAGGATCTGCGTACTTAGCATAAAAATGATGATGGCATAAAAACTCAAAAACGCGCCGGCAAAAACAAGGCTGGTAAAGTCGCGGACATGAAAAAAATGCGCCAGCGGTTTCTCTCCGCGCTGCAGGAAAGACGGCAAATAGACACCGACCGCCATCAAGGCGTGAAAGAGGACCAGAAACATGATTTTTGAGGTGAAGATAAACTCGCCGCTCGAGGAAGCCACGGCTCCGAAGGAATAGCCCAAAACACAAAGGCTCAAAAGACCGAGTCCCCAAGCCTGCAGGCGTTCGGAGGCTTCGAGATCGATCTGGGACTTCAGCTTGGCTGCCAGAAATTCGGCCCAGCGCAGTTTATCCATAGGTGGCGTATTATAAAACGCCGCAAGCCCGGTGCAAAGCAGAAAAAAATGGTGTAGAATACCGCCCTCATGGCCACACTTCTCGCCCTGGACACATCCAGTCAACTGCTGAGCGCCGCCGTCAAGCCTTCCGGCGGACGGATTGATGAAGAAATATTCGCGGACGGACCCGCTCACAGCGAAAACCTTCTTCCGGTCATCGACAAACTCCTGGCGCGCAACCGCCTGAAGCTCTCGGACATCGATTGTTTTCTTATCGGACGCGGGCCGGGCTCATTCACGGGCCTGCGCGTCGGTTTTGCCACACTCAAAGGTTTTTGGGCCGCCGAAAAAAAAGATTGCTACGGCGTTCTGGGGCCGGATATGATTGCCGCCCGCTGCAAATTAGCGGAAGGCTCCCTGCTCGGCACTTGTCTGGACGCCTACCGCCAACGGCTTTATGTGCGCTTTTACCGGCGCAAAAATGAATCCTGGATTGCCGAGCAAGACCTTAAAATCTGGCAGCTTGAAGAACTCACAACCCATTTAAAAAATTTGGAAGCCGCCGGTAAAAATATTTCCCTTACCGGGGACGGCCTCAAACGATACGGTGCTGAATTAAAACAATCGGCGGCCGGGGCTCACCAACTCGCCGAAGACCACTGGTATCCGCGGGCTTCCGTGATGATCGAAAATTTTGAATTGTGGCGCAGCGGCCCCCGACAACCCGGCAGCGCCGCCGGATTGTTCCAAAAACTTGAATCCCCGGAAGATTTTATTCCGCTCTATTTCCGCCTTTCCGAAGCGGAAGAAAAAAAGGGACTGCATGTCCAAAGCCGCTGAGCAGGCACAGCAAATCCAGCAGGATGTCTGGATCGAAATCAACCGGGCCCATCTTCTGCATAATTTCGGCCTGCTGCAAGATGCCGCCGGACCGAACACCGGCATTCTGGCCGTCATCAAAGCCAACGCCTACGGCCACGGCCTGCCGGAAGTCGCCCAAACCCTTAAAGACAAGGCCGTCTACTTGGGCGTCGCCTCGCTGCATGACGCCCTGTCCTTAAAAACCATCGTTCCCGCGGAAAAAATATTTCTCTTCGGCCGCATGCTCGACGCCAAACTGCCGGCCGCGGTCGCCGAAGATTTCACACTCAGCGTTTCGGGCCATGAGGAGGCCCGGGACATCGCCGAACTTTCCGGAAAACTGGGAAAGATCTCCCGGATTCATATCAAGGTCGACACGGGCATGGGGCGCATGGGCATCCCCTTCCGGGACGCCCTGCCGGTCATTAAAAAAATTGCGGGCCTGAAACATTTGACGCCGGAAGGAATTTATACGCATTTCCCTTCAGCCGATGCCGAGAACGGCTTTACCGAAAAACAGCTCCATGATTTCAGCCTGCTTCTCGAGGCGCTGGACCGCAAAGGTATCCGCTTCCGATACCGGCATGCGGCGAACAGCGCGGCCGCGCTTCGCATCCGGACACCGATTCTGAATTTGTGCCGGCCGGGACTTCTGCTCTACGGCATCTCAGCCATTTCACCGGTTCCGACAAATCATTTTAAGCCCGTGCTTTCGATGAAAGCGCGCGTACTCCTGACAAAGCGCCTCGCCGCGGGAGACTCCGCGGGTTACGGAAGATCTTTCATCGCTGAAAAGCCCGTCAACATCGCCGTCCTTCCGGTCGGTTACAGCCATGGCTACCCGTTCCGGTGCTCCGGCCGGGCCGAGGTCCTATATAAAGGAAAGCGCTATCCGGTTGCCGGGCGTGTTTCGATGGACTATCTGATCATCTGCCTCGGCAATGATACGGCCTCAGTCGGAGAGGATATGACGCTCATCGGCAGTTCCGCCGCAGACGCCATAACCGCCGAAGAAATTGCGGACTGGGCCGGAACGATTCCCTATGAAGTGGTCACAAGGCTTCCGCTAACGGTCCCCCGTCTGGTCGTCTGATGAAATTTGATATTTGCCGCATTGAAACAGTCCCATCGACAAACAGCGTCCTTTTGGAAAAGGCCGCGCAAGGCGCCGCCGAAGGGCTTGTCATTTATACCGACTATCAAACGGCCGGCCGCGGAAAACCCGGGAATAAATGGTTTTCACCCAAAGGGAAAAACCTGCTGTTTTCGGTCCTGCTGCGTCCGCCTGTCTCTGCCGCAAAGGCGCCTTTGATCACCCAAATCGCCTGCCGTTCGGTCGCCAGGGTATTGAAAGAGCGCTTCAAGATCGCCGCCGACTTCAAACGGCCGAATGATCTTTTGGTCGGGGGCCGCAAAATCTGCGGCACGCTCGTCGAAGCCAGTTCGCGCGGAACCAAAGTCGAAGCGGTTGTCATCGGCATCGGCCTTAACGTCAATGCCGAAGGCAGGGAACTTTTCCGGGGATCCACCTCGCTCAAGACCCTCTTGAAAGAGACGATTGACCTCGAACCGCTTTTGGTGCAGATTCTGAACCAGCTGTCGGAGGATATCCGGCCTGTCTATGCATAGAGGAAGTTCCATGCAGAAAAAGCAGAAAATACGCAGCCGTTGGGTGCTTCTGGACATCGGCAATACGGCTGTAACCTATGCCGTTTGCCGAAATGGCAAAATAATCCGCACCGGGAACGTTTTACATGATGCTATCCCAAATTTTGTTAAAAATAGCGTCATTAGTGGGGCATCTCGACATATAACATACCTTTTCATAAGCTCCGTAGTCCCACAATTAACAAATGCCATCCTTAAGCTTGTAAAGGGCTCGCCATCGGTCCGCGTCTACCGTCTTGGCCGAGACATTCACATCCTGTTGAAACATAAGTATAAGCAATACAATAACTTAGGAATAGACAGGCTTCTGAATGCCTTCGGGGTTTCGAAATCATATAGAGCCCCGGCTGTCATCATCGATTTCGGAACTGCGATGACCGTCGACTATCTCGACAAGAACCACACCTTCCAAGGTGGCCTGATCATCCCGGGTCCGGAACTCTCCTATCAATCGCTCATCGCCAAGGCGGCCTTATTGCCCAAGAATGCCCGCCTACCGAAGAAGAATGTATCTTTTTACGGAAAAACAACTTACGAATGCCTGCAATCAGGCATCTTGCAGGGATACGGCGCCATGACGGATGAATTGATCCGGCGTTTCAGGGCCAAGTACGGCAAGAGCATCCTGGCGGTAGCGACCGGCGGTTTTTCCAAACATTTGAAGCCTTACTCAAAGGAACTGGACCGTATTGACCCTCTCCTGACGCTTAAAGCCATCCGCCTGATCGCGGCTTCGGTATTTAAGCAGACGTAATTACTGTATTCTCACATACTCTTAACCCCTGCCTGCAGGAGGCACGGGAGCATCCTCAGGCTCTGGATCCTCGACAAATGATTTCGGGATTAAAATGAAACCAATGCCCCCTCACCCCGCCCCTCTCCCAATGGGAGAAATGGGAGAGGGAGACTTAAGAAAGTCTTCTTCCTATGCAGGAGAGCACTTTAGCCACTCCCTTCTCCCAGCGGGAGAAGGCTCGTCCGCATTTCTCATCACCCATGAGAAATGCGGGTTAGCGCCCCAATCTAAAATTTCCCTTGATTTTTAGCCCTGCATGTATAGAATTACCTCGGCTGGCACTCGTTAATCCTGAGTGCTAATCCCGAATAATCATTCCGCAATTATAGTTACTCGTCGGCAAATCGTCCGGGCGGGTCTGGATGATCGGCCGACGTTTTTTCAAAACTAAACTGATGTAATTCAGGAGGAGAAACAAAATGGCAAAGCAGCTTTTGTTTGATGAAGAAGCACGCCGTGCGATTCAGCGCGGAGTGGACCAGTTGGCAAACGCAGTCAAGGTAACGCTGGGCCCCAAAGGGCGCAATGTGGTCCTTGAAAAAAAATTCGGTGCCCCGACCATCACCAAAGACGGGGTAACGGTTGCGAAGGAAATCGAATTGGAAGAACCGTATGAAAACATGGGCGCGCAGATGGTCAAGGAAGTCGCGTCCAAAACCTCTGACATTGCAGGCGACGGAACAACTACAGCAACCGTGCTCGCGCAGGCGGTTTACCGCGAAGGCCTGAAAAACGTAACGGCCGGTGCCAATCCGATGGCGCTTAAACGCGGCATCGACAAGGCCGTGGAAGCGGTTGTCCGCGAACTGGACAAAGTCGCCAAGAAAATCGGCAAGGACAAGCGCGAAATCGCGCAGGTTGCGACCATCGCGGCCAACTCCGACGCCACCATCGGTGATTTGATCGCCGAAGCCATGGAGAAAGTCGGCAAAGACGGCGTCATCACGGTCGAAGAATCCAAGACGACCGCGACGACCCTTGAAGTAGTCGAGGGGATGCAGTTTGACCAGGGTTATCTCTCCCCTTATTTTGTGACCGATGCCGAACGCATGGAAGTCACCCTCGAAGAACCTTTCATTCTCATCCACGAGAAAAAAATCTCCGTCATGAAGGACCTGATCCCGCTTCTGGAATCGACGGCGAAGAGCGGCAAACCCCTCCTGATCATCGCCGAAGAAGTCGACGGCGAGGCCCTCGCAACTTTGGTGGTCAACAAGATCCGCGGCACGCTAAATGTCTGCGCGGTCAAGGCGCCCGGATACGGCGACCGCCGCAAGGCCATGCTGGAAGACATCGCAATCCTCACCGGCGGCCAGGCCATCATGGAAGACCTGGGCATTAAATTGGAAAACATCACGCTCAAGGACCTGGGCCGCGCCAAACGCGTCACGATCGACAAGGACACGACGACGCTTGTGGAAGGCGCCGGAAAGACCGCCGAAATCAACGGCCGTGTCTCCCAGCTCCGCAAACAAGTCGAAGAAACGGACTCCGATTACGACCGCGAAAAACTTCAGGAACGCCTGGCCAAGCTGGCCGGCGGTGTGGCGGTCATTAATGTCGGGGCCGCAACCGAAACCGAAATGAAAGAGAAAAAAGACCGTGTGGATGACGCCCTGCACGCGACCCGCGCGGCCGTGGAAGAAGGCATCGTCCCCGGCGGAGGCGTGGCCCTGTTGCGCGCAAGTGCGGCGGTGGATACACTGAAACTCAAAGGCGACGAAAAAATCGGCGCCCAGATCGTCAAACGCGCGCTTGAAGAACCGCTGCGCCAGCTCGCCGCCAACGCCGGCGATGAAGGTTCGGTGATCATTCAGGGCGTCCTTTCAAAGTCCGGCAATATCGGTTACAACGCCGAAACGGGCGCGTACGAAGACCTGGTGGAGACGGGCATCATCGACCCCAAGAAGGTGACGCGCAGCGCATTGCAAAATGCGTGCAGCATCGCCGGTCTTTTGCTGACAACGGAGGCCCTGATCACAGACATTCCGGAAGATGAAAAAATGCCCCCGATGCCTCCGGGCGGAGGAATGGGCGGTATGGGTGGCATGGGCGGAATGGGCGGTTTCTAAGCGGCTGAACGTCATCCCGGCTCCATATTTTGTCATCCCCGCGGATTCTTAGCGGGGATCCAAAACGAGGTAAATGGCGGGCATCAGATGCAAAAACCGGGTTCCCGATAAAAGCATTCGGGAATGACATTTTGTTAGTCGTTCTAAGTAAATTTTTTATCAAATCTCACTTGTAACTTGAAACTATCAATAGAAGACGGAGGAAATAAAAAATGAAACTTAAACCCTTAGGTGACAGAATTCTCGTCGAAGTCATGGAATCGGAAGCAAAAACCAAAGGCGGCATCATCCTTCCCGACACGGCGAAGGAAGAAAAGACCGAAGGCCGTGTGGTTTCGGTCGGAAGCGGCAAGGTTCTCGAGTCCGGAAAAGTCCAGCCCATCGAAGTCAAGAAGGGCGACCGCGTCATTTTTGGAAAGTACGCCGGAGATGAATTTATCATCGACGGGAAAAAACACAAAGTGCTTCGCGAAAGCGAAGTCCTGGCGATTTGCGAAGCCTAAGGCCGCGGACCGCTGACCGTCTTCCGGATTTCCCGGCAGGCGCTTCACGCTTTACGTTTCACGATCCACATTAAAAGGAGCCCTCTATGGCAAAACTATTGTCTTTCTCCGAAGAGTCGCGTCAGAAGTTAAAGCGCGGCATCGACATCCTCGCGCGTGCAGTCAGCGTGACGCTCGGCCCCCGAGGCCGCAACGTCGTGATTGACCGGAAATTCGGCGCGCCGACCATCACCAAAGACGGTGTGACGGTCGCAAAAGAAATCGAGCTCAAGGACCCTTATGAAAATATGGGCGCCCAGATGCTCCGCGAGGTCTCCGAAAAAACCTCCGATACGGCCGGCGACGGAACGACCACCGCAACGGTGCTCGCCCACGCGATCATTTCGGAAGGACTTAAAAACGTAACCGCCGGGGCCAATCCGATGGCGCTTAAACGCGGCATCGACAAAGCCACGGCCGAAGTCGTCAAGAGCATCAAGAATCTTTCCAAAGCCATCAAGGGCAAGGAAGACATTCAGGCGGTCGGAGCCATCAGCGCCAATAATGACCAGGAAATCGGAAAACTCCTGGCCGAAGCGCTGGAACGGGTCGGCAAGGACGGCGTGATCACGGTTGAAGAGTCCAACACCGTCACCACCGAACTCAGCATCGTCGAAGGCATGCAGTTTGACCGGGGTTACATCTCCCCTTACTTCGTCACGGATGCCGAGAGAATGGAAATCGTCCTCAAGGACCCGTACATTCTCCTTTATGAAAAGAAAATTTCGTCCATCAAGGACCTGATTCCGGTGCTCGAAAAAGTCGCGCGCCTCGGCAAGTCCCTTTTGATCGTCGCCGAAGACATCGAAGGCGAAGCACTGGCAACTCTCGTCGTGAACAAGATCCGCGGCGTCCTCAGCGTGGCGGCCATCAAGGCCCCGGGCTTCGGCGACCGCCGCAAGCAGCTGATGGAAGACCTTTCGATTCTCGTGAAGGGCAAGTTCATCTCCGAAGACCTCGGGATGAAACTCGAAAACGTCGACGCATCCATGCTCGGCACCTGCAAGCGCATCGTCATCGACAAGGACAACACGACGATCATCGAAGGCGCCGGATCGCAGAAAGAAATCAAGGGCCGCTGCGAACAAATCAAGGCGGCCATTGAACGGTCGGACTCGGATTATGACAAGGAAAAACTCCAGGAACGACTGGCCAAGATGGCCGGCGGTGTCGCCGTCATTAAAGTGGGCGCTTCCACGGAAATCGAAATGAAGGAAAAGAAGGCCCGCATTGAAGACGCGCTGCACGCCACACGCGCCGCGGTCGAAGAAGGCATCGTCCCGGGCGGAGGGGTCGCACTGCTGCGCAGTATGGCAGCGCTCGACGCTCTCAAAGTCACGGGCGACGAAGCTACCGGCGTTCAGATTGTGCGCCGCGCGCTTCAGGAACCGGCCCGGCGGCTCGCCGAAAATGCCGGCGTCGACGGCTCGGTAGTCGTACGCCAGATCCTTGAAAACAAAGGCAGCTACGGTTTCAACGGCCTCACGGGCGAATATTCCGACCTGGTACAGGACGGCGTCATCGACCCGACCAAGGTCGTCAGAAACGCGATCGAAAACGCGGCCAGCATCGGCGGCCTGATTCTCACCACCGAATGCGCCGTTGTCGACAAACCCAAGAAAGAAAAAGAAGAAGGCCTTAAAGAGTCAAAAGTCTCCGGTAATATTTCGTAATTCCGGAATTCAGCACTTAGCAAAAAAGCCGCACCTTATTAGGGTGCGGCTTTTTTTTGTGCTTTTGGTTTTAAAGAATTGGGTATTGTGTCCCCGGGTATCTGCTTGTATCATTTTGGCGTATTCGCTGTTTTTGGAGTAAACTTCGCCAACTTAGAAATTCATGACAATAAAAAATGACTTATAATGCCGTTTGAGTGAGACATTCTTGAGGAAACACCGTGAAGATATTAATGATTGAAGATGATCAAAAAACTGCTTCGTTTGTCAAGAAGGGGTTGATGCAGGAAGGATACTCCATCGAACATGCCGCGGATGGCGAAGATGGGCTGCATTTTGCCGCAACAAGAAATTATGATTTGATTGTTGCCGATATCATGCTCCCCAAACTGAGCGGATTTACTCTCATTGAGACCCTGAGGCAAAAAGGAGTTCAAACACCCGTATTGATTTTAAGCGCAAAATCGAATGTTTCGGATCGCATCCGGGGGCTGCAGATAGGGGGCGACGATTACCTGGTTAAGCCGTTTGCTTTCTCGGAACTGCTTGCCAGAATCCAGGCCTTGATCCGCCGCGCCCAATCTCAGCCTCTTCAAACGATGCTTTCTGTGGAGGATTTAAAAATGGATACACTCCGCAGGAAGGTTTGCCGCCGGGAGCGGGAAATCGAGCTTCAACCGCGGGAATATTCCCTTTTGGAGTTTTTGATGCGTAATGCGGGAAGGGTCGTCTCAAAAACCATGATTATGGAAAACGTTTGGGATTACAATTTCGACCCCCAAACCAATGTCGTGGAGGCCCGCATTTGCAGACTGCGAGATAAAATTGATAAAGGATTTGAGAAAAATCTTATCCGTACCGTACGAGGTGTCGGCTATGCCATTGGTTAAGCCGCAATTCCCGTTCCGCTCCGTTACTTTCCGGTTGACTTTAATTTGTACTCTCCTTATTTCCCTTCTGATGATTGCGCTTTACTTTCTATTATCCCGGCAGCTTACTGCGAGCCTTCATGAGCGGATTGATGACGCTATGAAAGCTGAGATCACAGAATTTGAAGAAAAATACCGTGAGGGTATCCCGGCCCTGGCGGAAGAATTTGCTTTGGAAGCCAAATCAGAAGGCATCGAGCAAATTTTGGTACGGCTATTGGATCCCGAAGGCAAAATCATCACCACTTCGGTCAGTTCAGAATGGGACTTATCATCACTTGAGAATCAGCTTTACGAGCGGCAAAATCCCGGCACGTACATTCAGACGGTCAATTTCGGGGAGCATGGGATCAACAAAGCGCGTGTTATTTCGCGTGTGTTAGCAAACGGCAACGTCCTGCAAATCGTTCAATCCATGAAAGACGATGAGATTCTGCTTCAAGCTTACCGAAGAATATTTGCCCTATCTATTCTTGGCATGGTTATCGGCACGAGCTCCATCATCGCATTTCTCATGAAAAAAGTGATGGGAGGCGTCACACGTATTACCGGCACCGCTGTTTCCATCGGGGAAGGGAATATTTCAAAACGTGTCCCTGTTGGCAATGAAGGAGAAGAGATTGAGCGGCTCGCCCAGGCTTTTAATGAAATGCTCTCAAAAATTGAAGCCTTGATTTATGGATTGCGTGAAGTGACGGATAATATTGCTCATGATTTGCGGAGCCCCTTGACGCGCATCCGCGGAATTGCGGAGACAACACTGAATACGGAACAAGACGTCAACTCCTATAAAGAAATGGCACGTAATGTGATCGAGGAGTCGGACCGGCTCATGGGGATGATCAATACGATGCTGGAAATTTCTCAGGCAGATTCCGGGCTTCTTCCTCTGGAAACGAAGCCTGTGGATATGCGGAGTATTATCGAGGATGCGTATGATCTGTTTCTTCCCGCCGCCGAAGATGCCCGGATCCGTTTGGAAATTGAAGAAAATAAGCAGAGCGTAATCGTTATGGGTGACAGGCCCCGCCTTCAGCGTGTTCTTGCCAACCTCATAGATAATGCGATCAAACATACACCCGCCGGAGGTTCGGTTTGTCTTGGAGCAAAACAACACAATAACGGAATCGAAATAGCCGTTGCGGATACCGGAGCCGGTATTCCGTCAATCGATCTGCCTCGGATATGGGACAGGTTTTATCGGGGCGAAACGAGCCGTTCCTCGCCGGGGAATGGTTTAGGATTAAGTTTCGTCCAATCCGTAATTCGTGCGCATAGCGGAACCCTCCGCGTCGAAAGCACACTTGGCAAGGGAAGCATCTTTTTCATTCACTTACCTGCCGCATCGTAACCCGCGTTAACTGCTGTCGTCCGGCCAACATTACCAACCGGTAATATTGCCGTCATCTTTTCGTCATTGCCTTTCAATTAGAATCTCCAAAACGCTTGCATTACAAGAAGTTATCGTGCTCCGGATTTTATTTTTACCTTCCGCAATCGCAGGACTTTAGCCGGATGCGTAACGGATGCAGTGGCACGAAGATGTTTTTATATTCCGGATTGATCAACTAACCCGCATTTCTCATCACCAATGAGAAATGCCCTCGCGGAGGCTGTGGTGCAAATGGGCTTTTTCATTTGTACCTCAGGGGT
>MHFC01000125.1:2959-5403 GCA_001804025.1 Omnitrophica bacterium GWA2_52_8 | reverse complement strand
CGTAACATTAAATATTCAATGTTCATTTAGGAACGAAGTATTGTACTGTGTTCCTTATTATAAAAATTAATGTTACACAGTACTAGATGTCCAACTACGCTGATGTATGGGAAGACGGTACTATGCCCGCTTGAAATGGCCGCCCAAATTTCAAGCGTCAAGGCGCAATAGTGTCCGGCCTAACGGCGCGAACGTGCCCGGGGACGCTCGCCGCGGTCGCCACGCTTCGGAGATTCCGCCACCAGCGACTCATCACTCGGATATTTCGGCGTCAGGACATTGCCTTCGACTTGCTTGGCGCTGAGGCTGGTCTTTCCGTTTTCAACGTTGACCACCTTGACCATCACTTCGTCATCGACACGCAGGTATTCCGTAACATCCTTGACAAATCCGTCCGCGAGTTCCGAAACATGCAGCAGTCCGTCCACTCCGGGAAGAACCTCACAGAACGCGCCGAATTTCATCAACTTGCGAACGCGGCTGCGGTAAATCTTTCCGAGCTCCGGCTCTTCGGTGATCGCACGGATGCGCTCAAGGGCCGCGTTGCTTGCATTTTCATCGACGGACGCCACAAACACCGTCCCGTCGTCCTCGATGTCAATCTTGGCGCCGGTTTCCTCGGTGATCCTGCGGATATTTTTTCCGCCCGGGCCGATGAGTTCGCCGATTTTCTCGGGATTAATGCGGAGTCTGACGATTCTCGGAGCGAACTCCGACAAGTTTTCGCGCGGCGCCGCAAGGGCCCCGGCGATTTTGTCTAAAATTGCAAAACGCGCTTTCTTGGCCTGGCGGAAAGATTCCTGGAGCATTTCCACCGTAACACCGTCGATTTTAAGATCCATCTGAAGTGCCGTTAGCCCTTTCCGGGTCCCGGCTGCTTTGAAATCCATGTCGCCGTGATGGTCTTCGATCCCGGCAATGTCGGTAATCACCTGCCATTTGTCCTTGCGCGTAATCAAACCGAGCGCGATCCCCGCAACAGGGTCGCTCAAGGGCACGCCCGCATCCATCAGCGCCAGCGTCCCGGCGCAAACAGACGCCATAGAACTCGAACCGTTGGATTCCAGAATTTCTGATACAAGCCGGATGGTATAAGGAAATTTTTCCTGGGAAGGAAGCACCGGCTTCAAGGCCCGTTCCGCCAAAGCACCGTGCCCGATTTCACGCCGTCCCGGACCGCGGTTCGGCTTGGCTTCACCCACGCTGAAAGACGGAAAATTATAGTGCAGCATGAAGGATTTGCTCATGTCCCCTTCCAGCGAATCAATTCTTTGTTCATCCTGGCCGGTCCCGAGCGTCGTCACGCCAAGACTCTGCGTCTGGCCGCGCGTAAATACCGAAGAGCCGTGCGTTCTCGGCAGCACGCCGACCTCGCAGGTGATCGGGCGGATATCTTCAAACCCTCTGCCGTCCGGACGCTTTTTCTGGTCCAGGATATAACTGCGGACATTCTTCTTTTCCACAAGATCAAACGCTGACTTGATGGGAATTTCGCAAAAATCAGCGGCTTTCGCGTCAAACTGTTCGAGCGCTTTATTGTAGAGTTCCTTCGTGGCCTTCTCGCGCTCTTCTTTCATCGGATAGGTAAAAATACGGTCAAACTGTCCGCGGGTCACACTTTCGATTTTTTGAACGATGTCCTCGCTGAATTCCGCGGGAGGCACGGCCCGTTTGGGCTTGCCGGCTTTTTTGACCAGCTCTTTCTGCAGTGCGATCACCTTCTTGATTTCCGCATGTCCGAACGCAATGGCCTCGGCCATCTTCTCTTCCGTAATTTCATTCGCGCCGGCTTCGATCATGAGAGCCTTGGTTTCCGTGGCCGCAAGCACCAGGTCCAGGACGCTGTTTGCAATCTGAGACAAATCAGGGTTCGCGACAAATTCGCCGTCCACAAGCCCCACGCGCACGGCGCCGATCGGGCAGTGAAAAGGGACGTCCGAAACCATCAGGGCCGCAGACGCCGCATTCATCGCAAGAATATCCGTGACGTTTTTTTCGTCGACCGACAACACCGTCACGATCACCTGCGTTTCATTACGGTAAGATTCCGAAAAAAGCGGCCGGATCGGGCGGTCAATCAGGCGGGACGTCAGAATTTCTTTTTCTGTGGGACGGCCTTCACGTTTGAAAAATCCGCCGGGAATTTTTCCCGCGGCGTAGGTCCGTTCGCGGTAATCCACGGTAAGCGGGAAAAAATCAATGCCTTTCTTGGGCTCGGCGTCCGAGACAACCGCAGCCAAAACAACGGTTTCTCCGAGTTGTGCCAAAACCGCCCCGTGGGCCTGTTTTGCAAGCCGGCCGGTTTCAAATTGAATGTCATGGGTTCCGAACTTACCGGAAATAATATGAGGTGTCGTTGTCATAGGAATTCTTTTTCGCTTTCTGCCGGGCTATTTGCGCAATTCGAGGCGTGTGATTAATTTTTTATAACGGTTTTGATCTTC
>MHFC01000125.1:0-2932 GCA_001804025.1 Omnitrophica bacterium GWA2_52_8 | reverse complement strand
CCGGTATCTTTTTTATTTGCCTGATAATCCTGAATCACTTTCTTCTTCTTATCTTGTAACAGCGCCATCGAAATATATAACTCCTTTTGGGATTTGTACTTATGGTGCAAATGAGAGGCGTATTATACTGAATGTCATTTCGCTTGTAAAGGTAATCTTTCCCCCGCTCAGAATCAACCTAAGCTGTTTAGCTTCATAGGGTTACGGATTGCCACGATTTTATTTTTCGAACGGCCCCTCCGGTGCCGGCTGACTATGCAGCCGCACTTTGGCTTCTTCGACGTCCGCCCGGATCTGGCTTTTCAACGCTTCCCCGCTGCTAAAGCACCGCTCATCGCGAATCTTGGGATAAATCAAAATTTCAAGGGTCCTGTCACGATAGTCTTCGCTGGAATCAAAAACAAAAATTTCAGCCACCGGCAGCGCATGGCGAGCGTCTTCAAAGGTCGGCCGTTTGCCGAAATTCATGACGGCATCCTTCCACGGACCGGCCTGCCTCAAAACCGGCCCCGGAAAACCCCGCGGGGGTTCCGCCGCAGTACAGCCGGGGTCCAGTTCCAGCGTGCGGACGCGCACCGGATACACGGCTTCGGGCGGCATCAAACATCCGGAGACGGCCAGGTTTGCCGTCGGAAACCCCAGAGACTTTCCGCGACCCGAGCCCGCCACAATTTTCCCCATGATACTAAAAGGCCGCCCCAGGCATGCCTGCGCCTCCTCAAGCAGTCCTGAAGCAATCAGTTTGCGGATCCTCGAACTTGATACCGTTTCTCCGGCAGATGTCACGGGCTCGGCCATTTCAAATGAAAATCCGAACTCGGACGCCAGCTGCCGCATCAGCGCAGGATCTCCTTCCCTCCCGTTGCCGAAACGCGCGTCATGCCCGAGCAAAACTCCGGCCACGCGAAGCTGCCGGACCAGCACTAGTTCCACAAACCGGCGGGCCTTGAGCTGCGAAAATTCTTTTGTAAACGGGATCAGGAAACAAACCCCGATTCCGAGCGCTTCGAGCCGGACCAGTTTTTGTTCGACGGAGGTAATGAGCTTCGGGCGGCCTTCGGGATGCAAAATTCCCTGAGGGTGGTCGTAAAACGTGAAAACGGCGGGGACACCGCCGCTTTGCTTTGCTTTTTCGACGGCACGCTTCAGAATTGCCTGATGACCCAGATGGAGCCCGTCAAAATTTCCGAGACCCAGCACAAGAGGCTTGGCCGCGGCCGGAACAAAGGCATCAACGCGCGTGTAGATTTGCATGGTTTGCGGGAAGGGCCGCCGGAACGATTCGTTTTTGCAGTGCTTCGGGGGTCATGGTTCTGAGCGCGTCAACGGTAACACTGTTTTCAATCACGTAAGGGCCGCTGGCAGTCCGCTTCAGCGCCGATAAAACGGCAAAGCAGCCCAGCCACTCACCCAAATCATGGACCAGGGTCCTCAAATAAGTGCCTTTTGACACGCGGCAGGAAAACTCCACGCTGCGGCCTTCTTTCTTAAGCAAGTCCCAGCGGTAAATCGTGATCGGCCGTTTTTCGCGCGGGACCGAGAGCCCTTTGCGCGCCAGCTCATAAAGGCGCACGCCCTGATGTTTCAGCGCAGAAACCATGGGCGGCTCCTGAAGGATCTCGCCCTTGAATTTTTCCATACCTTCCAATATTTTTTCGCACGTGATGTCTTCCCAAGGCGCTTGTTCAAGAATTTTTCCCGTACGGTCATGGGAGTCGGTTTTGACTCCGAGCTCAAAATTTCCGGCATATTCCTTATCGCTTGCACTAAGTTGCTGCGACTGTTTGGTCGCACTCCCGAGCAAAAGCACCAGGACCCCGGTCGCCATCGGGTCGAGCGTCCCCGCATGACCGACTTTTTTGATCTTGAATTGCTTGCGGACGAAAGCGCACACATCATGCGACGTCCATCCCGCCGGTTTATCGACAATCAAAATGCCTTCCATCGCACCCATCCTATAACTCTTTCCGGACCCGGGCCAATATCGCCCGTTCGGCTTTGGCCAGCGGTCCCGGCATCACGCACCCTGCGGCTTTTTTGTGCCCGCCCCCGTGAAAATGGGTTGCGATGCGGCTCGCATCATAAGCCCCTTTGGTTCTGAACGAAACACGGATGCCGGATGAGTCCGGCAGCTCCATGGCAAAAAAAGCGATTTGAACTTCCTTGAGATGCCTTAAAAAATCAATAAATCCTTCGGCGTCCTCATACGCCGCTCCGGCCTTGCGCAAATCATCGCGGCGCATCGTGACCCACGCGACCCGCTCCCCGCTGGCCGTTTTGACGCGCCGGAGAAGCCGCCCGTACAAATTCAGTTTCCGCAGCGAATAGGTCGAATAAATTTCCTCGTTCATTTTTTCGGAATCGATACCCGTGCGTAAAAGGCGGCAGGCGATTTGATGGCTGCGGATCGTCGTATTGGAATATTTAAAGGACCCCGTGTCTGTTGAGATTGCAGCATAAATATTTTCAGCTTCTGCCCGCGTCGGATTCATGCGCAAATACTCGAGAATGTCCATAATTACTTCGCCGGTTGCGGCCGCATGCGGCCGCACACAATTATAATCGCCGAACAGATGATTGCTGACATGATGGTCCACATTGAAGATTTTCATGCCGGGACGGATGAGCTTGCGCACTTTGCCGATCCGGGCAAGCGTCGGGCAATCGGCAAGCATGACGGCATCAAAATCTGAGGGTGATTTTTTAAAATTTTTCAGCGTGGCCCACCGGCCGGAATAAAGACAGGTCAGGCGCTTCGGAATCGGATCTTCGCACACGATTGCCGTTTTTTTTCCCATCCGCCGCAGGATCGAATCCAGCGCAAGGATGCTGCCGATAGCATCGCCTTCGGGGGTTACGTGACAGGTGAGTAAAAATTTCCGGTGGCTGCGCAGGGCGCGGCAAAAAGCCTTCATCGACTTTTTATGGGTTT
>MHFC01000124.1:2920-5752 GCA_001804025.1 Omnitrophica bacterium GWA2_52_8 | reverse complement strand
CCCGCAGCCTGCGGGCATGGGACAATTCAATGTCGCGCCCTTTCCTTTCCCGGTCCCTGTTTCCGAGTAGGCCCCGGTACCCGGATAAAACGGATACTGGTGCAGGCTGACAAATAATACGGAGGGGTCCTCTTCGAAAGCGTGTTGGGTTCCGTTGCCGTGATGCACGTCCCAGTCCAGAATCATGATTTTTTCGAGGCCGTAATGTTTCTTAAGATACCGGGCCAAAATCGCAATATTATTGAACAGGCAAAAACCCATCGCCTGGCTTTTTTCGGCATGGTGTCCGGGCGGCCGGAACACGCCAAATCCGTTGAGAATCTTTCCGGCCATCAAATCGTCGGCAAGTGCCAGCGCGCCCCCGGCGGCCAGAAGCGCAATATCAAAGGAATCCTCGCAAATACCGACATCCATCGAATCAAGATACCGCCGCCGGTCACTGGAAGCCTGCCTTGCCCGTTCGATATATTCCGCATCATGAATCGTCCGGACCCAGTCAATCAAGGCAGGCGCCGCCGCAATCGGCAGCAGTTCCGGAAAACAAGGAAGCGTTTTGATGCGGTCGTGAATTGCTTCCAGCCGTGCGGGGCGTTCCGGATGCCCCTCCCCGGCACTGTGAAGCAAATATCGGGAATCGTAAAGATAACCGGTTTGACTCAAAGCTTCTTGTGCGTTCCGTCGCAAAAAGGATTCATAGCGGACTGGCGGCAGCCGCACCACGCCACTTTTTTGGTCTCCGCGAGCATGACGACAACCGGCACTTTGCCCGTCTCTTTGCGCGAATGACTGCCGTCACAATACGGCTGGTTTTCGGATTCCCCGCAGGCACACCAGACTTTGCGCCCGGGCGTTTCATCTCTGACGTAAGGTGCTTTTTGGATCCCGCTCATCGTTTGATCTCCCCGGCTTTGTGAAATATTTTCATAAAGAAACTTCCATTTACGCAATGCCTATCCAGGCGGCCCCGAGCACGCCGGCGGAATCCCCAAGCCGGTGCTTCACGACCGGCGTCTGAAACTTGTCGCTGAAAACATTTTTTCTTACCTCTTCCAGTCCCTGTTCATAAATCTCGTCGATGTTTGAGACCCCGCCGCCGAGAACAACAACTTCAGGGTCGAGAATATTAATCAGATTGCCGAGCGCCACTCCGAAATTACGGAAAAAAGACCGCATTAATTTCACGGCCGGCTCATTTCCTTTGCGGTAAAGCGCCGAAATTTCCCGCAGCGGCATTGTTTGTCCGGTCTCGCGCAGATACATCCGCTCCAAACCCCCGCCGCTGATAAAAGTTTCCACGCAGCCGTGCTTGCCGCAGTAGCATTCCGGACCGGAAGGATCGATGATCATGTGCCCCCATTCCCCGGCAATCCCCTGCAGTCCGTCCCAAAGCTTTCCGTCGACCACAAGTCCGCCGCCGCAGCCCGTTCCCATAATCACGCCGAAAACAACCCGGCGCCCGGTCCCGGCCCCCTGCAGGGCCTCGGCCACGGCAAAACAGTTTGCGTCATTTTCGAGGGCAAGCCGGTGCTGCAGCATCGCTTCAAGATCCCCGGCTAGCGGACGGCCGTTCAGGCAGATGGTATTGGAATTGATCATCGCCCCGGTCTTACGCGAAAACGTTCCGGGCGTACCGACACCGAGAGTATGCTCACGGCCGTCTTTATTTTTCAGCAGGCTTTGATAAAGTTTCTGAATCTGTTTTAAAATATGTCCGTAACCGTGCTCGCGTTCGGTCGCGATGCGCTCGCGGAAGATTTCCCGGTGGCTTTCATCAAGCACAACTCCCTCGATTTTCGTACCGCCCAGATCTATCCCAACATGAAACATGCCGACGTCTCTCCTCCGGATTGTTTCCGGCAATCAAAACGGAAAATTTAAATCCTTCAGGTTAAGGACGAATCCCCAGATATTTTCTGTATTCTTCGGTAATGGTCCGCGCCAAGGCGGGAGATATTTTTTTTTCGGGCGGATTTGATGCTCCGGACTTGCCATCCGCAGCCGGCCGTCCGAAGAGACGGTAAAAATCTCCGGCCGAAAGGTTGTGTCCATGATAAACCCGCGCATGATTTGAAACATAATTATCGTTTGAAACGACGAAAACCGGCGTACGGCCCGCTCCGCTCTCCAGAAGATCAACCAGCCGGTCATCAGCGTCTTCTCCGGATTCCGTAAAGATAATTTCAAGCCGCCCTGTTTTTCCACCGTTGCCGATAAATCCCGACCGGCCGTCAAAGACAAGGACGATGCGGCGGATATCGCTCCGGCTTTGCAAAAGATCGAGGCAGTCTTGCTTTATCGCCTCCCGGGCCTCTTGAAGGCTCCGTTCCAGAATTCTCTCGTAAGTTTTAACGGCGTGCAGAACGTTATAACCGTCAATCAGCAGGGTTCCGCCGCGGAAATCCCGGTTCATGCTTCCGGCCCTTCCGGCAGCGGCCAGGGAAACTTTTTTTTCTCAAGAAACATAAGGGCGGAATCAATACTTTGGCGGACTTTGCGGTAAAGGGCTTCTTCCGTATTAAAGGCATTGTGCGGCGTCAAAAGCACCCGGCTGTCATGCCTCAAGTCCCAAACCGCCCGGCCGGAAGCATCGAGCCGGCCGTGTCCGTGCCGCAGATAATCCGCCAAGGCGCCTTCGCTTTCATAGACATCGAGCGCAAGCCCGCCCAGGAGTCCCTCTTCCAGGCATTTTTTAAGCCCGGGCACCGGCGCAATTTCCGCCCGCGACACATTGACAAAAAGCGCGCCCCGTTTTATTTTTTTGAGTTTTTCATAATCTAGAAGACCCTGCGTTTGCGCCGTCAACGGCAGACAGCAGGTCACGGCATCCGATTG
>MHFC01000124.1:0-2746 GCA_001804025.1 Omnitrophica bacterium GWA2_52_8 | reverse complement strand
GCCCGACACCGAGAACGAACAGGACTTTGTCCCGGCATTCCCGTCCGGTAAGATTGCTGCGGTCGAATTTTTCGAATTGCTTGACCTGACTCTGAAGACGCCGGAACAGGCTAAGGACCGCAAGCAGGGCATACTCCGCCACGGCGGTTGAGCAATATTCGGGCAAATATCCGAGTGAGGGGCCATTCTTTCCTTCGGCCTTGAGATGCAACAAATGATCATAACCCGCGCTCCGCGTCAGCACGCCGTCGATGCTGCCGGCCCAGGCCGCGGGCACCCGGGATTGCGTGCGGACACAAAGAAGTTTGGCCGGAGGTTTTTCGGGGCCAAAAGCCTGCAGCGTCTCCTGAGTAAATCCGGCCTTGATACCGTCCGGCAAGGCCTTGCGCAATGCGGCTTCCTCTTCCTTAAAAACTTCGTAAAACATGACATTCATCCGAAGACCCTCAGCTTTTTAGGAAGACTATCATACCCTATGGCCGCCAAAAAATAAAAGGCCGGTAAAAACGGGATTTTAAACCGCGCCATCCCGCCCGGGCTTCCCATGACAAGAAAGTAGACCATAATCATCGCGGCCGTGAGCACTGAAAAACGGAGCACCGGCTCCGGTGTTCCTGGCGAAACATCCCGGAACTTCCGGACCATCCCGTAAACAACCAGCACAAAAAAAAGAATGAACGCGACCGTATAAGTGTGCTTCATAATGCGGTGCAGCACCCGCAGTTTTTCTCCCTTGGCCGCAAACTCCGGAACAACCCCGCCGAACAAAATCCTCCAAAAACTGTGGAACTCGGCAGCCACAAAAGCCGCCGGATGGTCCCGCACAATTTCAAAAAAAAGGACCTTGTAGATTTTTTCAGCCGACTGGCTGGTCAACGCCTTCCCGTTTAATTTTCCGACTGTGCGCTTTTCGATCCAGCTCAGCGCTTCTTCGCGGGTATCAAAGGGCCCGTGTTCAAGAATGGAAGCCATCCGGTAACCGACAAGCTGGTCGATCCCGACTTTGGACAATGTGCGGTAGCCGAAAACGCGCGCATTGTGCTCGCTCCAGACAAGCTGGGTTCCGACCGTGATCAAAAGATAGATCGCGAGCGCCAGCCAGGGTTTCAAAGCGCCCGCTGTTTTTTCTTTTTGAGGACGAAAAATCCAGAATGCCAGCAAGGCCGCCTGGACCCATGGCCACAGCATGGCGATGGGACGTATCAAGACCGAGACAGACTGCAGGACGGCGCACAGAATCAGACCGGTAAACCACCGCCCTTTTTCCAGAACCATTCCGAGACAGGCCAGAGATGCGGTGAAAAACAAAATAAAAGCCGGTTCGGAGAGGATCGTATTGGTATATTTTAAAAGCACCAGGTCCAGCCCGAAAAAAAGGCTGAAGGCAAAGGCCCGGGTCTGCGTCAAAAACCGCGACAGAACCGCGAATAAAATCACGGCCGCCAGCGTGACCAAAAGATGATTGATCAGGACTGCGGGAAACATGCGCCCTGAAGCCGTATCCGCCAAAGCGAGTATCACCGGATAGGTGGGCGGACGCACGAGGCAGGCATGATGATCAAAATTACCGTACAGGGCAAACTGCCTTGCGCAGGCCAGATATTCGGCACTGTCGGAATCCATGAGCGAAACCGGATTGCGCAGGGCAATGATACGGTAGAAAAATTGCTGCACGCCCAGGCAAATAGCGCCCAGAAGCAATGCCAAACGGACTTTCAAATCTCACACTCCTTGGGGGATAAACTACCAGGGAATTTCACTGCGGTCCCTGAAAAATTTTCCGGTCGGACCTCTATCGGGAAGTGTTGCCAGCCAGACCGCCGTATCGGCGCCCTCTTCGGGCGTTCTCTCGGCGTCCGGTCCCCCCATATCCGTTTTCACCCATCCGGGACAAATGGAATTGACCGCAATATTGGTTCCGGCAAGCTCGCAGGCCAGTATGCGCGTCACCGCATTCAGCGCGGCCTTGGACATGCGGTAGGCTGCATAATGCCCTTGCATATCGGAAAGCTGGCCGAGACCGCTCGAAACATTGACGATCCTGCCGCTTCCGTGTTTTTTCATCAGCGGGACAAGCTCCTGGCACAAAAGGAGAGGCGCAAATGTGTTTGTTTTTAAAGTCTCTTCGATTGTTTCAATCTTGGTATGAAGAACGGGCGTCTCCTTCGCATCTTTGAAAATGCCGGCGTTATTAATCAGCACATCGACGCGGCCGTAGCCTTTTTCCAGAAAATGCCGCAGCTCTTTGATTTCGGCGGGCTGCGTGACGTCCAGTTTGTGAAAAACCACGTCCAAACCTTCGCTCGTCAAAGTCCGGCAGGCCTTTTCCCCGTTCTGCACATTACGGCTGGTCAAGACCACATGAAATCCCTTTTCCGCAAGCCCCCGCGAAACCGCAAGCCCGATGCCTTTGTTCCCTCCCGTCACCACCGCAACTTTTTTACTCATGCCTTTGATCTCCTTTAGCGGTCCAGACCCGCAACGCCTTTGTCCGGCCGATCTTGGCTTACTCATGCATCATCCGGATTGAAATGATGGGTTATTCTCCTCCATCTCACAGTGCCGCGTACCCATCAAAACAAGGTTGAAGCGGCAGTTAACCATCCCCGGACTTACGTCCGGGGATCTTCTACGGTGCATTAGAATAGACCGAAACCCCAAATCCTTCAATGTTTTAGGATGAACAGGTGCCTACCATTTAATGCCGTTGTTTTTCATTCCCGCACGTATTTTCCGCCAAAGGCGC
>MHFC01000123.1:29500-30240 GCA_001804025.1 Omnitrophica bacterium GWA2_52_8 | reverse complement strand
TATCAGTTCTACCCGTTAATCGAAGACGCCTACAGTACCGCGTTTCCCCTAAAATCAATGTTGACGCGGTACTAGTTAATCGTTTAGGGTGAATAGCGGACTCATAAAAGGATTCATAAACGGCTGACCGCCACCCGTCCTTTCTTTTGCATTTCTTCCTGACAAGTCTCAGCCCATAACTTCCCCCCAGAGAATCCGTAAATTCCTCCATCCTCACATCCGTATCCTAATAGTGGCCCCGGTAAAACGCGGGCGCAAAACTTTGGATGCAACCCCATGCGTCCAAAGCGGTTTTCTCATCGATTTACCTAATCGATGAGAAAACCGGACTAAGAGGATTCGTGCTTCGCGAGGTGGTTGATCAGTTTCTCAAGAGAAACAAAGGCAACAGTCACCGGCCCGGCCTTGCGCTTAAAAGGCCTGTCCACGTCGCGGGCCACCACGAAATTCTTCCCTTTGGGATAGGCGTACCGGAAGGCCTTCATTGCGGCGGCGTCAAAATCATCCGCCGACCATTTGCATTCGATGGCCACGGGATCCTGCCCCCGCCCGGTCCAGACAAAGTCGACTTCATGGCCGCGCTTGTCCCGCCAATAGCGGATACCCCGCTCCTGCAGGCGTCCATGAATTTCGTTGAGCACGAAATGCTCCCATAACTGGCCGCGGTCTGAAGACCGGAGTTCCTGCCAGCCGCGAAGATAGGCCGCAAAACCGGTATCGAATCCGTAAACTTTGGGTGC
>MHFC01000123.1:14134-29474 GCA_001804025.1 Omnitrophica bacterium GWA2_52_8 | reverse complement strand
GCCGCTCCGGGCCATGACCAGTTCCACGAAACGCAGAAAGGAATCCCTGCGTTCAAGGCGGAAAAGCTCCTGAATATCCTTGGCCCAATACGCATCCAGCCATTCCTGAAAATCCCGTTCCGGAAATTCCGGCGCCAGAAAGAACGGAGGGACGCCCCCGCGCAAAAGACGCCGGTCCATATCCTTCGTGCCGAAATCCTCGAGGTCGCGGGAAATCATGGGGGTCAGCCATAGGGAAACCTTTCTTCCGGTCAGCGTGTCTTTAAATTTACGGGAAGCGCCGAGGGTCGAAGAACCCGTGGCAATAATCCGCACCGCCGGGTAATGATCTGCCGCGATTTTCAGCAGTTCGGCCGGGGCATTCAGGCGGTGGATTTCGTCCAGAATAATGCGCTTTCCGGCGAGGCTGTCCAGAAATCCCTCTGGGTCTTTCATGGACCGGCGCACGCGGGGAAGCTCGCAGTCAAAGTATTCTACCTTCTCGAGACTCTGGCAAAGGAAGGTCTTTCCCGCCCGGCGCACGCCCGAAAGCCAGAGGACGGGGCGGTGCTGCCAGGCCTTCTCAATCCGGTCGATCCAATAATGCCGTTTGATGAGCTTTTCCATACGCCAAAACACTATCATAAAGTGCTACTATATGCAAGTATAGTTTCGTATAGTTTTTCATAAACGGCTGACCGCCAATCAAAGGGTTCACCATTCATCATTCACAATCCGTCATAAACTATTTACGATTATTGCGAGATAAATCCGTTGTAACCCGGCCTGATTTCAGTATAATTGGGGGCATTCGCCCGCCGCAAATAATGGATTTTTACTATTTTTCGGCCAAGCCGCCATTGAGTCAACTCAATATCGAGACATGGGTATTTCAAAGGGAGCCTCACTCTGCATTTTGAATATGGCAAAGACTTTCAAAGCAGCAAAAAAATCGGATATTCCCGCAGATACCGGTTATTATGTGGACCTTCAGGGCCGCGATATTGCCCTTTATAACGTTGAGGGACAGATCCACGCGATGGATGCTATTTGCCCGCACCAGGGCGGTCCGCTGCATGAGGGCAGTATGACGGACGGCAAGGCCATGTGTCCGTGGCACGGCTGGGAGTTTGATATCAAGACAGGCGCCTGTGTTTTTAATGACGCGATCAAACAGCAGGTTTACAAAGCAGTCGAAAAAGACGGGGACATTTATATTGAAATATAACCGCCGGGAACAATGGGCGGCTCGCAACCGGTAGTTAATCGAGCCCTGTTGATCACCGGTTAATCGCTATTTAAGAATCAATGTTGGCCCGTTAACGATTATCAGTGCCAGTCTATTACATGAATAAGACCATGACAAAAATTTCCGTTGAAGATCTAAAAAAAAGATGTAAACAGGTCCGCCGGGACATTATTGATATGACCTACGCGGCCGCATCCGGACATCCGGGCGGCTCGCTTTCGGCCACGGAAATTGTCACCGCGCTTTATTTCGGGCTCATGAATCATGACCCCAAAAATCCGAAATGGCCTGACCGTGACCGTCTGATTTTAAGCAAAGGGCACGCTTCTCCGCTGCTTTATTCTGTTTTGGCCGAGACCGGTTATTTTGACCGTAAGCTTCTGCCGACCTTCCGCAAACTCGGAAGCCCCCTTCAGGGCCATCCGGATGTACGCCGTTTGCCCGGTCTTGAAGCGTCAACCGGGTCGCTTGGGCAAGGCCTTTCGATCGGGATCGGCATGGCACTTGCGCGGCGGCTCGACAAAAAATCTTTTTATACGTATGTCATCACGAGCGACGGCGAAACCAACGAAGGCCAAACCTGGGAAGCCGCAGCCATGGCGGCGCATCACAAAGTCGATCACTTGATCGCGTTTCTTGATTACAACAAATATCAGCTGGATGATTCGACAAAGGTGATTTGCGATATGGAGCCGATGACCGATAAATGGATTGCATTCGGCTGGCATGTGCAGGAAATTGACGGGCACAATCTGGACGAGGTCATCAAGGCCGTTAACAAGGCCAAGGCCGTCAAGGATCAGCCGGCGATGATTGTTGCGCATACGGTCAAGGGCAAAGGTGTTTCATTTATGGAAAATAACAATCATTTCCACGGGGTCGCGCCGACGAAAGAAGAATACGAAAAAGCAATGAAAGAGCTGGCCTGAATATGGAAAAAAAACTGGGGAAAGCAACACGGGACGCATACGGACTGGCCATCGTTGAAATCGGCCGCAAAAATCCGGATGTCGTCGTACTGGACGCCGACCTTTCAAAATCAACCAAAAGCGCCGGCTTTCAAGCCGCGTTTCCGGACCGTTTCTTTAACGTCGGGATTCAGGAGGCCAACATGGTTGGTGTGGCTTCCGGGCTTGCGGCAGCGGGCAAAATTCCGTTTATTTCCAGTTTTGCGACGTTTCTCATCTCAAAAGGTTATGACCAGCTGCGCATGGCGGTCGCATTTCCGGAACTGAATGTGAAAGTGGTCGGTTCCCACGGAGGGATTTCAGTCGGGGAAGACGGCGCCTCCCAAATGAGCATCGAAGACCTTGCGCTCACTACCAGCCTTCCGAATTTTGTGGTGATGGTGCCGTGCGATGAATTTTCAACCCGCGCGCTTGTGATGCAGGCGGCGGAGCACAAGGGCCCTGTCTTTATCCGGACCTGCCGCCCGAAGGCCCCGATCGTACACAATGAAAAATCCGATTTTAAAATCGGCAAGGGCGTTTTGTTGCGCGAGGGTAAGGATGTAACGATCGTCGCCGCCGGACTGCTTGTTTTCGAAGCCCTGCAAGCCGCCGAAAATCTTTCCAAACAGGGAATTCAAGCCGGCGTCATTGATATGCACACCATAAAGCCGCTGGACCGCGAACTTTTGGTTCGTGAAGCCAAAAAAACAGGCCATCTTGTTGTGGCTGAGGAACATCAGATTTGGGGCGGGTTGGGCAGTGCGGTCGCAACGGCCGTTTCACAGGAAGCGCCTTGCAGGATGGAATTTGTAGCGATCCAGGACACCTTCGCGGAGTCCGGTTTGCCGGACGAGCTTCTTGTTAAATACGGATTAACGGCCCCGAATGTCGAAGCCGCCGCGAAACGTGTTCTTCAGGCGCCGGCAAACGCGGAATAGTCCGCCGCCCTACGCAATAATATGAAGCTCGGCTTCGAAGATTTTAGTCCGGTTTTCTCATCGATTTGTTTAATCGATGAGAAAACCGCTTTGGACGCATGGAGTTGCATCCAAAGTTTTGCGCCCGCGTTTTACAGGGCGCAAAAGACAACCCCTGGGGTACAAATGGAAAAGCCCATTTGCACCACAGTCTCTTCGAGGGCATTTCTCATTGGCAATGAGAAATGCGGGTTAGGCCCGCAGGATTTTCTGCATAAAAAGAGATAAAATTTTGTGACCTTTCGCAATCCATTTGTTGTCTTTGCTGTTTCTCTCCTTCTTGCCGCAAGTCTTCTTAATCAAATTGCTGATGCTGCGACCGCAAATAAAGCCATGGTTGTTACGGCGGATGATCGTGCGACCAAAGCCGCACTCGAAGTGCTTCGTGCGGGCGGGAATGCGGCCGATGCCGCAATCGCGGCGCAATGGGTGCTCAATGTCGTCGAACCCGGATCGTCCGGCATCGGCGGCGGCGGTTTTTTTGTCTATTATGACGCGGCCGCAGATCAGACCGTAACGCTTGACGGGCGTGAGAAAGCGCCAATGTCAGCAGCACCCGGCATGTTCTTGCGGGAGGACGGAACCCCGGTGCCTTTTTATCCGGACCGGATCACCGGCGGTCTGCCTGTGGGAGTTCCGGGAGCGTTGAAACTGCTCGAAGAAGTCCACCGGCGTTTTGGTTCCGGAAAATATTCCTTTGCGGCTCTTTTTCAGCCGGCTATCGACCTGGCTGAAAACGGATTTACGGTGACGCCGCGGCTGGCTGGTTTTTTGGATGATGAAAAAGACAGACTCGGCCGGTTTGATGGGTCACGGCGTCTGTTTCTGAAAGCCGACGGAACGCCGTATCGTGAGGGAGAAACTCTCATCATGACCGGCCTTGGCAAAACGTTCCGCCTTATTCAAAAGGAGGGCACCGGTGTTTTTTACGGCGGGCAAATCGGCAAAGCGATTGTTGATACGGTTCAAACGGCGGTTTTTAACCGGGGCTCGATGACGTTGGAAGATTTGGCGGCGTACGAAGTTGTTGAGCGGGCGGCCGTGAGCGCCGATTACCGCGGCTTTAAAATTGTCAGCATGGGGCCGCCGTCTTCCGGAGCCACGACGCTTTTGGAGGCGCTGAAAATTCTGGAGCTTTTTGATGTCCGGCCGCGGGAGATCAACGCGGAGGATGCGGCCCTGTTTTCCGCAGTACAGCGGATTGCTTTCGAGGATCGGAACAAGTGGCTCGGAGATCCCGATTTTACTGAAATTCCAGCGGCCCGGTTAATTTCGGAAGCGCATGCCTGGGAACGTGTCCGCGCGATCCGGGACGGCCGGTTCCTGAAAAAACTTTTTGAAGATGTAAATGACGTGCTTTCGGCATTGGAAGAACAGGCGAAAATGGAAAAGCTGACCCGGCCTTCCGGAATTGCCGCGGAGGACAGTCCCAACACGTCTCACATTTCTATCGTGGATGAACAGGGGAACGCCGCATCGTTTACGACAACGATTGAAGCGGTGTTCGGCTCCGGCATGGTCGTTGAGGGCTGGGGATTTGTCCTCAATAATGAACTGACGGATTTTGATCCCATTCCGGCGGACGGGGAGGGACGGGCGGTGCCGAATGCCCCGGGGCCGGGCAAGCGGCCGCGCAGCAGTATGACGCCGGCGATTGTTTTCAAGGACGGCAAACCGTTGATCATCGTCGGTTCTCCCGGAGGGTCCGCAATTATCGGGACCGTTTTTAATATGATCGTGTATTTGCTGGATTATCAAATGCCGCTTGATAAGGCCATAGCGGCCCCGCGGTTTATTCATCGCGGTGACGCGCTTGAATACGAGTCCTCCGCTAATCTTTCCCCGGAATTTTTGTCCGAGCTCAGCACTTACGGCGAGGCGCTGCGGTCCAGGCGGCTTACAGGAAATGTTCAGGCCATTTATATCGATTCCACGACACGGCTGATCTACGGTGCCGGAGATCCCCGGGGTGAAGGATTTGCCGAGGGATATTAGTGCCGTCTGACATTTGGTTTTGCGGGAAGACGGTACTATGCCCGCTTGAAATTGGGTGTTACCGTTTCAAGCGTTAAGGCGCATTAGTCCGTCAAAAAAAATAACACCATGACTTCGTAGTCTCCTTCTCCCGTCGGGAGAAGGCTGGGATGAGGGGATGCAATTTAAATTTTCAAACATTTGCCGCCCCTCACCCTTCCCTCTCCCAGCGGGAGAGGGAGAAATACAAGCTAAAGGTCAGATGGCATTGTGCGATTGAAATAAACAACCTGTCATTTCAATCTTGACGCGATGCGCTAGTTAATACCCAGCGATCATTCCATCCTGTGCCGCTCTTTCCGGAGGGTCTTTAAAATCTATAACTCTTTATAAATAAAATAGTTATAGCTAGTCTAGAGCATTGTTTTGTTCCCGTCTGCTTGCAATCGAAAAAGGCGGCAGGTAAACTCTCGATGTGAGTCAAATGTGTTCAAAAGAACATTTTTGATAGCATAAAGTATCAATACTAAACTTTAAAAATAAAACATAAAGGGGAATGAATCATGGGGAAAACAAGAGCCTGTATTGTTTGCGGAGATCTCATTGACTCCGGCGCACAAATCTGCCGGCGCTGTAAAGGGTCCTCTAAAGATGGTATTGATAATAAACGGGTTTTGGTGATTACGCCGGACCCTTTGATCGTCATGGCAGTCAAAGATCATTTTGTCACCAAAGGCACCTATGTTGACGGCGAGCCGAATCTTGATAAGGCGGCTCACTACATTAAAATCAACAGTCCGGATCTTGTGGTCTTTGATCTGGAGGGTGCCGCAACGGTAGCGCTTGAATTTGTCACGGAGATCAACGAAAGCGGAAAGAAGATTCACGTCATCGTGATATCCAATGTGGAAGGCGCCCGCCGGATGTTCGAACGCATCGGCATCGACGCGTTCTTTGCCAAACCGATGGAAAAAGACGAATTCCTGGCGCAGGTTGAAAAAAGCCTTTTGGCCCAGGAAACCGTCTGATCTCTGAGTTTATGCCAACATTTTCCCCTGACGGACAGGGGCGGTACCGCACCGCTCCTGTCCTTTTTTTTCGTGGTTTTTAACCTTCCCTTAAGCTAGACTAACCCCTCAGCGATCCTATGTGACGGATGCTTTCACACGACGGACCGCACTTTTAACCGTACGGATTAATCTTCTTCCAATCAAAATAGGAAATGACCATGATTACAACGGCCGTAGAAACAGAACCGTCCCTTTTAAGAAAGCAGGTTTTGGAAGCTGCGCGGGGTTACCGCGCTTCGTGGATCCGCCTGGCGCAGTTTCTTTTTACGATTCACAAAGATAAACATTATAAAAGCTGGGGTTATTTGGCGTTTGAGACTTATTGTATGAAAGAACTTTTTTTGAAACAGGCGACCGTCGGAAAACTCGTAAAATCCTATGAATTTCTGGAGCGGGAAGAACCGAGTCTCGTGCGCCAGAATCTTTCGGAAGAGAATGCGGGGTCCGCGCGTCCGGCGCCGAATTACGAGTCCGTCAATTTACTGCGCCTTGCCCGGAACAACAAAGATATTGCCGCGGGAGATTTCTCGGACTTGCGGGAAGCGGTCATTGAAAAAGTTGAAGAGCCGAAGGAAGTACGCGACCGCCTCAAAAAAATTCTCGACGAAAAAAAACCTGCGCCGTCCGCGGAAGAGACGGACAATCTCCGCACGGCCAAAATCAAAAGAGTCGTCGCATTATTAAAAGGTTCCCAACTGGAGCTTTCCAAAGACCAGCTGATTCCGAAATATCTCGTGCAGCAAATGCAGGAGCTTATTGCGAAACTTGAAGACCAAATCAGCGAGTAAAAGCCTTTTCAGTCCGTGTCCCGGCCGCGGTTTTTACAGCTGTCAATCCGCGGGACCCGCATCCTTTGACCGTTTTAAATCCGCAATAGTCGCCGTTTTAATGGCTGCCATGATCGCTTCCGGATCTCACGCCTACGCCGGAGAACACCGTCTGGAGGGGATTCTTTATGACAGCGCGAACCCCGCTGAGTCCATGGCGGTTGTCGACGGACAGTCCCTGAAAAAAGGCGACCGGTTCCATGCCTTTATGGTTTCCGAAATCAGCAACCGGGAAGTGGTTTTGAAGCAGGCGGATACCGGAGAAGAACTCCGGCTTCGCGTGGAAGCCAAGCCTGTGCCGGCGGGTGGGACCCCGCGCACAGCTGCTGTAGCGGCACCGGTTGCGTTACCGGAAAAGACCGGAACACGCGGTCCTGCCGAAACGGATGTGCCGCCGATATTAAAATTTTGGCAGTTCTGGAGTCCGCTCGAATTAGTCAGCCGTGCCGCGGAAATTAAAGCCATCTTTGACCTGGCGGCGATCTACAATGCCGGGGTCCGTTATCATGAAGATCAAAAAGACGCGGCGCGCGAAATCGCCCAGCTTACCCAGGCGGGCTATCTTCCTGCGGCGTATGAGGCGGGTCCTTGGGGTGCCTATCATTTTTATCTCAGTAAGCCCGGCGAGAAATTCGGTGTTCACGCGGACCCTCGATGGAAGGGGCAGCCGATGCATTCTTTTTTTGTTTCGGGGGATGCTGTTTTAAGAAGTGAGCAGCAAAAACCGGCCGGCCCTCAAAGTCCGCAGCACCGGTATTAAGAGCCTATCCCGATATCAACTTGGGCTGCAATTTTGACTTTCGGCCTGCGCCTTTGCGATCCTCGGCTTACATCCTCTTCAGGATGCGCGCCTTGGCTCGCTGCGGCTCGGCAACGAAATTCAAAATTTCGCTTCTGAATTTGATATCGGGATAGGCTCTAACCCGCATTTCTCATCGCCAATGAGAAATGCCCTCGAAGAGGCTGTGGTGCAAATGGGTTTTTCCATTTGTACCACAGGGGTTGTCTTTTGCGCCCTGTTAAAACGCGGGCGCAAAACTTTGGATGCAATCCCATACGTCCAAAGCGGTTTTCTCATCGATTCGTCTAATCGATGAGAAAACCAGACTAAGTCAGCTTCCGGTTTATCTTCTTTGCTGGAGTTTTGAAAGCAACCGCAGAATTTCAAGATAGAGCCAGATCAGCGTCACCAGAAGACCGAAGGCGCCGTACCATTCCATATATTTCGGCAGTCCGCGTTCTGCCCCGCGTTCGATAAAATCAAAATCCAGCACTAAATTCAACGCGGCGATTACCACGACAAAAAAACTGAAACCGATTCCGAGGAATCCGCTTTCGTGAATGAACGGAATGCTTGCGCCGAAAAATCCCATGATGAAATTGGCCAGATAAACCAGACAGATGCCGCCTGTTGCCGCAAAGAGGCCCAGTTTGAAATTTTCAGTGGCCCGGATCAAATTGGAGCGGTAAGCCAGCAAAAGGGCAAAAAGGGTGGCGAAAGTCAGGGAGACGGCCTGAATGACGATTCCCGGAAAACGCATTTCAAACAGCGCCGAGATGCCGCCGAGCGCAAGGCCTTCGAAAAGGGCATAAATCGGCGTTGTGACCGGCGCCCAGTCGCGCTTAAAAATAGTCACCAGGGCGGTTATGAATCCGCCGATGAAGCCGAGCATCATGAGCCCCGCCGGTGCCGTGCCGGCGAATACACGCCCCCATGTCCAGCCGGATGAAAGAAGCAGCAATATCAAAGCGATCGCGGTTTTGTTCACGGTGCCGTTGACGGTCATAGCAAGGTCGCCGGAAGCGGCGATGCCTTGAAACGCTTTATCGCTCAAAGCGGGGTTTGAAGTGCGCATAATGTCCTCCTGGCTGGCTAAATATTTTTGTTTCTATTATAGTGTGTCCTTGTCATAATTCCAGAAAATGATTTCGTCCGGTATGGTTATTATATCGGACAAAAACCGCTCAAAACTGCAGGAGCCTGTCTGCCATGATCCGGTCGATGATCTTTTTTCCGGGAAAAGACTTTTATGAGGTGCCCGAGCAATACGGTTTGAAATATGAAAATGTCACCTTTTTGACCGGGGATGGAGTCGAGCTTTTTGGCTGGTATCTGCACGCAAAGCCTGTCGTGAAACCGGTGTTTGCGGACGGCGACAAGGCCGTTTTGCTTTACTTTCACGGTAATGCGGGAAATATTTCCGGCCGATTATCTAAGGCCAGGGGCTGGACGGAGCGGGGTGTCCCGGTTTTCCTCATGGATTACAGAGGGTATGGGCAAAGCCAGGGGGAAATCCGGCATCAGGATGATATTTTGAAGGATGCGGAGGCCGCCGTTTGCCTGCTCAAAGAAAAAAAGGGGATTCCGCAGTCCGGCATTATTCTTTACGGAGAATCCTTGGGTTCTTATCCGGCGGTCCGTCTGGCCTGTGAAAATTCCTTCCGTGCCGTAGTTTTGGAAGCGCCCTATACGTCTTTTACGGCGCTCAGCGAAAAGCATTACGGCATGCTGCCGGGATTTATGCGTGAATCGCTCCTTCGTAATTTTACGTTCCCCAACGAAGACTGGATCGGAAAGCTCCGCACCCCGCTGTTTATTCTGCACGGGACCCGCGACGATGTTTGCCCGTATGATATGGGAGAGACTTTATTTATGAGAGCGCCTGACCCGAAGGGGTTTTTTCCGGTTCCGGAAGGGGCGCATAACGATCTTCCCATGAAAGCGGGGGAAGCGTATTGGGACAAGCCCTGCGAGTTTATCAAAAAATTACCGCCTCAAGCTGCGCACTAACCCGCATTTCTCATCACCAATGAGAAATGCCCTCGAAGAGGCTGTGGTGCAAATGGGCTTTTCCATTTGTACCGCAGGGGTTGTCTTTTGCGCCCTGTTAAAACGCGGGCGCAAAACTTTGGATGGAACCCCATGCGTCCAAAGCAGTTTTCATCGATTCGCCTAATCGATTAGAAAACCGGACTAAATCATTCCAGCAGCTCATCCACCCATGATTTTTCCTGTTTTTTCTCGTGCCCACGGGCGTATTTTTTTTTGGAGGGTTTGACGCGGGTTTTGGGATTGATGCCCCAGACATGCCGCGGCTGAGGCATGGCGGACTTGAATTTTCTGTTTTTCTTCCCTTTGGCAGGCACCGGAACGGCCTCTGTCTCGAGCGGGCGAAGCGGTGTCAACCGCTTGCGTCCCGTGGGTTTTTATTCTTTTTTTACAAATCCGACTGCCGGAATCTCAAGGAAATTCACGCGGTGTTTGTCAGCCGTAATGTTTGAATTTTCCGGCAATCGCAAGCATGGCCTCGTGCAGACGGCCGTTTGAGGCAAGATTTTGTTTGTCCTCAAGCGTCAGAGGATCGCCCGAGAAATTTGTTGCGCGTCCGCCCGCTTCTTCCAGAATCAGCAAGGCCGCGGCCTTGTCCCACGGCGCCAGAAAAAGTTCCCAGAAACCGTCATACCGGCCGCAGGCGACGTAACATAAATCAATCGCTGCGGCGCCCATTCTGCGGATTCCCTGTGCGCTGCACATAAAGGGTTTGAAAAGCGCGAGATATTCATCGGCGCGTTCGCGGCGGTCATAAGGAAAACCCGTAGCAAGGAGGGCATCGCCGATTTTCGAAATTTGGGAGACGCGGATCGGTTTTCCGTTCAAGGCCGCCCCGTTTCCGCGTTCGGCGAAAAAAAGCTCATCGCGGAAAGGGTCGTAAACGCCGCCTGTTTGCATCCGTCCCTCAAATTCATAACCGATCGCAACGCAGGCGGCGGGGAAGGTATGGGCAAAATTCGTGGTGCCGTCCAGGGGGTCGATAATCCACCGTGAAGGGGAGTTCCCCATCGGCGGGGATTCTTCAGCTAACATCGCATGGTCCGGAAAGGCGCTTCCGATGATTTCAAGGATGCGTTTTTCGGCGGCCTTATCACTTGCTGTGACTAGGTTTAGCTCGCTTTTTTTGTGGACGACAGCGCGGTCATGCAGGCCTTTTTTCAGGATCCGGCCAGCCTCCTTGAGGCATTTCAAAAGAATCGGTTTAATTTTATTTTGGATCTTATACAATGAAACCTCCAGCTTATTAGGGTTGTTTCCGGCCGCTATTTTAAAAGAGGATTATCGGAGCGAAAGCCCGGCAGGTAAAGAAGATTATAAACCATGTCGTATTTAGAAGGAAGCGGACGGCTATATTAGGGTGCCTACTATTTGATGCCGTTGTTTTTCGGTCATTCCCGCACGCTTTAGGTGGGAATCTCCGCCCGAGGCGGACCCGCCTGTATTTTCCGCCAAAGGCGGATCAGCCTCAGGCTGAGGCGGGCAGGCACAATTTCGAAGATCTCCGATAAAACCATTCGGATGACAAGAGGCAAGAACTGTATGAAGTGGTAGGCGTCCGCTATATTAATAGAATATAGCGGTATTCCTCGAACACGGGCCCGGCTGCAACGGCAGCTGCCCATTGAATGCCTGAAGAAATTTAGAACGGGGTGTTCATGATTGGCATTTCCGTCCGGAAGTTTAATCCAACTGCAATTGAGCACAACTGTTGAGGTATCTTTCATGGCGAAATATAAAATTACATTGATTCCCGGCGACGGGATCGGACCGGAGCTGGCGGCAGTGGCCAAGGATTGTATTGAAGCGACCGGGGTTTCAATCGAATGGGACATCCAGGAGGCCGGCGTGGATGTCATGCAGAAAGCCGGAACGCCCCTGCCGGACAGCGTGCTTGAATCGATCCGCAAAAATAAAGTGGCGATCAAGTCCCCCATTACAACGCCTGTCGGGACCGGGTTCCGTTCGGTCAATGTGGCGCTGCGCAAGGAACTCGATCTTTATGCCTGTGTGCGGCCCTGCAAAAGTTACGAAGGGGTCCGCGCACGCTATCAGAACATTGACCTCGTCATCTTCCGTGAAAACACCGAAGACCTTTATGCCGGAATCGAATTTCAGAAAGGCACCAAAGAAGCGGGAGAAGTGATCGATTTTATCAACCGTTATTCCGCTAAAAAAATCCGCAGCGATTCGGGCGTCAGCATCAAGCCCATTTCCGTGTTCGGAACGGAACGTATTGTCAGGGCGGCGTTCGAATATGCGCGGAAAAACAAACGCAGGAAAATAACGGCCGTGCATAAAGCGAATATTATGAAATTTACGGACGGCCTTTTTCTGGAAGTCTCGCGCGAGGTCGCAAAAAAATATCCCGACATAGAATTCGAAGACCGCATTGTCGACAACATGTGCATGCAGCTTGTTCAAATGCCTGAGCAGTATGATGTTTTGGTGCTTCCCAATTTATACGGCGACATTCTCTCGGATTTGTGCGCGGGGCTTGTCGGCGGCCTCGGCGTTGCTCCCGGCGCCAACATCGGCGACCAGTATGCGATGTTTGAAGCGACCCACGGATCGGCCCCGAAATATAAAGGGTTAAACAAAGTCAATCCGGTGGCCCTGATTTTGTCGGGGGTTTTGATGCTTCAATATCTTGGGGAAACACAGGCCGCGGAAAGGCTGGAACGCGCCATTGCGGACGTGATTCGCGAAGGCAAGTCCGTGACCTATGATATGAAAGAAGTCCGGAATGACCCGACGGCCGTCGGTACGCGCGAAATGGGTCAGGCGATCATTAACAAGATGAAAGCCGCCGTGCGGTAACGAATTTTTCCGGCCGCCGGAACGCACGATTTCCTCAAAGACTGCCCGCGGGGCTCCATTTTCGGTTTTGAGTTTATACGCGGAAAATCCGGCGCCCGAGACGGGGCCGGGACATTAATCAAAAAAATTTTACTGACGAAACCCAAAATAAGAACTGCCGGCGCGGGACGCGCAAGTGTGCGGCGGCAGGATTTCAGGAGATTTTATGGCGAAACCTAAAGTTACGGTAGTGGGGGCGGGATTTGTCGGGGCCACGACAGCGCAGCGGCTTGTTGAAAAGGAAATTGCCGACGTCGTCCTGATCGATGTTGTCGAAGGGCTTGCTCAGGGAAAAGCGCTCGACATGATGGAATCCGCGCCTATTGAAGGATTTAAAACGAAGATTACCGGAACCAATAATTATACGGACACCCAAAATTCAGACGTAGTTGTCATCACGGCCGGACTTGCCCGGAAGCCGGGAATGAGCCGGGACGATCTTTTATTCAAGAACGCCGAGATTGTAGGGGGCATCGTAACCGAATGCGCGAAACATTCCCCCAAAGCGATTATGGTTGTCGTGACCAATCCCTTGGACGTTATGGTTTATCTGGCCTGGAAAAAATCGGGTTTTGACAACCGGCGTGTTTTCGGCATGGCCGGAGAACTGGACTCGGCCCGTTATGCCTATTTCATTTCGGAGGCGGCCGGTTGTTTTCCCCATGAGGTCCAGGCCATGGTCCTGGGCGGTCACGGGGACGAGATGGTTCCGGTGGAACAGGCCACCACCGTAAAGGGAAAGCCCATCACGCAGATCCTGAAAAAGGAACAGATCGAAATCATCAACCAAAGGACGCGCGACGGCGGGGCCGAAATCGTCAAATATCTTAAAACGGGAAGCGCTTTTTATGCGCCGTCATCTTCGGTGGTGCGCATGGTGCGCTCGATTCTCGAAGACCGCAATGAGGTCATTGCCAGCTGTGTTTATGTCAACGGGCCCTACGGGCTTAAAGATATTTATTGCGGTGTTCCGGCAAAATTGGGCCGCAAGGGCGTGACCGAAGTCGTGGAACTGGAACTGACACCGCAGCAGGCTGCGGCGCTTAAAACGTCCGCGGAGCATGTCCTCGAAAACTGCAACAAACTAAGCCTTTAATCCTATGGACTCCTTTAGCGCAAAATCGGCACTGCAGTCAGGAAATAAAACCTATACGATCTACCGTCTTGCGGCGTTAAAAAAATCGGGGGTGGATATCAGCCGCCTGCCGTTTTCCATCCGGGTTTTGCTGGAAAATCTGCTGCGCAACGAAAACGGACAAAATGTGCGCCGCGCGGACATTGAAGCCCTGGCGCAATGGGACCCTTCCAAAAAATCAGCGCAGGAAATTGCGTTTACGCCGGCCCGCGTCGTGCTGCAGGACTTTACCGGCGTTCCGGTCGTTGTGGACCTGGCGGCGATGCGCGACAGCATGAAAGAGCTCGGCGGCGATCCTAAAAAAATCAATCCGCTCGAACCCGTGGATCTTGTCATTGACCATTCGGTACAAGTAGATGCCTACGGAAGTCCGGATGCGTTCGGGCTGAATGTCAGGAATGAATTTGAACGCAACGGGGAGCGGTATGTTTTTCTCCGGTGGGGGCAGCAGGCATTTCAGGGGTTTCGCGTTGTGCCGCCGGGCACGGGAATCGTGCATCAGGTGAATCTGGAATATCTGGCGCAGGGTGTGATGACAAAAAAATGCGGCGCCGAAGAACTGGCATATCCCGATACGCTTGTGGGAACGGATTCTCATACGACGATGATTAACGGGCTCGGTGTTCTGGGCTGGGGTGTCGGAGGGATTGAGGCCGAGGCGGCCATGCTGGGGCAGCCGATTTCCATGCTCATTCCCCAGGTCGTGGGTTTCAGACTGACGGGCCGGTTAACTGAAGGCACCACCGCAACGGACCTGGTCCTGACGGTCACGGAAATGCTCAGAAAAAAAGGCGTCGTTGATAAATTTGTCGAATTTTTCGGGCCGGGGCTGGAACATCTCTCGCTTGCCGACCGGGCGACGATCGCGAACATGGCCCCCGAATACGGTGCCACGATGGGATTTTTTCCGGTCGATGACAAGACGATCGACTATTTAAAATTGACGGGACGGCCGCAGAGCGGCATTGAGCTTGTGGAGGCGTATTGCCGCGAGCAGCAGCTTTTCAGAACGCCCGAAACTCCCGATCCGAAATTTTCCGATGTTCTGGAATTAAAATTGGAAGATGTTGTCCCGAGCCTTGCGGGTCCCAAACGTCCGCAAGACCGCGTTCCTCTAAAACAAGTCAGCTCGGCGTTCCGGGAAGCGCTCCCGAAACTCCTGGCCGGTAACGAAAGCGGATCGGAATCAAAATCCGTGCAGGTAAAATCCGCGTCTGGAAACTATGAGCTGCACCAGGGTTCTGTGGTGCTGGCGGCGATTACAAGCTGCACCAACACTTCAAATCCGTCGGTGATGATCGCGGCCGGGTTATTGGCCAAGAAGGCCGTCGAAAATGGACTGCACTCCAAGCCGTGGGTGAAAACCAGCCTGGCCCCGGGTTCCAAAGTGGTGATCGATTACCTGTCCGGGACGGGGCTCTTAAAATATCTGGAAGAATTGAAATTCCATCTCGTCGGCTTCGGCTGCACGACCTGCATCGGCAATTCGG
>MHFC01000123.1:2867-14062 GCA_001804025.1 Omnitrophica bacterium GWA2_52_8 | reverse complement strand
GCCGGAACCAGGCGGGCCAGCCGGTTTATCTCAAGGATATCTGGCCGGCCGACCGTGAAATTGCGGAAGCCGCCGGCAAAGTGCAGGCCGGAATGTTCCGGTCGCGCTATGCGAATGTTTTCGAGGGAGACCGCGAGTGGAAAGAAATCAAAACGCCGGCCGGGTCGACTTTCACATGGGATGAAAAATCAACCTATGTCAAAAAACCGCCCTATTTTGACCGTATGCCGACGGAGCCGACACCGCTTCAAAACATCAACGAGGCGCGGGTGCTTGTGATGGTTGGAGATTCCGTGACGACGGACCATATTTCGCCCGCCGGGTCCATCGCGGCGGACAGTCCGGCGGCATTATATTTGAAGGAACACGGTGTGAAGCCGGAAGATTTCAATTCCTACGGCGCACGGCGGGGGAACCATGAAATCATGATGCGCGGAACTTTTGCGAATATCCGTCTGAAAAACCTGCTCGCACCCGGGACCGAAGGCGGCGTGACCCGGCATTTTCCGGACGGAAAGCAGATGTCGATTTACGACGCGGCGATGAAGTACCGCCGGGAAGGTATCCCGACGATTGTTATTGCCGGCAAGGAATACGGCACGGGGTCTTCGCGCGACTGGGCGGCCAAAGGCCCGAAACTTCTCGGTGTGCATGCCGTCATCGCCGAAAGTTTTGAAAGAATTCACCGCAGCAATTTAATCGGGATGGGGATCCTTCCGCTTCAGTTTCTGGAAGGCGAATCGCGGGAGACCCTTGGCATTGCGGGAGATGAATTGTTTACGCTGCAGGGGATCGAAAACGGTCTCAAGCCCGGGCAAAAAATATTATGTACGGTCAAAAAAGACATCTCAGAAAAAAAATTCAGCGTGATTTGCCGTATTGACACACCCGTTGAGGTCAAATATTACGAGCACGGCGGCATTCTGCAGTATGTCCTGCGGCAGCTGTTGAAATCGGGCGCGGCAAAGCCCGTGAAAATTTAGCCGGCCATGCCGACCTACTTTCCCAAATTAGGAAAAAAAATTTATATCGACCCCGCGGCGCAGATTATCGGGCGCGTGACGGTCGGAGATTACTCGAGCATCTGGCCCGGGTGCGTGCTGCGCGCGGATATTCAGCGGATTGCCGTCGGCAAATACACGAATATTCAGGACCTCTCGCTGCTTCATGTTGAGACCGGCCGCGCGTGTCTTGTGGGCGACTATGTGACGGTCGGGCACCAGGTATGCCTGCACGCCTGTACGGTTGAAGGCCAGGCGCTGGTCGGCATCGGTTCGATTGTTTTGGACGGAGCCGTGATCGGCGAAAAAACGATCCTGGGGGCCGGAAGCCTTGTGACGCATGACCAGCGGCTGAAGCCAAAATCGCTTTATTTCGGAAGGCCGGCAAAATTTGTCCGTGCCTTGACGGCCAAAGAAATTACGGAGCTCAAAGAATGGGCCCTGCGTTATGTCGATTACGCGGCGGACCATCTCAAGGGCCTCTACCGGCGCCTGTAAATTCCCGCTTTTTCCCGTTCCGGAAAACCCCCCAAAAAATCAGAGTCATCCTCAAATCAGCACGGGCATGTTGACCGTTTTCAAGTATAATATCGCCTTATGTCAGAACAAAAAATTGTCCGTGAAAAATTGTCCGCGATCAAGCCCCCGCCGCCGGGCGGTCTGGATGATGTCGTCGCCGCCCAAACGGCCCTCAGCCTTGTGGACGGGGAAAACAGCGCGCTTTCCTACCGCGGTATCGCCGTGCAAGAACTGGCGGAAAAATCAAATTATGAAGAGACGGTTTTTTTGCTGTGGGAAGGCCGGCTTCCCGGGAAAAAAGAACTGGAGGCTTTCCGGAACCGTCTGGCCGGATGCCGCCAAATTTCACCCGAAATCCTGGACGAAATGACGCGGTTTCCGAAAACAGCGCACCCGATGGCTTTTTTGCGCAGCATGGTCTCTTTTCTCGGCGCGTGCGATCCAGAGGCCGAGAATCTCTCCGCAACTTCTCTCAGGACGAAAGCTGAAAAATTAACCGCGGTCCTGCCGGTCATTTTAAGCGCGTTTTTCCGCATCCGGCAGGGATTAAAACCCGTTGTGCCCCACCCCGGCCTGATGCATGCCGAGAACTTTCTTTATATGATGCATGGGAAGAAGCCGGAAGCTGAAGGAGCGCGGGCGCTCGATGCTTACCTGATTCTTCTTGCGGATCACGGCCTGAACGCGTCCACTTTTGCGGCGAGAGTCACCTGTGCGACGGAATCCGACATGTATTCGGCCGTGACATCGGCGATCGGGACGCTTAAAGGAGTGCTCCACGGGGCGGCGAATCAAAAAGCCATGGAAATGTTTCTGGAAATCGGGGCCCCCGATAAAGCCGAAGCGTATGTTTTAAACAAACTTGCGGAAAAGAAAAAAATCATGGGGTTCGGACACCGGGTCTATAAAAAAAAGGATCCCAGGGCCGCTGTTTTCCGTGCGATTGCGGGCAAAATGCTCATGTCCGCCAAGGATTCCGCATGGATGGAAATAGCCGGCCGTGTGGAAAAAGTGATGACAGAGCGAAAGAAGCTGCAATGTAATGTCGATTTTTATTCTGCACCGGTGCTATACTTACTGGGATTTCCGGTCGATTTCTTTACGACGGTTTTTGCGGCAAGCCGCATAGCCGGCTGGACGGGGCATGTCATGGAGCAATTGGCCCATAACCGCCTGATCCGGCCCGGGGCGGATTATACGGGGCCCCTGGATATTCCTTATATAACTATGGAGAAGCGTGACTTGATATGAATATTCATGAATACCAAGCTAAAGAAGTTTTTCGACGTTACGGGATTCCCGTTCATGACGGTGTGCTGGCCAAAACGCCGGATGAGGCTTTTAACGGGGCCAAACAGCTGGCACAGCCGGGTAAAACGCTGGTTGTAAAAGCCCAGGTTCATGCGGGGGGACGGGGCAAGGGCGGCGGGATCAAGCTCGTCAAAACGCCTGAAGAAGCGAAGTCGGCCGCGGCAAAAATTCTGGGCATGAACCTTGTGACGCCGCAGACGGGCGCGGAAGGGCGTCCCGTGGACCAGGTTTTGATCGAAGCCACGACAAAAATTACGAAGGAATATTATGCGAGCATTGTTCTCGACAGGCAGGAAGCCAAGCTGTGTTTGATCGTCTCTGAAGCGGGCGGCATGGAAATCGAAGAAGTGGCCGAGAAAGACCCGGAAAAAATTTTAAAGCTGCATTTTGCGGTTGAAGGGGGCCTTTCCCGGGAAGCGGCCGCCGGACTGGCGCGAAAGCTGACTTCGGATGGGCCCCGAGCGGAAGCGTTCGAAAAAATTTTTCAGGCGCTGGCAAAGTTGTGCGCCGAACTTGACGCCTCGCTGGTTGAAATCAATCCGCTTGCCGTGATGGAGTCGGGCAGGGTGATTGCGATTGACGCAAAAATTAATTTCGACGATAACGCCTTGTTCCGGCACCCGGATATTCTGGCATTGCGGGACCCGAGGCAGGAGGACCCGCGGGAAGTCGAGGCAAAAAAATTTGATTTAAGTTATGTCGGCCTGGACGGCAACATCGGATGCATTGTCAACGGCGCCGGTCTTGCGATGGCGACGATGGACATCATTAAATATGCGGGCGGCGAGCCGGCCAATTTCCTGGATGTCGGCGGCGGGGCGGGAAAAGAAAAAGTGGCCGCGGCTTTTAAAATCATATTGACGGACCCGAAAGTGAAAGCCATTCTCGTCAATATTTTCGGGGGCATTATGCGCTGCGATGTTGTTGCGGAAGGCATTCTCCAGGCTGTGGATGAGGTCGGCGTCAAGGTGCCGATCGTGGTCCGGCTTGAGGGGACGAATGTTAAGGAAGGGAAAGCCATTTTGGCGCGGTCGTCCCTGAATATTATCACGGCGGAAACATTTTCGGATGCGGCGACAAAAGTTGTGGCTGCATTGGTCTAACCGGGAGCATAGAACCCAACATGGGAATTTTGATTTCTAAAAACACAAAAGTGATCGTGCAGGGAATTACCGGCACGCACGGTGCGTTTCATACCGAAAAAATGCTCGAATACGGGACCCAGGTGGTCGGCGGGGTGACGCCGAAAAAAGGCGGCCAGCAGGTCCACGGAGTTCCTGTTTTTGATACGGTCCGGGAAGCGGTCAAGCAGACCCGGGCCGACGCGTCGGTGATTTATGTGCCGGCGAAGTTCGCGGTAGAGGCCATCTACGAGGCCGCGGATGCGGGCATAGAGCTCATTTGCTGCATTACAGAGGGAATTCCGGCCCTGGATATGGCCAAGGTCAAAACCTGGCTAAAAGGGCAAAGCAGGACAAGGCTGATCGGGCCGAACTGTCCCGGGATTATCGCACCGGAAGCCTGCAAAATCGGCATTATGCCCGGCTATATTCACAAGCGCGGACCGATCGGTGTTGTTTCAAGGAGCGGGACGTTGACTTATGAGGCCGTCTGGCAGCTTACCGGTTTGGGGCTCGGTCAATCCACCTGTATCGGGATCGGCGGGGACTCCATTGTCGGCACCACGTTTACGGACGTTCTCGGGCTTTTCGAAGCGGATGCCGAAACTGAAGCGATTGTCATGATCGGCGAAATCGGGGGAAGTGCCGAAGAAGAAGCCGCGGAGTTTATCCGCAGCGAAGTGTCAAAACCCGTCATTGCCTATATCGCCGGGAAAAATGCGCCGGTCGGCAAACGGATGGGCCATGCGGGTGCGATTATTTCGGGAGGAACCGGGAAGGCGTCGCAAAAAACACGCTGTCTTGAACAGGCGGGAGTGACCGTGGTCCCGAGCCCGGCGATGATCGGCGAAAGGGCCGCCAGGGCGGCCGGTAAAAAAATTGTCCGGTGACGCTGCTTTTTCGGGCCATAACGGCCCGCGTTTTCCATTAGAGGTTTTCCGCATTGGATAAGAATCTCGATCACGAGTTTGACGAGTACCTTAAAGCGCATGAATCCGAGATTCTCGAATCTCTTCCGCATTTTTTTGACCGGCTGAAAAACGCAAGGTTCCGTTACGGCCGGTTTATTATCCCGACATTTTACAAGCCGCATTTTCTGGGCATGCAGCAGGAGCGTTTGGTCAAACGGGCGACGTCCGTCATTTCCCAGATTATCAATACGGCGGCCCGCTTGTATTTTGAGGAGGGGCACCTCTCCCATGCCTACCGCATTCCTGAGGACGCCGCGGAATTGATCAAAATCGACCCCGGGTATTCGTCGACCGTCGTTTTTGCGCGTTGCGACAGCCTGCTGGAAGGGCAGGGGCTTCAATTTGTCGAATTTAACTGCGACTCGCCGGCGGGCGGGGCTTATACGGATCAGCTGGAAGAAATTTTTTTCGAAGATAAAACGCTAAAGCCTTTTTTTGAAGAGCACAACATTGCCCGCACTTCCCGGAGCCAGGCGATACTGGATGCCCTGCTTGGTGCTTACGAGGAATTCGGGGGCAATGAAACGCCGAACATCGCGATCGTTGACTGGCGCCACGTCCGGACCGTTTCCGAGTTTGAAATTCTCAAGGATTTTTTCGAGGCCAAAGGCTACCGCACGACGGTGGCCGACCCGCGGGAATTGAAATACAAGAGCGGAAAACTGTATCATAAACAATTTCCGATCCACATTCTTTACCGACGGTTTGTTTTTGAGGAGCTTCTGGAACGGCTGGATGAAGTCGGGGACATGGTCAAGGCCTACCGGGACCATGCGATTTGCATGGTCAATCCTTTGCGCTCGCGCCTGGCCAGTACAAAAGCCCTGCTTTCGATTCTTACGAACCCCGAATACGATCATTTTTTCACCGAAAATCAAAACCGGATCAAACGCGAGTTTATCCCCTGGACGCGGCGCCTGCAGGACGCGGAGGACTTTTTCGGCCACCGGAAAATGTATCTAATCGATTTTATAAAAGACCACAAGGAATCGCTGATTTTAAAACCGTCGACCGGAAACGGCGGGAAAGACGTGACGATCGGCTGTGAAAGTACGGATGAAGAATGGAATTCCGCGATTGATAAGGCGCTCAAGGGGCAATGGGTGATTCAGGAATATGTGAATATTCCGATTATGACGGTCCCGGTCATCATCAACCGGAAACTGGATTTTGCATATAAAAAATTTAATTTCAACGTTCTTTTGACGGCCGATAAATTTTCCGGCGGGTTTGTGCGGCTGGGGGATGACAGCGTGATCAATGTTGCCCGGCACGGGGGGCTGATCCCCTCGATGTCCTCCGATTCGGCCCCCGAGCGGTTTAATGTTTAATCAGAATGTGCAGGGCCGGGGAAGCGCCTTTTGCGGCACGAAAAGAATTCTTTTATTTTGACGGATGCCCGGTAGAATAACATGGTTACGGGAGTGTCCGTACGAAGTCAGCGGAATAATTTTGTGATTTCTCCTTCATGCCGCGGCCGGTCGGGAAAATTGCGCCGGCGGCGGAGAACTAAAAAAATGCCGGAGAATCCTTCATGAGGCCGTTACAGAAAATGTTCACCCTGGAAGAAGCTAACGCGCTTTTGCCGCGGATCAATACCCTTTTGCGGGAACTGATTCATAAAAAAGAGGTCTATAACAGCCTGCACGACCATTTATTTATGAATGAACTGCTGACCTGCGTTGAAAGCGGGTTCAGGCCGCTGGAAGAGGAAGACCTGCAAAATTCCCTTGATACGGAGGCCAAAAGCCTCGAAGCTTCCATGGCCGCGTTAAAGGCGGAAATTCATAAAATCCGGGGAATCGGGTGTCTCATCCGGAACCTCGACCGGGGCTGGGTCGAATTTCCTGCCGAAATTGCCGGCGAAAGCGTTTATTTGAATTGGCGAAGAGGAGAGGCGGCGGTGTGCCACTACCGGCGCGTTACCGACGCTGCGGATGAAAGGCGTCTCATCCCTCGATTTTGAAATCACAGGGCTCATATAACCCGGGGGGCAGTCATTGATATTACCCAAGAAGATATTTTTTACGAAAGGAGTCGGCAAGCACAAGGAAAAACTGTCGAGTTTTGAGCTTGCGCTGCGCGATGCGGGGATCGCCCCTTTTAATATCGTCCGTGTGTCCAGCATTTATCCGCCGTATTGCAAACTGATATCGAAAGAGGCGGGGCTGAAATATTTAACCCCCGGCCAGATTCTTTTTACCGTGGTTGCGGAAGCGGCAACCAATGAGCCGAACCGGCTGATTGCGGCTTCCGTCGGAATGGCGCTGCCCAAGCGTCCGGAACAGTACGGCTATCTTTCCGAAGCTCACACCTACGGGTGGACTGAAAAGAAAACGGGAGAGTATGCCGAAGATTTGGCTGCGACCATGCTGGCGACCATTTTGGGCGTTAAATTTGACCCCGACGAAAGCTACGATAAGAAAAAAGAGCAGTGGAAGATATCCAATGAAATTGTCAAAACCATGGCGGTCACGCAAAGCGCTGTCGGCGATAAGGAAGGAAAGTGGACGACGGTCATCTCGGCGGCCGTCTTGATCCATTAAGAACACCCTTTTTCTAAGGGGCGCCCGGCCCCGGCCGGCAAATCAATTGTAACCCGGCTCACAAATCGGGCCTCAAAACTCACTCGGTCATGTCTCAAGTAAAAATCGCGCTGATTCAATCCAAAAGCGGACCCGATCCGGAAATGAATCTGGAAAAAACCTGGCATTTGGCCGGAAAAGCGGCCGCCGGGGGGGCGAAAATCATTTGCCTGCAGGAACTCTACCGGTCCCGGTATTTCTGCCAGGAGCACCGCCATGATGCATTCGATCTCGCTGAAACCATCCCAGGGCCCAGCACGGAAACGTTTGCGAAATTAGCCCGCGAAAAATCCGTGGTCCTGATTGTGCCGGTTTTCGAAAAGCGTGCCGAAGGGATTTACCATAACAGCGCGGCGGTCATCGACGCCGGCGGTAAAATGCTCGGGACATACCGGAAAATGCATATTCCGGACGACCCCCATTTTTATGAAAAATTTTATTTCACCCCGGGGGACCTGGGGTTTAAAACTTTCATCACAGCTTACGCCAAAATTTCAGTCCTGATTTGCTGGGACCAGTGGTTTCCCGAGGCGGCGCGGCTGGCCGCGCTGGGCGGCGCCCAAATTATTTTTTATCCGACAGCCATCGGCTGGCACGATGACGAAACGCCCCAAGCGCGGGACGCGCAGTTGACGGCGTGGCGCACGGTCCAATGCGGGCATGCTGCGGCCAATGAAGTTTATGTGGCGGCCGTGAACCGTTCGGGCAAAGAAGGTCCCGTAACCTTTTGGGGGCGGTCGTTTATTTGTGATCCGTTCGGGACTGTCATGGCCGAGGCGGGTGAAAATGAAGAAACCGTATTGACGGCCGTTTGCGATCTGGACAAGATTGAAGAAACGCGCAGGCAGTGGCCTTTTTTCCGGGACCGCCGGCCCGATTTTTATCAAGGATTGACCGAACGTTGTCTGGATGAAACGCCCCTGAAGTAACTTATGCCGAATCCCGCCGACCGCCGTGTCCGACAACCGTCCTTCCCTCATCAGGACGGATTTAAAATGCCCGCAGAGTGGGAGCCTCACAAGGCCACATGGCTTGCCTGGCCCCATAATCAGGAAACATGGCCGGGCCGCCGCCTGGACTCCGTGCGCGAAACCTTCATGATTATGATGGAAGGACTGCTGCCGCATGAGCAGGTCCATTTGCTGCATCGGGATGCCCGGGAATTTGACGGTGTGTCGAGTGCGCTTAAAAAAAGAGGGATCAAAACAGGCAATTTGATACCGCATATTGCCGAAACGGCGGATGCTTGGGTCCGTGACTACGGTCCGACCTTTGTCAGAAACCAGAACGGCCGGAAGGCCTGGTGCAAGTGGGTTTTTAATGCCTGGGGCGGAAAATATCCGGAGCTTGCGTGCGACAACCGGATATTTGAAGCGGGCCGGAACGGAATCCGCGAAGCCTGTTATGAGGCGGACTTTGTCCTCGAGGGCGGTTCGATCGAAGTCAACGGAAAGGCGACGTGTCTGACAACGGAACCGTGTCTATTAAACCCCAACCGGAACCCTCGATTGTCACGCGATGAGATTGAGACGAAGCTCCGGCAGTATTTAGGCGTCAGCCAGATCCTCTGGCTTGAGGCGGGGATTGCCGGCGATGACACCGACGGGCACATTGATAATCTCTCGCGTTTTGTGAACGAAGATACGATCGTAACGGTTATGGAAGATAATGCGGCCGGCGAGAATTTTCAGCCGCTAAAAAAAAATTTAAAAAAAATCGAATCGTCCAGGACCCCCGAAGGCAAGCCGTGGAATGTGACCGTGCTGCCGATGCCCGGAGAAATTCGGGATGAAGGGGTGAGACGCCCCGCCAGTTACGCCAATTTTTATATTGCCAATCAATGTGTCCTGCTGCCGGTTTATGGGCATCGGCATGATGCCCGAGCCGCATCGGTTCTGAGCGAATTGTTTCCGGGAAGGGAAATCATCCCTGTGCCCGGCCGCGAGCTTGTCTACGGCCTGGGGTCCGTCCATTGTGTGACACAGCAGGAGCCGGCTTGATAATGCCGTGCTGCCGCCTTTCTTGATGGGGTGGAAATTAAGGGGTTGCAGGAGATGCCTGCGCGCTTTTTTGAGCTGTGCGCCAAACGTCTTCGCCGACCGGAGTTCTGACGGCTTCTTGGGGGAAGGCGCTGTCCCAGTCTTCACCGCTTAGCGAATGATTGAAATCCACACGTTTAAAAAGCAGCTTTGTCCGTTTCTCGCTTTTGGTGTCTTCCTGCCCGGCATTTTTTAAAATAACGATCATAAAAGGGTAGGCTATTTTTTGATTTTTATAGGCGGAGGGCACTTCGACGTCTTTAAAGTGTCCCCGTTCGATGGTTGTTTGAGGGGTGCCGTTAAAATGAAAGTACCGTTCAATCAGGACATCTCCCTTTGTATTCATGGTTAAGGACCGTGCGTTATAAGTCACATGACGGTTTTTGCCTTTGACCGCAAAAGTCACGGCTTTCGGTTCCCGGGAGAGAATCTTGGTTTGGCTGGGAGAAACAGCGGCAATTTTTAGCGCACGGTAGAAATCAAGCGGGCTGATGAAAGCATCGAGATCATCGCGGGTCTCAAGATCGAACATGTCGCCGTAATAAATCGTATTGAGGTCCGAGAGATAAAGTTCAAACTGGCGGTCGGAAGCCTTGAGCGCAAACAGAAGTTCGTTTTTGTTGTTATAACCTTGTAATAGAAGTTTTTCATAAAGACGGTCATAAAAAAGTCTTGCCCGGCAGAAGCCCTGCTGGCCGGTGTGCGTCAAAAATTGAAGCGTCAGCTCCGCGCTCAAGTCCGTCCATCCGCTGTTGCGCGCTTCCAGGGTGTGGACGAGTCCGGAAGGGTCGAACCAGGAGCTTTGCGCCTGCAGCGCTGTCGCGGGAGGCAGCAGGGTGCTTGAAATCGCGATAAAAAAAAGACTTAAAAAGCGCCGGCTTATCGGAATTTTCATGTTCCCATGTATCGGTCAAATGACGGTGAAAATTGAGCGGGGGAGATTATATCCCCGGCAGGGCCGCTTATCGACGGGTAAAAAAGACGGATTTGGAGCCGGCCGGTTTTTTTCGAGGCAGGGGTGCCTACCCATTTGATGCCGTTGTTTTTCCCGCACGTATTTTCCGCCAAAGGCGGATCAGCCTCAGGCTGAGGCGGGCGGCCACAATTTCGAAGATCTCCGATAAAACCATTCGGATAACAAGAGGCAAGAACTGTATGAAGCGGGAGGCCCCGGAGTCAGTCTGAACTGTCAATCCCAGGGACAGCATGATATAATTCCACGCTTATTACCAATTTAAAGGGGGACACAGGACATGATTGAGATTTCGATTTTACCTGCCGGCGCACAGCGGCGGACCAAAGCCGATTTGCTGATCCTTGGTTTTTTTGATCATGATACATTTTCAAAACAACAGCTTGCCCTTGAGCCGAAGTTGCCGGACCTGGCCGGTCCCGCCGTCAAAAACGGCCGGTTCAGCGGGGAATTCGCAAAAAGTTTTTATGTTTATCATCCCCAATGCCGGGAAGCCGCTGAAATTCTCCTGCTTGGATTGGGTTCCCGGAAAACATACCGGCAGAAATGTTTCCGCAAGGCCATCGGGGAAATGGTGCGGCAAATCAAAGACCGGCAGGCACACAAGGCGCGGCTGCATTTGGACTCTTTTGTTCACGGCGAAGTGAAAGAGGAAAACGCGCTCGAGATCCTGGC
>MHFC01000123.1:0-2849 GCA_001804025.1 Omnitrophica bacterium GWA2_52_8 | reverse complement strand
ATTTTATGATTTCGACAAATACAAATCGGCGGGAAAAAAGAAAAAATCCGGCGGCTCAGTGGCGGTCGAGGTTTTAACGGCAGATACCCGTTCCTTAAAAACAAAACAGCTGAGTTTGCAAACCGGAGAAGCCGTCGCGCGGGGTATTCTTCTGGCGCGTGATCTGGTGAACGAGCCCGGCAATATTATGTCCGCCGCAAAACTGGCGGAAACGGCCAGAAAAATGGCGCAAAGCAAGAAACTTTCGTGCCGTGTCCTCGGTGAGCGCGAAATCCGCAGCCTTAAAATGGGCGGTATTCTTGCCGTGAACCAAGGCAGTGTTACACCGCCCGCACTGATTGTGCTGGAATACGGAAGTGCGCATAAAGGTAAGGGCACGGTGTGTTTGGTCGGAAAGGGCGTTACGTTTGATACGGGCGGCATTTCGATTAAGCCCGCTAAAGATATGGAGAAAATGAAGTATGACATGGCCGGGGCGGCGGCCGTGATCGGAACCCTGTCGGCCATCGCCGACTTGAAGCCGAAGCTGCATGTTGTCGGGATTGCACCGGCGGTTGAAAATAATGTGGCCAATGATCCCCAAAGACCGGGCGATATTATCCGCATGTTCAACGGTAAGACGGTGGAGGTGCTGAATACGGACGCCGAGGGACGGCTGATCCTGGCGGACGCGTTGGCCTATGCGGAAAAATATAAACCGGATGCGATTATCGACTTGGCCACGCTTACCGGAATGTGCGCCTATACCTTCGGGGACAAGGCCATCGGTCTGATGGGAACAGATCCCAAACTGGTCCAAAAAGTCCAAAAGGCCGGGGAGGCCTCCGGCGAACGCTGCTGGGAGCTTCCTTTATGGGAAGATTATGCGGAGCAGATCAAAGGGCATCATTCGGATTTGTTAAATATCGGCGGGCCGTATGCCGGAACGATTACCGCGGCGATGTTCTTAAAAGAATTTGTGCCGGAAAAGACCTCCTGGGTGCATTTGGACATCGCAGGGACTGCCTGGGCCAATTCCGCACGCTATGATTGCGTTAAGGGCGGTACGGGTGTGGGCGTGCAGCTGCTTTGCAATCTATTGATGAACTGGCGTTAGGACAGACTCCCGCAGGAAACGGTTCCAGCCGGTGTTTCATGAAGTTGAAAGACCGGGCAACCTTTTTATCCGCCTGCGCAAAAGACCCCTTTTGAATAAAGGTTCCGGCGTGCTGACGGCCGGCGGCCCTTTTCCGAAAATACCTCCGGCAAAAAATGAAAAAACTTAAGCAAAAAAAACGAAATAAAAATCTGTTTAAAAATTCCCCAATTTTTTTGTTGACTTAACTGGCAAGAGGATTAAGATTCTACTTACATCACATTGCCACCCGTTGAAACAGGGCAAAGAATTAATATTTTTTCAAGAGAATTCAAATCACAAGGAGATCCCGCGTATGAAAACCCGTTCGATGTCGCTTATGCTCGCTATCGTGATGACGTTTGCATTAGGACTTCCCAATGCGCATGCCATCGGCGCAAAAGAAGGGGCCGCATCGCTGCTCTTGCCCGCAACAGGCCAGGCTATGAACGGTGAGTGGGGCTCCACTAAAACGAATATTATGGCGGCTGTTGAAGTCGGCGCGCTCACAACCGTGGCCATTTTGGGAACGCTTGTCGGCGGCGGTGTGGTATGGGCAGGTTTGGGGCCTATGATCGCAAACCGGGCATGGAGTGCGGTGGATGCTTATAAGGGCGCCCAGGACAACTATGATCCGGCACTTCAGCAGAAAATGACAGAGGCTCAAAAGACGCTCGAGATTTCACGGCAGCGCCGTTATGAAAGAGAACAGGCTTATCGCTCGGACATTCACGACCGTGTTGCCCGTGCCGGCGAAACCGCCTATCTGACTTAAACCTCATTAATGAAAATTTGAGGACCAAACCCCAGCGGGAAGAATTCCCGCTGGGGTTTTTTATCCGCCGGCGCAGAAAACCCCGTGCATGCACGGGGATGAATGCGCTAAGCCTTCTGCTTCGGGCGAGCCGCCACAAATCTTGGCGAGCCTCGCGGTGATGTTTGGCGGGATGCCGCCTCTGGCGGGTGCGCAGGACGGACCTCACGGAAGCCCGACGGGCGAAGACGGGTTTCAAGGTACCGCGGGCATGCCCGCGGGGGCTCCATTTTCAAACCATGAATTCGATCGTCCTGTCGCGTCTTAAGACGGCCGCCGCACTTTGGCCCGATATCTCACAATCTCCCTTGCCGGCTGACCGCTGGCTTTTTCATGTTTTTAAAACCCGCCTCAAGAATGCAGGCTCCAACGACCGCAGACTTATCACGGAAACGCTCTATGGTTTGTTCCGCCACCGCAGTTTTCTCGAGGCGTGGTGCGAATTTCAGAAACAAAATCAAAGCGTGTTATTTAAAATTCTTTGCGCCGCGGCCGTTGAAGGGCTTCTGGACGAAAAACAATTTTTTGAAATGCTGGAAGCGGCGAAGCTTCCTGTTTCCGAAGGGGCGGCCTTCTATGCGGCGCTGATTTCAAGAAAACTTCCGGTGGCTTGCGACAGCAAGAACTTTTCCGAGAAGCTGTCCGTTCAATATTCATTTCCCGAATGGCTGATTCAGCGGTGGGTTTTAATATTCGGCGAAAATGAATTGCGCGAGATTTTGGCGAGTTTGCAGCAGCGGCCTGCTTTTGTGATCCGGACCAACACACTTAAAATATCGCGGCACGATTTGATGGGGCAGCTGAAGCTGAAGGGTTATGATGTGAACGAGTCCGGGGAGTCGGCGACTGCCATACGATTTGAAAAATGGCCCCATCTTTTGAACGATAACCTTTACAGGTCGGGATATTTAGAGGTTCAGG
>MHFC01000122.1:33525-45570 GCA_001804025.1 Omnitrophica bacterium GWA2_52_8 | reverse complement strand
GGCAATTCTGACGAGGTAAGCATCCCTCAAAGACTCGACGTGGATCCCGTTTCTTGCAACGTAAATCAAACTTTTTCCCGTCCGGCTTTTTCCTCGTTCTGGAACCGCGAATAAACAAATAATCGGAGAATATTGAATTTTTTCCGTCAAGTAGGTGTGAAAATCCCAAGCCGCGAAAAGATCGTAAAAGGCATCTCCCGGCAGTTCGCTGATCGACCGATGATAAGCGACAAGATCATCCCAAAGCGCGGCGTTCTGTTCAGCCGGGGAAAGCTCGGCTTGGAGATCGTGGAAGCTTAGAATTTCCTCGCCCCTTGGAAGAAGCCAGGGGATTTGATTTTCTGAAGGCGGGGTGCAAGTTATCCCGTCATTTTCAAACACCGGCACAATTTCAAGGCCAGCTTCAAGGCCAGCGCCCTTTTTCATAAGAAAGGAGGGCCGCCCGGAAAAAGATACCACGTCAATCACACCCGGCCCGGTCATGGTCAGGACGGCTTCTTTTTTGGACGGCTTTTCTGATTTTTCCGCGAAGGGATTCAAAGAAACGGCTTCAACTTCGGACTCAAAAATTTTTTGAGACTTCACAAGGCCGAGTCTCTTTAAAGCGCGGGCCGTTTCTTTTGTAAGCGCAGGGTCTTGGATGTTTGCTAACCGGCATTTAAGGCTTGAAAGCGCGTCTGCTTTCTCGGAGGGCGTCGCGCCGTTTAAAACGATTTGAAATAGCCGCTCGGCCTCCTTACGTTCGGAGGTTTTCCAAATCGAGGTTTCCAAATCGGTAGAAGCGGCGGGATTCATTGGCCGCCAACGTTAAAATGCATCTGCTCGCCGTTTTTAAGAATCGGCGGGATCGGTTTTCCCGGCGCGGGTTCTTTTTCAGGGGCCGGCGGCGGTTCTTTCTTTGGGGTAGGGGAAAGTTCTTCAGGTTCTTCTGGCTCTCTAAAGAGTTTCAAAAACAACCCCTGAAGCTTGTAGTCGTCAATGTCTCCGGGCTTCCCGTTTGCTGAAATTTCACGAAGCCGATTCAAAAGCCGCGTCCGTAGTTCTGGTTCTTCGCGCCAGAAGGCATGGCAGAGATTTTGTTCGACCGCATCGAGACAGCGCTTGGATTGACTCGCGGAAATTTTCAAAACGTATCCCCTTCCGGTTCAGGTTCGGCCTCGCGTTCATAAACCCGGCCATCGTAGGCCGAGGATTCCTTCACGTCGCCGGAGGCAGACTTCTTTTCCCGATTGCCGGAGCCGGGCATTTTTGCCCCGTCAGTAAGATCAATTTTAATTTTCTCTCCACTATAAAAATCACTTTCGGAAACATTGTTCGCCGATGAACGGGGACCCGATTGAAATTCTCGAAGTTCCGCGTCCTGCCGGGCAACCTCAGACAGATAACCTCCGAAGTCTGACTTCACGCCGGCCTTGATCTCGACTGCACGATTCATGTATGCCACCGCGTGCCGGTGATCGACCGCCATCGGATTGTGATACGAATGTTTTGGGTCCCGCATGATCTTTGTAATTTCGTTTTCCGCTTCAAACGGCGTCATAACCTTATCGGCTCCGTACTCCAAAACGGCCGCGAGTTTTTCTTGCTCAATCACGGCGTCATGCCGTTTCATAATCTCATCGCAATGTGCTGCCCAGGCGTCCTCTGCGGCGCGGACGCTCAGCCCGGTGCGGTGTGCCATTGCCCGGAAAATTTCGGCTTCTTTTTTTCGGTCGTAAGAGGGCGGCAAATCAAACTGCAACAAAATGTAACTTTCTGGATTGATTGGGGCAAGATCGCGGTTCATTTTTAAAGCTCCTTTTCTAAAGTTTGAAGGTCGGCTACAATTCCGAGGAGGTCATTTTTTAGAGCAGAAATTTCCGTCGGCTTGGAAAAAGAAAACTTTTCTTCAGGTTTAAGAGCCGCAGCCACTGAAAAAATTCGATTACGACGGGTATCGGCCAGGTCAACGTCCAGGCCAAAAGTTTTTCCGCAACGACGGCAGATAAAATTCTTCCTCCAAAGCCTGAAGTAGACCGCCTCGGATTTACAATCTGGGCAACTCGGTTTGTTTTCCATGCGAAGAATATCGCACAAAATGTTTGGCAGGACTAAAGCGAGCGAAACGCGTTTTGATCGCGTTAGGCGGGAACGTTTAAAGCGAGAAAACGGCCAATGGCTTTGTATATGGCTCTATCGAGGTAGCGGTTTATCGTGGAATCTTCAAAATATTTGCTTTGGTATTCTTGGGGCAGTTCTTCTTTCACTTTCGCGGCAGATGGAATGTCGTCATGCTTTTCGAGCCAATGCCAAACGATATTGACGATTTCTTCCTGTAAAACAAAATCCCACTTCACACTATAACCGCCGCGCTTATCTTCCATGACGCCTAAATCTATGAGGGCCGATGAAACTTCTTTTGGAAGCTTTACTTCCGGGATAATAAGCGAGGAAATAAGGATTTCCGGGGTATGAGAGGGGAATTTTTTATTCCATTCTTCGGGTTGTGGTTTCCCATCCCAAAAAACGATTGCGGGCAGGTCTTGGCCGTATTTTTTGAATTGAATCAGCGGCTTCTTATTCGCGCCGGGGCGGTATCTGAAGGCATCAAAAATGCCTTCGTCAATACAAGGCTGGAGGCGGTTTTCATAGCCTAAAAGAGGGGCAAAGCGCATCTTGTCAGCCAGAGGCAGGGTCTTTAAAGCTAAAACGACCTTCTTCAGCAAAGACCATCTGATTTTACCGTTTGAATCGCGAGAGTCATTAAGTATTTTCCTCATGGCTCCGATAGGTACTCTTTCGGACGGCCTCTTTACCTTTTTTGCTTTTTTTAACTGCGTTTTCGTTTTCATGGTTTAACCGTTTCAAGTTTCCGGGCAAAAAAAAGGCGCGTTTCTGGTGAAACTGACCTTTCTGGTGTTACTGATGTTTCCGGGAGAGTGTCAGTCATTGAAAAAATCTCGATAATTCTGATTCTTCGATAAGGTAAATAGGCCCCTTCCTTACGGCCCGGATTCTCTGCTGTCTTAGGGCCTGATGGATAGCTTGAGGCGACACCCCGGCAAGCCGGGCAAACTCCGCAACGGTCAGCAGGTTTTTAAGCCCGGCGTTGTCCATTTTCTCTTCAAGTGCTGCCATTTTTGCTGCCACTGGCCCTTTTTCAGTTTTCGAATTGTCGTAAGTGATGGTGGGGAGTACAGGAATCGAACCTGTGAAGGCGTAAGCCAGCAGATTTACAGTCTGCCCCCTTTGCCGCTCGGGACAACTCCCCTCAACTTATTCCGGCGCATTTTTTTGTAAATCTAGTGCCGCGTCAACCTTGTTTTGACGGGTACGCGGCACCGCGCGATTGAAATGAACAGCCCGTCATTTCAATCTGGACGATGCACGCGTACTGTGTTTCATTAATTTTTATGCATCGGATCACAGTACCGTACTTGTCCCCTTATAAAAAAACCTTCTAATGCGCCGTGATGCTTGAAATTGGGCGGTGCCATTTCAAGCGGGCATAGTACCGTCTTTCCGCAAAATTAAATGTCAGACGGTACTAAATTATAATGAAACAGTGTACTAAGTAACAGTGCATAAGTCTTTTAATGTTTTGTCCCCGGCCGGTTTTCCATTAAACCAGCACGGGGAAGTACGAGGGCCAATGAAGCCCTCGTCATCCCCGAATGCTTGTGTCGGGGATCCGCGAAATTGCGCCTGCCCGCCTCAGCCTGAGGCTGATCCGCCTTTGGCGGAAAATACAGGCGGGTCCGCCTCAAGCGGACAATCCGCGGGTTAAAATGACAGCTCACAAATATCAAAAGACTTTTGAACGATTACTTAGCTGGCAGAGGGATTTGAACCCCCGACCCGCTGTTTACAAAACAGCTGCTCTGCCACTGAGCTATGCCAGCAAGAAACGGGAGCTCATTATATCGGTTTGAGTTATAAAATCGACAAGATTTTTAGCCGGAAAATAAAATAGGCCCTCGCGCATCAAAACATCAGCTTCTAAATTAGAGGCCCGGTGCCGCGCAGCGGGTTTATGCTGCTCCGGAGCGGGTTCGAGATAAATCTCGCTCTAATATTTTAAGGACCTTGTGGACAAGATTTTTATCCTGCAGGTCAAATGGGTTTCTTGCTATAATGCGGCCCCATGAAATTGGGACGCATCTTTTCCTTTTATTTTCACGCCAATCTTAATCTCGGATTGAATGGAAAAACCTATTCGATTCCCGCTGCGGTCATCGTCTCTCTTGTCTGGGCTTCCATAATAACGGCTGTTTTTTTTCAACACGTACAGTTGAAGCCCGAAATCGGCGCGAACTTCTTTTTTTCCAGCGATGATCCGCAAATGCAGGATGACGCCAGGATTCAAAAGATGTTTTCGCAGGAAGCGCAATTGATTTTTAATGCGAAAGGGAACATTGAAACTCCGGAATATCAAACGAATATTAAATCGTTTTCCGGTGATTTGGCGGCACTTCCGGAAGTGATCAGCGTTGTCTCGCTGAGCAGCGGCCCCGGGACGTTTCTTAAAGCGCAGGAAGGCCCGTTTTGGAACAGGGTGCTGCTTTCCGACGACGGTCAATCCACATTGTTGTCCGTTTTTATCCGGGATATTGAACCCGAAGAGTTTATCCTGAAAATAGAAAATATCATCGCCCGCCATAATGCACCCCAATTTGCCCTGCAAGTTTCAGGCGAACCTTATATTGTGGAACAGCTAAGGAGAGGCCTTTACAGGGATTTGAAACGTTTCAGTTTGGCCGCGGTTTTGCTTTTCGGCAGCCTGTTTCTTTTTTTCTTCCAATCGTTCCGGATTTTGCTCGGGGCGATGAGCGTTTGTACCGGAGCCAGTATGCTGACTCTGATTACGTCGCAGGCGGTGCATGTCGAAACCGGCCCGTTAACGGCTAATTTATCGACGATTATCTTTGTGGTAACCTTGTCGCACATCATTTTCATTATTTTTAACCACCGCACGCTTATGAAAAAAATCAGTGAAGCGGGAGCCGAGCATCGCGCGGTTACGGCCATGAAAATTACTCTGCCGGCATCCTTTTGGAGCATGGCGACGACAGTCCTCGGGTTTCTGAGCCTGTTTTTGGTCAAAGCAATGCCTCTGCGTCAGTTGGGCGCCGCCGGGGCTTTGGGTACGGGGATTGCGTTTATTGCGGCGTATCTTTTTTTTCCGCCGTTTTTAAAAGACATTCACAAGCCTGCTGCAGATACCACCCCGATTGAAAAACATGACCGGAAGATCGAACCTTTTTTTTACCGCAAGCATCATCTTTTGTTTTGGGTTCTCGCAGTCTCAGCGTTCGTGCTTGCTTTCGGAATCTTCCGGATCAAAACCGACCCGAGTCTGCTCGAGTATTTTAAAAAGGGCGGAGAACTCCGCGATGGGCTGGAATACATTGACCGCAACGGCGGCAGCAGTCCGTTGTTCATGGTGGTTAAAAATCCTGAATCCGGATTTTTTAACGACAAAAAATCATTCGAAAAATTATGGGAAACCACGCTCGCATTGGAAGAAAATCCCGAAGTCGGAAGCGCGGTCTCGCTTCCGATTTTGATGGCCCAAGCCCATACCAATCCGCTTGCGCGTTTTTTGACGATCGAGTGGCTGCTGGATCTTATGGAGTCCAAACGTTTCGGCGAGGTGGCAAAGTATTTTATCACGCCGGACAGGAGTCATTCGCTGATTATGCTGAGAATGAGGGAAGCCAGGCGTCATGAGCCGCGCGTGGAAATTTTGAAACAAATCAGCGGGATCGTGCGGCAGACCGGGCTGGATTTAGTTTTGACGGGAGGAATTTACAGCCTCCAGGGGAGAATGGCGGAATTAATTGCCTCAAGTTTGCTGAGCGGTATGGTGCTTTTATTGGGAACGTTTGTCGCTATGGTATGGTTTTTATCGCACTCAGCGCGCCTGACACTCGCCATGTTCTTCGGTTTGTGTATGATTCCGAGCATAATTTACGGCATTTTGGGATTTTCTGGGATTCCCGTTGATATCATTTCTGCGCCCGCCGCGAACATCGCAATTTCAATTTCCGTCGACTCAATGATTCATATGCTTCTTTTTGTCTGCAGAACCAGACCTGCCGAAAAAACGGCATGGAAATCATGGAAACTCGCGGCGGTGCAGTATTGGAAACCGGTGACCTTTACGGCGCTGGTCATCGGTTCGGGATTCGGGATATTTGCGCTTTCTGATTTCCCTCCGACCCAGAGGTTCGGCATCATGGTGGTGATGGGGACTTTTATGGCGCCTTTTGCGACCTTGATTGCCCTGGCATTTTTGGCCAGTTTTCAATGGAAAAATATTTTCAGAAAACCGAAGAGCGTGTCCCCCTAAAGGGATTCTTTGATGTCTTTTTGCAGATTTTTGAGGATTTGATCGAATTCATTGATCGTAATGGGTTTTTCGAGCCGGGCATCAATTTTGAGATGGCCGCACAATTGCTCAAAACCGATCAGATCTCCCGTCATCATGATGACCTTTGCGGTAATCCCGTTTTTTTTTATATAGTGGTAAATGTCCAAGCCTGTTTTTTGCGGCATATTGATATCGATAATGACAAATTGATAAGCCCGATTTTCTTTGAGAAGTTTTATCGCATCTTCGACATCGCTGGCGATGTCCAGATGGTATTTCTTCTCCATGAAATAATCGGCAAGAGGTCTTACAATAGACGCGTTGTCTGCAGCGAGTAAGCATTTTAACATAGGACCCCGGTTTCTTTGAGATTCATGCCTTGCATCAAAGTTTCGCCTGCTTTGCGCAAAAAGCGTTTCGATGGCTTTATGCGTAACGAAACAATGAACAATGTATTAGTCGACTAAAACAGGGAAAAAGCTTAATACCTTCTGACATTCAATTTTACCGGCGCTTATGCGCCAGTACTCAGCGTGTCGGACTAGCCCGCATTTCTCATCACCAATGAGAAATGCCCTCGCGGAGGCTGTGGTGCAAATGGGCTTTTTCATTTGTACCCCAGGGGTTGTCTTTTGCGCCCTGTTAAAACGCGGGCGCAAAACTTTGGATGCAACCCCATGCGTCCAAAGCGGTTTTCTTATCGATTCACCTAATCGATGAGAAAACCGGACTAGATGTCCGACTACGCTGATGTATGGGAAGACGGTTAAGATTCTCTCAGAATCGCCGATTTGGGAACTGTTGATACGGCTTTATAGAAGGAGCAATCGGTCTCAATGAATCGTTTTAAGAGTGGTCTAATGATTGCGCTGACTTCAGTCTCGTTGCTGGTTTTTGTGGAAGGATTATGCAGTTTTGTCCTTCTGATTTGGGAACTGCCTTACCTTCGGCCCGCAGTGAGTCATGAAAATTTTCACGTTCAATACGATCCGGATCTGGGATGGGTTAATGCGCCTAATGTATCCGTCCCGGACCTTTATAGACCCGGAGTCGGTATTCACATTAATTCTCAGTCTCTCAGAGCGGATCGTGAATACACAAAGGAAGTCCCGGCGGGAATGACCCGGGCTATTTGTCTCGGAGATTCTTTTACGATGGGCTTCGGCGTGCGGGATGATCAGACATGGTGCCACTTATTGACCCGGATCAGCAGAGACCTTGAAACGCTCAACATGGGGCAGGGAGGCTACGGTCTTGATCAGGCCTATTTGCGGTATCGGCGTGACGGTGAGAAATTTGACCACAACATCGCGATCCTTGCGTTTATTTCGGATGACATCCGACGGCTTGCAAGCAATCCTGCAAAACCCAATCTGGAAATCGAGAACGGCCGGTTGATCATCAAGAACACGCCGGTTCCCCGATCGGCCTCAAGCCAGTCCGCATGGATGCGGATTTTGTATTATTTCCAAGGCCTGAGATTTATGGAACTGGTTTATCGCATTCGCAACCGGTCGATAAAACAAACTTTTTCAAAATCAGAGGGGGAGACCCAGGCCCGCAATTTTGAAATTGCCGTGGCTGTTTTTGAGGATTTTGCGCGCTTGGCGAAAAACAGGAATGCGTTACCTGTATTTGTTTATCTGCCGACTTTGGAAGACCACGTGAGGAAAGAAGGATATTCTTTTTCGGCCGTATTTGCGCCGACATTTAAAAGCAAGGGCTTGTTTTTTCTTGATCTTACCCCGGTTTTTCGTGACCTGACCCCTTTTGAGGCGCAGGAATTATTTCTTCGAAAGGAAGACTTCCCGAATACCGCAACTCCCCGCAATGCGGCGCGGCATTACTCGATGAAGGGAAACCAGTTTGTCGCGACCTATATGTACAAGTTTTTTTTGGAGCTTACCAGCGGCAATAAACCCCGCCTCAGCCAGGTAACATCTCCGCAAGGCCGGGTTTCTTAAAGCCTTCTTGTTGTTTTTGTCCTGTTTTTTTTATGTGTTGGATGATGGATATTACCGAAGTTTTTTTACGGCGCTGCAGCCCGCCCGACCATTTGCTGCATTAAATTTTCCCACTGCCGCCACATATCGGGTTGAAAACGATTCATGCCGTCACGGCGGACATTCCATTCAAACAAGGTGTCCGTGCGGTCATTATCCAGAAACTTCTCGGCTTTTCCACTGACCGGATTTCCTTTTTCATCATAAGTCAGCATGACATGGTTTTTTAAAGCGGCAAAGTAGGTGTCGCCGATGCGGTCGTATTTTGTCCACGTGATTTTTTTGATTTTCCCCGTTGCGAGATGATATTCAAAAATCATGATTTCCCGGATGACGTTGCCGTCTTCGGTGGTTGTGACCGTGTCAAAAAATTCCGCGCGTTTTTTTCTCTCATAATCATAATAGCCGTAACCTGTTTTTTGCCGCACTTCCTGCCGGAATTTAAAAGAATCTCTGGCGCCGTACTTAAAAATTATGGTCTGGCGCTTCGGATTGTCTCCCCGGGTTTCGCGCCGCTCCTCAAAAGTTTCGTAAGATCCGTCGCTGTAGTTGTTCCGGCAGGACTTGGTGATTTCCTCGTTTGATTCTTTCTCGGAGCAGTTTTGAGCAACCGGCTCAATGCCCGCAGCCGCGTCAACGACCGTAGGGCGGCTTAACGGGGTTTGGGTCATTAAAAAGGGTGTCGTATTGGCTTGTTTTTGCCCGGTGTCTTCGTTAGCTTGTCCGGACACGGACTTATCGGGCATGGGAGGCGGGTTTTCATGATCCGTTAAAATATTTTGCGAATAGGAAGCCGTATTTTGCGCCTGGGCCGGAAATGAGATAAAAAAAGTAAGCGCGACCGGCAATATCAGACGGACAGGACCATGATTTCGAAACATGCTTAGCAGCTCCTCAGAATAAATTCCGAGGATCTGATAAGAGGCTGCTGATGGGCAACGTCGGAACAAAATTCGTGAAAAGAACCATCAGGATTTGGCAGCCCAACTATCCTAAACCCCCATTCGAAGGCCCAGGATTTGTGGCTTTGCGCTCCCGGATTACTCTCCGCAAAACTCAAGCGAACTCATCCTATACGGGATGAGCGGGTTAGCCTTTTTCAGAATCCTCAATAAGAGCTATTCTGCTCTTACCAAAAAGCTAGCATATCGAGTCCTAAAAACCAATAGGCGGCGCCATGGTTTTTATACCTCCTTAATAAGGGGGAGGCGGTATGTTCCTAAGCGCCGGAATTACCCGAAATCAAGCTAAAAAGCCTTTTGTCCGATCATGTGTTAGAAGGCGCAAAACTTTCGATACAACCCATGCGTCCAAAGCGGTTCTCATCGATTAAGCGAATTGATGAAAACCGGACTAATGCGTCTTGCCACTTAAAATTATGCATTGCCATTTCAAGCCGGTATAGTACCGTCGTCCCACAAAATCAGATGTCAAACGGTACAAAAGGCTTTGCCGGCCTGAATTTTTATTTTTTTGGATAGAACAATATTCGCTGTAATCCGGCGGAAAAGGAAGACTGGAAAACAGCGCCCTTAGGCTAATCAAGCAGGACCATAAAGTCTGGATGGAAAAAAGAATAACACGCGGGCGATATGGCACTTACAATGATTTATGAGGCTGCTTCTGCGGTCTTTTGCCGCAGATGAGCGGCGGGATTTGTAGATAAAAAACTCCGGTGTCAAAATTTAAAACATTCCGGCGACCGGTTTTTATATTTTTTCTCGACGCACAAGAAAGGCGGTTGGTTTGACAGAACGTACGATCATGAATCGCCCGCAGCGGTGGACTGAGCCCTTCGGAAGCGATATGTCGGATGAAGATGTTGAACGGCTGATGGCAAGGCCGGAAATCGCCGCCATAGAGGCCGAGAAGTTTCCGTCCCACATTCCGCTGCGTGGAATTCTCAGGAATGATGCCCGGTTAATGCGTTACAAAGCGGGGGACATCATTGTCCGCGAGGGGGATTACGGAAATTCCGCATTTCTGATCCTTGGCGGGTTTGTTCGTGTTGTGTTATCTCCCGGCCTTTCCAGGGCCATTGAAGGCCGCAGTGTCATCCGCAAAAAAAATCTGTGGCAATCCCTTTCCCAGATCTGGAAGTCTTCTCCGTTTCCGGAAGTACGCGATATGCGCAACTATCAAAGTAAGCAATCGCTCCGTGCCGGTCAGAAGGAATCGGAGAAGACGCGTGTTTTCATCCAGGACATTCCCGCAGTTTTAGACAGTCAAAAGACGGCCAGGCTCGGAACGGGCGAACTGTTCGGCGAACTCGCCGCGCTTGGACGAATTCCGAGGACGGCAACCGTATTTGCCGAAGATGATACGACGGTACTTTTGGAAATAAGATGGCAGGGGCTCCGGGAGCTGAGTAAATATGATCCGGGATGGAAGCGGATGGTCGATGAGCGATACCGGGAAAACGCTTTAAAAACCCACCTGAGCGAATCGACTTGTTTTTCCAAATTAAATCAGGAAACAATTCAAAGCATTGCCGGAAAAACCCTTTTCGAAACCTACGGCACCTTTGACTGGCATTTGAGCTATCAAAAATACCGCAAACAGGGTCAGGGACTTGCCGAGCATGAACCCATGATCTCAAAGCAAGGCGATTATCCCGACGGAGCGCTTTTGATCCGGGCCGGGTTTGCCCGTGTCTGCATGACGTTTGGCACCGGCGAAAGGACTTTAACGTATTTAGGGAAGGGGGACATTTTCGGCCTGGATGAAATTTACGAGGCCTGGAAGGAAAAAAAAGAAGTCTCGTTGCAAACTTCCTTAAGGGCGGTTGGTTATGTTGATGTGCTGAGGGTCCCCACCGAGATTCTCGAACGCCATGTTTTTCCCGGCATGGCCCCGCCGCGGCGCAAGCTGATTGATTTTTCCAGGCATTCGATTGCCCAGGACTCGCTCCTCGAATGGGCCGTTGATGAGCGGTTTATCAATGCGACGCAGGCCATGGTGATTGATCTTGAAAAATGCACCCGCTGCGACGACTGTGTCCGGGCATGTGCTTCGACGCATGAAGGCAACCCGAGATTTATCCGGCACGGAAAAATTATCGACCATTGGATGGTCGCCAATGCCTGCATGCACTGCGTCGACCCCGTGTGTATGATCGGGTGTCCTACGGGGGCTATTCACCGGACCGAAACGGGGGGCAGCGTCGTCATCAACGACAATACCTGCATCGGCTGCGGTGTCTGTTCCAATTCGTGCCCCTATGACAATATCCGGATGGTAGAAATCCGGGATCTGAAGGGGAAGCCTGTGGTTGACCCCAAGGGGCAAATCCCGATTATGAAAGCGACAAAATGTGATTTGTGTTCGACTCAGCTCGGCGGGCCGGCGTGTGTCCGGGCGTGTCCGCATGATGCCGTGCGCCGCACGGACATTTTATCTTTTCTAAGCTAAAGAAACTGTTTCGCCATGCCAAGATCCAAAAAAAATATCATGACCGCGCTGCTGGGGTTGATTCTTCTTGCCGCCCTGCTGCTGATTGCCCACCGAAGCGCCTCGGGTCTGAGGCGGCAGGCCGCTTTGACCGGATGGGCTCTTGCCGGTTTATTTCTTTTCTTGGGCCTTTTTAATGCGCGAAAAAAATTGGCGATGATCCCTTTGGGAAGCGCGCATTTTTGGCTGCGGCTTCACGTGACCGGCGGAATGACGGCATTATTGCTTTTTTGGCTGCAC
>MHFC01000122.1:24271-33516 GCA_001804025.1 Omnitrophica bacterium GWA2_52_8 | reverse complement strand
TTTATGAGCGCATTCCTGCCGAAATCGCGCGATTGCGCGCTCAGGCCGAAGACATCATCGTCAAGTGCACTCAAGAATCTTCGAGTCAAGTTTTAGCCAAGCATTACTTTGAAACGCTCGAATGGTTTTTCCGAAGGCCGCGGTTTTTCATATCGCATGCCGCGGGCATCCCAAAAGCCGAACATTGGGTTCGTCATCAACATCACATCGTAACCCGCTATTTGAGCGACCGGGATAAAGACTATTTCCGTCAATTGGAGGAGCTGGCTCGTTATAAAAACAAAGTGGATTTGCATTTCGCCCTTCAATCGATTATGAAGGGCTGGCTGCTGATTCATATCCCGTTAACTTTCATGGCACTGATCTTGAGTTTCTGGCACGTCGTTCTGGTGCATATCTATGCCTTATAATCCGGGGTTTATCCCCACTGCAAAATAATCATGGTAGCGCCCGATTCAAACAAGCCTTTTAAAAATTTCTACGAGCGGCCGCATCAGAAATACCGCTGCGGCAAAGAAAGGATGTGGAACACACCCTGTTATAATGGGCCACAGCCGGACGGAAGCTGCGGCGGCGTTTATGAATGCAATCCGGTCTGCAATGAAAAGGGGCGCTATGAATGCCGGCGCCCTTCTGCGGCAGGCGGCCCATGTAGTGAGGGCCCCCGGCCGGACGGGAAATGTTCGCAGCGGCATCCGCCTTGCATACCGCTGTTATCATTAAGGCATCAGCGGCAGCGGCTCGTTCTTTTCTCCGGCCTGTTGGTGCTGTCGACGCTCGCGGGGCTGCTGATTTTTATACGCTCCGGCAAAAATCCGTTTAGTCCGGTTAATCCCGGACCTTTGTCTGCGCCGCATGCAAGTTTTTCCGGGCCGGATGGTTGTGGGGTATGTCATAGCGCTCATGGCCGCGGGCCGCAAAACTGGCTGATGCATTTATTTGTGAAGGAAGACTTTGATTCCAAGTGTTTGACCTGTCACCGCTTTGAAGGTCCTGCCGAAAAAGCCCACAATACATTGTTTGAGGCAAGGCCCGGTCTTGAGGAGACGCGGTGCCTGATGTGTCACACCGAACACCGCGGTTACGGCTTTGATTTGCAGCAGATGGGCGACCGGCAATGCCAATCGTGCCACTCGGTGAAATTCAAGAGTTTTTCAGACGGACACCCCCAATTTCCGAAAAATTATCCTTATGAAGACCGCCCCTCGGTTCAGTTTGATCATGGAACGCACTGGAGCAGGCATTTCAAAAATCCGTCCGTATCCGCCAAAGCGCCCGCAAATTGTTTGGGCTGTCATGAAGTTACTTCCACGAACCAGAGACATGTTGTTACCAAAAGTTATGAGACGGCATGCGCCCAATGTCATCAAACCGATATCGTTTCCGCACGCCTGTCACTCTTCCGTTCTCCCGAGCTCGTTTCAAACAGCGTCACAAAGAAGCAGGCTTATGAAGCGTGCGGGCCGATTATGTGGAAATCTCAAAAAGACCTTAAAACGGATGCCTCGGGAAATGTCGCGGCGTCTGACAGCGCTGCAGGTGCCGAAAGTTTTGAAAGCGTCTCTTTAGAAGAGCCGAGCAAAATCAGCGCGGCGTTGTTGGATGTTGATGCCATGGATCCCGAAACCTACGGCGGACCGATGCAGCAGCTTATGCTCGAGATGGCCGGCCAGGGCAGTGCTGCATTTTCGTCTCGGCTTGCGCAAGCCGGACCTGCGGATGATTCCAAAGTCCTGCTTGCGGGACTGGACCCCGAACTCATTCAATCGGCAGCTTGTGCCTGGCTGTCGAATCAGGAGTACGCGGTCCCTCCCGCACTGCATGACGGCGGATGGCACGCGGATTCGCTGGAGCTTTTCTATCAGCCGATGGGACATGCGGACCCTGTCCTCAAGTCATGGATCGAATATGCGCTAAAAAGCAAAACGTCCCTGCAGCAGCACTTGCTGTCAAAAAATGAAGGTCCCGGAAAATGTATTAAATGTCACGCGCTGACGGTGACGCAGGAAGAGGGCCGGACGGAAGCGGGGATCCGGGTCGACTGGCATTTTCAGCCGGCCCGTGAAGAGCCGTATACCAATTTTTCGCATGGGGCCCATTTACATCGGCTCGGCATGGAAGGGGAATCGTGTAAACTTTGCCATCGTATGAATCCGGAAAGGACGCTGGAAAAGGCTTTTCCGCATATAAAAGACCTCGCCGGTACTGGGAAAGTGACGCCTTTTGCGGGTAATTTTATGCCGATCCGGAAAGAAACCTGCACCCACTGTCATGGGGCTGAAAACCAGACGCCGACAGCCGCCCCGGCACGCCAGGACTGCACGGTCTGCCACGCCTATCATCATGGCGTGTATTTCAAATTTAAAGACGGGTCCGGCGGCTGACACCTAACCCGCATTTCTCATCACCAATGAGAAATGCCCTCGCAGAGGCTGTGGTGCAAATGGGCTTTTTCATTTGTACCACAGGGGTTGTCTTTTGCGCCCTGTTAAAACGCGGGCGCAAAACTTTGGATGCAACCCCATGCGTCCAAAGCGGTTTTCTTATCGATTCACCTAATCGATGAGAAAACCGGACTAACGGCCCGTACCCTCTTTTTAATTCACAAATTATTTTTCAGTGAAAACCGTGATGCCGTCCCAGTCGGGCGGCGGCGCATTCGTTTTAAAAAAAATCATACGACTGAGATAGAGTGCATAGAGAGAGTTAAGGAAGTCCTGGGGCTGCAGCAGGGAGATGCATGCCTGAGCTTTTAGAGATGCCTCGTCCCATTGGCGTGCGCGGTAAGCCAGCAGCATTTCCTGGTTCAGGTTGACGAGTTTGCGGAACGTTTCGTCCGCGGCGTATTCAGGCCCGCCTAAAAGAGTAAAAATGCGGACCGCCTGATTCTTACCTTTGACTTTAATCACATCGATTTCCAGGGACGCAAAATCAGAAATGCTTTGCTGTGTTTGTTCCCCGATGATGATGTTCACACCGTATATTTTTGTAAGCCCTTCAAAACGCGCCGCCAAATTAACGCTGTCTCCGAGAACGGAATAACTGAAACGCTGCTCGGACCCCATGTTTCCCACGCAAGCCTCGCCGGTATTGATGCCGATTCCGGTTTTAATCCAGGGTCTGGGCGCGCCGGATGCAAGCAAACTGCCTTGGTGTTTGGCGTTCCACTCGTTCAGCCGGGTTTGAATATCCAGTGCCGCACGGCAGGCGCATTTCCCATGCCGGGGATTATCAAGAGGGGCATTCCAGAAGGCCATGACCGCATCGCCGATATATTTATCGATGGTCCCTTCATGCTGCAGGATATTTGCGGTCAGCGGCGTCAGATATTCATTCATAAAAGTCGTGAGCTCTTCGGGTTTGAATGCCTCGGAAATCGTTGTGAAGCCGCGAATGTCCGAAAAAAACACCGTCATTTCTTTGATTTCGCCGCCGAGTTTCAGCTGATCGGGATTTTCGGCGAGTTTCCGGACAAGGGCAGGTGACATATAGCGGCTGAATGCGTTTCGGATTTGCCGGCGTTCAAACTCAGTGTGCAAAAAATGAACCAATGAAGAGGTTAAATAGATCACAAGGGTTGATATCGAGGGGAAAACGGGATCAAGCAGCCAATGCAGCGATTCGTAGGCATACCAGGAAAAGATGATCGAAAACAAAATAGCGCCGAGTCCGATGACGGCGCACCAGACGGCAGGCGCGGTATTCATGATGACGATTAACATCAGCCCGAAAACGGCAAGATAGAGAAACTCGGCGCCGGCCGCCCAATCGGGCCGCAACAGGTATTGACCGTTCAGGATCTGTTCTGCCAATTGGGCGTGAATTTCAACGCCGGCCGTTACCGGATTCAACGGAGTCGCCCGGATATCCTTAAGACCGGCGGCGCTGGTTCCGAGAAAGATGATCTTGCCGTCAATGACTGAGGTATCGAAGTCTTGGGAGAATATTTTCCAGACCGGCAGAAATCGCTCGGGCACATGGCCGGTATCATAAAGCCAAAGTTGACCCCGCTCGTCGGTCGGAATGACAAAGTTTCCCGTCTTAATACTGACAATCCCAGAGTTTTCTTCAGAACCGGCCTCACCGCTGCCGCCGACGGATTTAATGATGTAATTCGAGGCTTTTTGAGCGACGCGTAGCGCTTCAAGCGGCAGGGCGGGATAAATCTTGTCCGCAAGACTCAGGATCAACGGAACGCGCCGGATGATACCGTCCGGATCCGCAAGGATGGTGAAGGTGCCGATGCCCTGCGCGGCATCTTCGAATAAATCCAGATTGGGAACGGCGCCCCAAAAAGTTGTCAAGGTTCCGCTCGGAATCGGGCCCGCATAACCGAAACCGCTCTTGATTTTCGGCCGCGCGGCGTTCGGTGCGGCAGTTAACGGAAAACCCATGACCGCCGGGGCCTCCTTAAGTGCGTCGGCAAATGCCTTGTCGTGGTCTGGCAATGCGGAGATCGTAGCCTGGACGGCGTCCAGCTGCGGCGACTTCGGCCAGAGCGATAAAATATTATCGGGAGATGTCCGGTCCGCTTCTGCAAAGACGATATCAAAAACAACGGCGGCCGCACCGGCCGCCTGAAGCCTGCGCACCAGTTCCGCGAGATAAGTTCTCGGCCACGGCCACTGGCCCATTTTAAACAGGCTCTGATCGTCGATATCGACGATTAAAACGGGGGATGCGATATGGGGCCGCGGCTTCATCATTTGGAAACGGTCAAAGATCTTGAACTGGAAATCCTGCATCACTTGAGGGAACGTGATTCTCGCGGAAATGATTCCGGTAAAGACAACGAGGGGAACCACGATCCGGGAGTGCTTTGTGAGATAAGTCCGAAGAAAGGACAGGAATTTTGACATCATAGGGATGATTTAGAAAGCGGTAACCGCACAATAATCAGGGTCATGTCATCGTGCTGCGACGCGCCGGATGTGAAATTGCCGACGTCCGCTAAAATTTTCTTACCGCATTTCCGGGCAGTATCCGGTGCCGGGGTTACAATATTCATGAGCCGCTTGAGGCCGTACTCCTCGTGGTTTTTGTTCCGCGCCTCGCTGATTCCGTCCGTATATAAAATGTAGGTGTCTCCCGGACAAATGCCAACTTCGCTCTGATCATAAACCGTATCCGCGGCAAGGCCAAGCGGAATTCCTCCGGGATTGGCAAGTTCTGAGACATGGCCGTTGTGCGTTCGCCTGAGAATGGGATAATGCCCCGCAGAGCTGTGCTGCAGGGTCTTTTTTTCTATATCAAGGATCAAATAGGAGGCTGTAATGAACATTCCCCGGGTGCTTTCTTTGACGAGCAGGGTATTCAGACGGGTCATAAGCTCTGCCGAGCCCGGTTGCGAAACGGAAAGAAACCGGAAGTTCGAAATGGCATTGACCATCATGAGGGCTGCGGGGACGCCCTTTCCCGACACATCGGCAATCAAAATTCCATAACGGGTCGGCGATAGCGTCAGGGCATCATAAAAATCCCCTCCGACTGAGCGGGCGGGGCTGCTGTGGGCAAAAAGATCAAGGGGGCCGGAATCATTGTCGAGCGACGGGAGAAAATTTTGCTGAATCTCATGTGCAATCTTAAGTTCCTGTTTGACTTTTTCCTGATCCATCAAGCGTTTGTGTAATTCGGCTTTTTCGATCGCAATGGCCGCTTGATCCGAGAAGTCCTGCAAAAGTTGAATGTCCTGTGCCTTGAATTTTCGTTTATCGAGGGGATTGATGGCTTCGAGGACCCCGATAATGCCGTCTTGCGACCGCACGGGGACGCAGAGAATGGCTTTAGAACGAAACCCCGTACCTTCATCAAACCTTTTGGCAAAGCGCTTATCGGTCAGGACATCATTGACAACAACCGCTTCGCCGGACTCGGCGACATGGCCGGCAATTCCTTCTCCGAGACGGACCCTGAATTTCTCAATCAGGTCCCCGCCTTTTTCGCCGAGTGCCACGCGGAATACTAATTCGTCCCGGCGTTCATTGAAGAGCAGCAGGGAGGCGACCTCAGAACGCATCACCTCCGCGGCTGTACGCATGATGATGTTTAAGAGTTCGCTGAGATTGAGGGTCGAATTTAGTTTCCGGTTGATGGCCAAAAACTTTTCGAGCGTTTTTCTGTCAGGCGTCATAAGTCTAACCCCGGTTTGAAGAAGATGCTTCGGAAACCGCTTTGGATGCAACCCCCGGGGTATCAATGAAAAAGCCTATTTGCACCACAGCCTCCGCGAGGGCATTTCTCATTGGTGATGAGAAATGCGGGTTAGACCCACAATCGAAATAAGAACCCCAAAAATACGGCCGAACCGTAACTGAGCATAAAATCCGTCATGTTTCGCATTTTTTTGAAAGGGAGGCGGAAGACTCCGATGAGCGGCGAAAGCCCCAGGATTGACCATGGTGCGGACAAGAGAATCGCAAATGTCGCCGTGAGGCGTTCGATGAAACAGTAGGTCATTTCAAAGCGCGTGATTCCATGGTCGGGACGGGTATTTTCAAAATAGCTTCGCCGCAGTGCATGCAGGCAATAGGTCACTCCGAAAGTCGTCCAAATTGCCGCGATAAAATACAGCGTGACCGAGGGCTCGTTATAAAAGCTTTCAAGCGTTGGGTTGCCCGTAAATCTTTCGGCGAGACCGCTGATAGGGAACAGAAAAATGCTGCATAAAGAAAGAAAATGAAAAAGTTGATCCAGCATATAGGCCGGGAACATCCATTTAATATTTTTCTGCAATTTGTATTTGAGGATGTCCTGGATCAGATGGACGAAACAGATGACGCCGATAAATTTGAAAATAAAGGGATATTTCCAATAGGGAATGACGAGGACCAAGGAAACCAGCAGGTGAATTAAAACATGAAGGACGTGGCCGAGATGGCTCTTGGTTTTCAGCCGGTAGAGTTCGTCGAATTGAAAGACAAAATCGCCGAACAAATGAGCCGTGTACAGCTTAAGAAATAGAAACATGCGCAATGTCTTCCGGTCTTTGAGAAAAGACGGTTGATATGGGAAATACAAACGGCTTCTAATTTATCGGCAGCAATGCAATACGGCCTGACCGGCGAATGAAAGTTGCTCTGCCGTAAATTAATATTGGTGTATAAATCATTATAGATAAACAAGTTATAGACATTAAAATATTTTAACCATTCATTGATGTCTCATCGGCTTCGGGCGTATAATGAATGCAGCTTTAATGGGAGGCTGACATGCGAAAGGGGCTGGATTTGGCCTTGGGCGTAAGTAGAGGTATTAGAATACTTGCCGGCAGTTGCGCGCTCATCCGGAATTTGTTTTTAAAATTCTTCCAAGAATCTGTGTTGATGCATTCCGACTTGCCGTGTTGCGTAAGAACCTTTGACAACAGGAGATTCTTTCTTTGTGATCCAAACTGCACTCGATAAGCGGATCCGACTCTTGCTCGTCGATAGCCATCCCGGCGACGCAGCTTTCTTTATGACGATGGTCAATCGCACTTACCCGTCCGAAATCGAGTTTATCTGGAGGCGGTGTTTATCCGATGCCCTTGACTGCATGGATAAGCGCGAGGCAAATGTTGTCCTGCTGGATTTGAATTTGTCGGACAGCAGCGGCGCAGAAACACTGCAAAATCTCCAGTCCCGCCATGCGGACATGCCCGTCATTTTGTTGCTAGAAGACGCTTCCGAATTGAGACATCTTCCGGAGAGTTCCCTGCACCGGACATACGGATTTTTCGTGAAACGAAAAATTCACGAAGATTATTTTATTTCCGTCATTCGCCATGCCGTAGAGCAGCACAAAATTCTCATTGAGGTGACGCAAAGGGCCGCTCATGAGCAGATTATTTTTCACTCAACACGGACCATGATCTGGTTTAAGGACCGGAACAACCGTATTTTAAGGGTCAATAAGGCAGCCGCGGATTCGATAGGGCTGTCCGTGGAGAAAATAGAAGGCCATGATACGGCCGAATTTTATCCGGAGGAGGCCGAAAAGTACTATCGCGACGACGTTGAAGTGATTGAGAGTAAGAAGCCGAGGCTTGGAATTACGGAGCTTTATCAGGTTTCGCCGGGAGAAAAGCGGTGGGTCTCGACCGACAAAATTCCGGTCTTTGACGACCGGGGAGAGATTGCCGGAGTTATGGTTTTTGCGACGGATATTACGGAGCAGATGAAGAATCAGCAGGATCTATGCTACCACGCCGAGTTTGAAGCGATGATGGCAAAAATGGCGGCCCGGTTTATCCATTTAGCACCGGAGGAGCTCAGTGACGGGATTTCCGCGACGCTGGAGGAAATCGGGGCCTTCGCGCATGCTGATCGCGTTTATATCTTTCAGCTATCCGGTGATGAAACGGCACTCGAAAATAAATTTGAATGGTGCCGGGCTGATATTGAAGCTCACACGCATTTATTTAAAGCAATCCCGCTTAGCGAGTATCCGTGGCTTTCCGGGTGGCTGCGCAAAGGAGAGTTGACTTTTGTTCCGAGACTTTCCGAACTGTCGGTCGAGGCTGAAAAAGAGAAGGCGTGGTTTCAACTCGAAGGCGTCCGGTCGCTTGTTTGCTACCCGCTCGTTTTTGGATCGCAAACGGTCGGATTTTTGGGCATCGACTGGGTCCGGTTAGAAAAGCAATGGGATTCAGGCATCGAGACGCTTCTTCGTATCACGGGCCAAATGTTTGTGAATGCTTTGGAACACAAGCGCAACCGCGAGCAGTTGGCGCATTTAACCTATCATGACCCTCTGACGAATTTGCCGAACCGCGACGTTTTCGTTGACCGGGTTCATCAAGCGCTTAAGCAGGCCCGCGCGATGGCACATCTTGCCGCCGTTTTCTATCTCGACATCGATCACTTTAAGAAAATTAATGACGGTTTAGGCCATGATTGCGGTGATCGCTTGCTGCTGGATGTCGTCCAGCGTTTGAAAAGCTGTTTAAGTGATGACGACACCATCACGCGCCTGTGGGGCGATGAGTATGTAATTTTGGTTCCGGCGGTTTCCGCGATGGATCATGTCTCGAAGCTTGCGGATAAAATTCATAATGTGATGAAACAGCCGTTCGTTCTCAACGGGTATGAAATTCATCTGGGGACATGCGTTGGCATCGCATGCTATCCGAGAGACGGCGATTCGGCCGAAGATTTGATACGCCATGCGGACATTGCGAAATCCCATGCCAAGCAGAACGGCCGGAACAAAACACGTTTTTTTGGCCGCGGTATGAATTCCCGGGCGCTTGAAAAATTGGACCTGGA
>MHFC01000122.1:23495-24169 GCA_001804025.1 Omnitrophica bacterium GWA2_52_8 | reverse complement strand
GGTTCCATGAAGATTTGCCGCCGTTGACTGTTTCCGTCAATCTCTCTCCGCGGCAGTTTCATGATCCTCGGTTTTGCGAGAGAGTGATGGGATTTTTGACAAATTATAAGATACCTCCGTCGTGTTTTGAGCTGGAAATTACGGAAAAAATGCTGATCGCCAATATGGTCGAAGCGTCTTCGGCCGTCCGGCAGCTTCGGGAGAAGGGGATCAAAATATCGATCGATGATTTTGGAACCGGCCAGTCATCGCTGAACTACATTAAATCGTTTGCCGCCGACACACTGAAAATCGACCGGCTCTTTATCCGCGATTTGTTTTCGGATCAAAATGTCGGGGCGATTCTTGAAACGATTATCATGCTGGCCCGGCATTTACATCTTGAAATTGTGGCGGAAGGGGTTGAGACGGTCTCGCAGCTTAATTTTCTCAGGGCGCAGGGCTGCCACAAGGTCCAGGGTTATTTATACAGCCGTCCTTTGCCTCTCGATAAAATGACGGAATTGCTGAAAACCAGAGATTGCCTTCAAATCAATAACCGCGCAGTCGCCTAACCCGCATTTCTCATCGATTCGCCGAATCGATGAGAACCGGACTAAAGACCGAATCTCCCGAAATTTCAAACAGGATAATGCCTGAAAAATGCCGGTCACGACGTGATCGTGAAGCTGGTT
>MHFC01000122.1:21657-23463 GCA_001804025.1 Omnitrophica bacterium GWA2_52_8 | reverse complement strand
CCACGGCCGTGATGTTTGGCGGGATGTCCGCCTCTGGCGGGTGCGCAGGATGGACCTCGCCGAAGCCTGGACCGGCGAAGGCGGGTTTTCAAGGTTCCGCGGGTATGCCCGCGGGGCTCTATTATTAAGGGGCAGCAGATGGATAAATTATTGTCCTATTATTGTGAGCATTGCGGGCATTCCTTCGATCATGCCGAGCAGGAAATTATTGAATGTCCGAAATGTTTCTGGACCAGTGCGATAAAAAAAAGAGACGGTGTGTCCGCAGGCAGTACGCCGCCTGACACGGAGCCTGCTGTTTTGAAGGGGAAAAAGCAAAGTCCGGCATGGATTTCGATGCGGGTTGTTTTTGGGATTGTGATGGCCGGTTTATTTCTGGCAGGATTATTTGTTACCGTGCGCAATCCGTCATTTGTTAATTTTTTCAAGCAAAGTACTGCGGGACTCCTAAGGCAGGAACGTTTGAAGACGCCTTCTGAAGCTCCCGAATCGGCCGGCAGCCGGCCCGAACCGCAGCCTGCTTTAGAAGACTATCTGGCTCAGTTGACTTCCGTAATGGACCTTGTCATTCCCCGCTCACCGGACCCTGACGAGGCCGGCATCCTTGCGAAGAAAGTCAGCCTGAAGACGGGCTTGAACGAGAATCTTCCATCGGCGCCATTTAGTCTCGAAGATTTTAAGAGTTATATCACATCCCAGGAAAAATTTTATAAGGTGCTGCTGCCCAGAAGCTACAAGAAGTCTTTAGAGAAGCTTTTCAAGGAACAGTATCTGTCTGCGCAACAGGCTTTTGAGGCCGGACAGCTTCTGGAGGCCAGGAACTTTTGGGTGCATTCCCTGGCTTATCCGCTTTACTCAAATGATCCGCGCAAACACAAAGGGGTGGCGCTGAAGATGCTCCAATCTTTTACCAATGATACGCTGTCAAAAATCGGGGCGCTCAACTTGATTCTGGTTCAGCAACAATACCGTGAACGCGAAAAACAGATGAGCGAGGCCTATGTTCAATGGACGGACAGGATTAAAAATGCCGATTGGGAAACGGCTTGGAATAGGATACCGGCTTTGCTTAAAAATGCGGAAGCGCTGGAGGGTGAACCATCCGATCGTGCTGCCGCCGCAGCCTATCCGCCTGTGATTCGGCAGATCGATCCGGACATTGCGGCCGCGCTGATGGATATTCTCGGCACGGCATCACCCTCTTTAGCGGACTTTTCGGAAATGCAGCGTGACGTGCTTGCAAAGCAGGCAGTGCTGCAGGCTTTGCGGCCCGAAGGGCTCAAAGAACAAAAAAATTTCTACGAAAACGGCATGGCGGCGGTCCGCGGCAAAGATTGGAAGCGGGCGGCCGAAGAATTTGGAAAAGTCCGATTTCCCAAAGATTATGCGGCGGATGCCGCGCGTAAAGCCGGAATTGTCAAAAAAATTGAAAGTCTTGAGGCTGAATCGGGCCCGAAGGTGTCCATTGCTTGATTCGCGGGTGCTTTGAGGGTAATATGCCGTGGTTGCGGCCGGTGACCGCAGTATGCGAGAGCATGAAACATTTCGACAGGCGGATGTCTTGGTTTTGACAACTGACATTATGATGGCCGAAAAAATTGTGAAAACGGCAAAAATTCACCATCATGCCGTCAGAAATTATGATCAATCAGAACGTCTTATTCAGGCGCTGCGGGAAAACCGTCCGACATTGATCGTCCTTGACTGGGATACCCGCGAAGCGGAGGCCTACGGGCTCTTGAAATGGATCGTATCGGCCGATGATTATAGGGGCGTTCCCGTGATCGGATTTTCATCTCGGACCGG
>MHFC01000122.1:16813-21483 GCA_001804025.1 Omnitrophica bacterium GWA2_52_8 | reverse complement strand
TTTATCCAAAAAATCCGGCGACAGCTCGAATTGCTGATCGAAGAAAATGACACCTTCCGGCGTGTTTTGTGGCAGCATCTGCAGCAAGCCGAGCTGGTTCAGAATTACCGGCAACAAATAGTATAATTTTTTTCGCAACATAATGTTTTTAGCGGAGAGCATCCATTGAGCCAAGGTTATACAGTGGCCTTGATTTTGGGGGGAGGTCAGGGCAAGCGCCTTTTTCCCCTGACGCAGGAACGGTCTAAACCTGCCGTCCCTTTTGGCGGAAAATACCGCCTGGTTGACATTCCGATTTCGAACGCGCTCAATTCCGGAATCCGCCGCATCTTTGTGCTGACACAGTTTAATTCTACTTCGCTTCACCGGCATATCCACCGTACCTATCCCTATGAGGCCTTTAATCAAACGAGCGTCGAACTGCTTGCCGCGGAACAGACGCTTGCCAACATGGACTGGTTTCAGGGCACGGCCGATGCTGTCCGTAAACATTTTACGCATTTCCGCTCGGTTCCGGGGGATACGGTCCTGGTTTTATCGGGGGACCATCTTTACCGCATGGACTATCAGGAAATCATCAAGTTTCATCATGAGAATAAAGCCGACGTGACCGTCGGGACCGTTCCGGTTGAAAAAAATGACGTCCGTCATTTCGGGATTATGCAGATGCGTTCCGATGCTCAAATCCAGACATTTTGGGAAAAGCCGTCCCCCAAAGAAAACATCAAAAGTTACATCATGCCTGAGAATATCCGCAATGCCTTTGCGGTTAAGGGCAAGAAAGAAAAATATCTCGCCTCGATGGGTATTTATGTGTTCCGGTACGAGGTCTTAAGGGACCTTCTCGCCGGAAAGGAGGCCGATTTCGGAAAAGAAGTGATTCCTAAGTCGATCGGAAAATACAAAGTTTTCGGTTTTGTGTTTAATGATTACTGGCGCGACATCGGGACGATCGGAAGTTTTTTTGAGGCAAATATCGAGCTTACGAAAATGAATGCTGAATTTGATTTCCTGGAAACGTCGGGAAGGATTTTTACACGGGCCCGTTTTCTGCCGCCGTCTTCTTTTTTTAATGCTCAATTAAATCACGCGCTGATTGCCGACGGCTGTCAAATTAACGGCGCGACCATCGAGCATTCCGTCATCGGACTCAGGTCGGTTGTTTTGCCCGGTACGGTCATTTCCCACAGCGTGCTCATGGGCAATGACTATTATATCGACAGCCGGAAGCCCAACCGGTTCAAATCGGCGCTTGGAATCGGTAAAAATTGCCGGATCAGAAACTGTATCATCGATAAAAATGTTTATATCGGAAACCGCGTCGTCATTGAGAACGAAGAAAAATTAAAGGAAAAGGACGGCGACGGGTATTATATCCGGGAAGGCATTGTGATTATTCCAAAAGGCGCGGTCATTTCGGATGGAACGAAAATCTGACGATACCGGCGCGGGACTGAGTGCGCCATGAAAGCCGTAATCTCCCGCCATTTAGCGATGGCCTCAAGGCTTTTAGCCTTTCTTCTGTTTGTCCCCTGCATTTATTCGGTGCCGGTTCCATTGCGTCCGGCGGCGTTCGCTCAAGAAACGCAAGAAACTTTGGTTGCGCATGACGCAAGTACTGCCGCGGAGTCGGAAGCCGCAGGATGCCAAACGGGTTCGTGTTTTGGTGCTTTTTTCCTCGGGGCGATGATGCCTTTTGACGGGAGTGCGGCGGGAACGTCTTCAAAAAATGCTCAGACTCTTGAGTTGCTGCGCCAAAGATTTGCTTCTTTGTCAAACAGTCTGGGGCAAATGCCGAACCTTCCTCAGATGAACCAGGAAATTCAGTTGCCGGTATTAAAAGCGGCAGCCGAAGACGAAAAGCAGATCTGAAACGGGAATTATTTTGAGGACGGAGACGGGGATCAGTAATTCGCCCGGTCCAGGTAAACCAGGGCGCCGACCGCAAATAGAATATTGCCGAACCACGCTCCCAGGAACGGGAATATTTTTCCCGCTTTTCCAAGCGCCATTCCCACGGCTCCCGAAACATGAAAACTGAATGCCATGATCACGCAAATAAGCACGTTGAAGGCAATCAGTTTGCGGTTTGTTGTGCGGGCTAGAAACGGAACCGAGATCAGAATCATGACAAGCCCCTGCCAGGGGGCGGCGAGACGCGCTTGCAAATCGACATTTTCGGTGTGGACGCCGACGCCGTTTTCTTTTAGTTTCCGGATGTGTTTTTTTAGTTCCTGATAGGAAAGGAAAAGGCTGTCGCTCGACGCGGCCGATAGTTCCGCGGGAGTAAATTTCATTTCAGGATAACCTTTTTTGCCGTAAGTTCTGGGTTCCCCCAAGATCCTTCCCCGCAGGTCCATCGGGTACTCGGTAACGCCCATAAATTCCCAATGAGTTCCGTTCCAAAGACCGTGTTTCGCAATCATTTTTTTTCTTGCGGCGCCGGGCTCGTCTCCCACCCATAGGACAATAGCGTCCTGAACGGTATTTTCGGCGCGGGAAAATGTGCGGAAATAATAAAGTTGGTCTTTGCCGGAAAAATACGTCACATTGTGGGTTACCTGCTCCTCTTTTTTCTGCTGGCGGTCACCGAAATATATTTCCCTGAGATCGTTGGCCATCCGCTGGGAACCCGGTACGACCTTGTCATTGACAAGGAAAACGCCGATGCCGATCAAGAAGCCGACAAAAATGATCGGTTTGATGATTGTTGTGATTTTCAAACCCACGGCTTTCATCGCGGTCGTTTCGTTATGGAACCCGAAACTGACGAGCAAAAAAATGGTGCCGAGCCATGTGGCCCAAGGGATGATCTGACTGAAAGCGAACGGGATGAGGCAGAGATAATACTTGGCAATAACCGTCACCGGGATTTTGTGGCGCAAAAGTTCGTCCAGGTTGTCAAACAGGTCTGCGATTAAAATGAGAAAGACGAGGGCCACGCAGGAATAGACGATCGGATAAAGAAATTCGCGAACAATATAACGATCCAATACTTTCAAATGGGACTCCCTGAAATGTCCTGTTAAATTTGTTGTGGCCGATTAGTCTAGGTGCAGGTACCGGTCAATGCAACAAAAATTACGGAAAAATTACGGAAAAAATTACAGAGCGGCCGGTTCGGTTCTGGCAAGGGCCAAAAAGTCGATCTTTGCGGCGCCCGCATCTGCCAAGCAGCGCGCCGCTTCCTCGGCGGTTGAGCCGGTGGTCAGAATGTCATCGACGATCAGAACGGACTTGTCGAGGATGACGGAACGGTATTTCGGCCTCAGAGAAAAAACTCCCCATAAATTAACGGCGCGTTCCCGGCGGTTCAGACGGCTTTGATGGGGTGTGTGAAATTTTTTATGGAGCATATTTTTGACCGGGGTGCGCGTGATTTTACTGACCATTTGCGCCAACAAGTCCGCCTGATTAAATTCACGCTGAACATAAGTTGTCACATGCGAGGGGATGGAAGCAACGAAGTCATAAGAAGGGGCATCGGATGCCAGCATGCCGAAGGTTTGCAGGCTTTGTGAAAACTCTTTCAGCAGCCAGTGTTTGCCCGAAAACTTCACGGCCGTAATGAGGTCGCGGACGGTTGATTCGTACGGGAATAATGTCCAGACATTTTCAATGCCCGTAAGTGAAAGTTCGTTTTTTATTTTACTGATGGGGTATTGCAGCGCCACCAGGTCGTTCCTGCAGTGTTTGCACAGGCCGCGTTGCTGAAGGTTCAGCATTTCGGAACACAGGCCGCAGGTTGCGGGATAAAGTAGCCGGATCAAAGCTTCGAGATAGGCGGGCCACTCTTGAATGAAAGGCATGGGGGTATCATAAAAGATTCGCAAAACATGTGTAAAGAAAAAACAGCGTTCTTATTGACGGCTAACCCGCATTTCTCATCACCAATGAGAAATGCCCTCGCGGAGGCTGTGGTGCAAATGGGCTTTTTCATTTGTACCCCAGGGGTTGTCTTTTGCGCCCTGTTAAAACGCGGGCGCAGAACTTTGGATGCAACCCCATGCGTCCAAAGCGGTTTTCTCATCGATTAGGTGAATCGATGAGAAAACCGGACTAACATCTTTTCTTGACGGATGTTAGGGGGGCTGTATAATGGGGGCCATTTCAAATTTCATTAAGGAAGGGAATGATCTAGTGGCCTTAAAAGTCGATGTCTCCGAAAGTGAACCTCTTGAAAAGGCTCTTAAGCGTCTCAAGAAAAAGATTGAGCGCGAAGGGATCCTTAAGATTTTAAAGCAGCGCAAACACTACGAAAAACCCAGCGAAAAGAAGCGTCGGAAACTCCGCTCTGCAAAAGCAAAAGCCAAGATGCCTCCCAGAAGCAGGCGGCCGTAATCTGCTTGCAAAATAGCAGGAGAGTCAGTCATGTTGGTCCGGCAACCTCACGTCGCCGGTAGTTTTTATCCTGCCGACCCTCAAGAACTTAAAGCGCAGCTTGCCTCTTTGATCCATCCGGGGTTCCGGAAGGAGGGATTCGTGCGTGCGGTTATTGTGCCCCATGCTGGAAACATATACTCCGGCAAAACAGCCGGGGCGGTGTGGTCTGCCGTGGGCGTACCGGACCGCGTCCTGGCGATCGGACCCAACCATTACGGTGTCGGCGCCAAAATTGCGGTTTTGAATGACGGCTTGTGGAGGACGCCGCTTGGCGATCTTATAATTGA
>MHFC01000122.1:9491-16735 GCA_001804025.1 Omnitrophica bacterium GWA2_52_8 | reverse complement strand
CCGGTATGGGGAGGACCTGTTAATCGTTATATCAAGCGATATGAATCATTATGAGGCCGAAGCCGTTACGCGAACGAAAGACCGCTATGCGCTTGAAGCCATTCAGCGCCTGGACGCGGAGGCGCTGGCCGACGCTGTGGTGTCCCGTCACATCACCATGTGCGGGTTTGTGCCGGTTTATGTTTTTTTAAAGATGTGTCCGCAACTGAAAATTACCCGCGCTGAATTAATCGACTACCGGACAAGCGGCGAGGTATCGGGTGATTATGACCGCGTCGTCTCCTATGCCGGATTTATCTTCAGCTGACGGTAAACGCCTCCTTCAGCTTGCCCGACAGGCTCTCGAAGCCTATCTCAAAACCGGAGACCATCTCGAATTTATTCCGCAAAATGATAGTTTTACCGCTCATTGCGGCTGTTTTGTGACGCTGAGAAGCGGAGACCAGCTGCGAGGGTGTATCGGCACGTTTGATTGCGGCAAGCCCCTTTATGAAAATGTGATTCGAATGGCGATTGCAGCCGGCACGCAGGACATGCGGTTTAAGCCGCTGCGTCCGGAGGAGCTGGCGCATATTCATATTGAGTTATCGGTTCTCGGCGAGCTTGAGAAGGTGGAGCAATTGGAGGCCATAGAAGTCGGTAAACACGGAATCGTTGTCCGCTGCAAAAATAAAAACGGGACATTTTTACCTGAGGTTGCCGTTGAGCAAGGATGGCAGCGTGAGGAGTTTTTGCTGCGCTGCGCGCGCGAAAAAGCCGGAATGTCGGAAAAAGAGTGTGCTGAGGCTGAGGTTTACCGCTATACCGTGCGCAAGTTTTCCGAGGACGCGTAACGATTGCGCGTTAAAAATACGCCGTATCTCGTTGTTATAAAATAAGTTCTGATGATTGCGGGGCGTTTGATACTGTGATATCATTTCACCTCTTTTGAAATTAGCCTAAAACAAGGGGTTTTAATAGTGGTCAATCGGCTTGAGTCCGTACGGGGCATGGAGGATATCCTGCCTGGAGAATCGGAGAAATGGCAGTGGCTGGAAGAACAGGCGCGGATTTTCTTTGAGGTAAAGGGATTTTCTGAAATCAGGACCCCTTTGGTTGAGCCGACAGAGCTGTTTGCGCGCTCGATCGGTGAGGCCACCGATATTGTGAATAAGGAAATGTACACATTTGAAGACCGGGGCGGCCGAAGTTTGACGCTGAGGCCGGAAATGACGGCATCGGTTGCACGCGCAGTCCTCCAGCATAATTTGCTGCGGGATGCCGGAAAGTCTTTATGGCTATATTATATCGGGCCGATGTTTAGGGCCGAGCGGCCTCAAGCCGGACGCAAGCGCCAGTTTCATCAAATCGGTGCTGAGCTGGTTAATTGCGGGGCCGGGGATTCTGACTTTAAGAGCGTAGGGCTTCTTTATGAGTTCCTCCGCTTTCTCGGGATTACGGGCCTGAAGCTGCGTGTTAATGATCTGAGCCAAATTAACGGCGCCCAATCCCCGCGGATCTTGCAGGCTTTAGGCGACCATTTTAAACGCTATGAAAGTAAACTCAGCGCGGATTCAGCCAACCGTTTGAAAAAAAATGTCCTGCGGATATTTGACAGTAAGGATCCGCAGGACCAGGAAGCGATTGAAGCGGCGCCGTGGGAAAAGATCGCCCCGCTCAGCGATGATTTTATGGCGGTGACAAAGCGGTTGGAAGAAAAGAAAATTCCCTTTGAAATTAATCGAAGACTTGTGCGCGGACTGGATTATTATACCGGGATGGTTTATGAGATTGTTGCAGACGGATTGGGGGCGCAGGATGCCCTCGCGGGAGGGGGCCGGTATGACCGGCTCTATGAGGAGTTAGGCGGGAAATCTTTTCCGTGTACCGGGTTCAGCGTCGGGATGGAACGGCTCTTGATTGTTCTGGGTCTTCTGGATAATTTTTGGGCGCGGCAATTACGTCAGAAAAGCGTTTATTTTGCCATTACCGAGGCGCATGACGGGATGAACAGCCGCCGGGAAGAAGCAGCCTTGCGCCTGCGCAGATTAGGATTCCGGATTTTACCTGGAAGCGTTGAAACATCCCTGACGAAGCATCTCAAAAAAGCCAATCAGGAAATGGCGCGGTTTGTCGCAATTCTTGGTTCCCGGGAATTAAAAGACGGGCAGTGGAGCGTCAAGGATATGCTGCGCCATACGCAGAGCTGTGTCCCTTTTTCCGAATTGGCGGATTATTTGCAAGGATTGGTGTAGCGATGTTACGGACTGTAACCTGCGGTGAGATCAATTCATTGAACGTTGACCGGCCGGTAACGCTCGCCGGGTGGGTTGAAACCTACCGGGACCACGGCGAACTCATTTTCATCGATTTGCGCGACCGCTGGGGCATTACCCAGATTGTCTTCAGCTCTCAGCACAATACCAAGCTTCACCAGGAAGCCAAACATATCCGCGTTGAATTTGTGATCCAAGTTCAAGGCGTGGTCAAGCGCCGCCCCGACGGAACGGTCAACAAGAAGCTGCCGACAGGGGAAGTCGAAGTTCTTGTCGATCAGCTTGAGGTCTTGAACACATGCCCGACGCCGCCGTTTGAGCTTGGAGACAAATCCGTCAATGAGGAACTGCGTCTGAAATTCAGGTTTTTGGATTTGAGGCGCAAAGATATGATTGAGAGCCTGACATTCCGGCACCGCGTCACCAAGATCGCGCGGGATTATTTGGACAGCCAGCTTTTTATTGAAGTCGAAACGCCCTATTTGACGAAAAGTACGCCGGAAGGAGCGCGTGATTTTCTCGTCCCATCCCGGCTCACCCCCGGAAGTTTTTACGCCCTGCCGCAGTCCCCGCAGCTTTTCAAACAGCTTTTGATGGTGGCCGGATATGACCGGTATTACCAGTTTGCGCGCTGTTTTCGCGATGAAGATTTGCGTTCTGACCGACAGCCGGAACATACTCAGATCGATCTTGAAATGTCGTTTGTGGAACAGCAGGACGTGATGCAGACGGTCGAAGGCCTTGTTTCAGAAATTATCAAAAAAACGATCGGGAAAACGCTCGTGCGGCCGTTCCGAGTCCTTTCCTATGAAACTGCCTTAAACCGTTACGGGTCGGACAAGCCGGATCTGAGATATGCGATGGAGATTCAGGACCTGACGGAGATTTTCAAAGGGGCCGGTTTTAAAATTTACGACCAGGTGATTGCCGGAGGCGGAAAGATCCGGGCCCTTTGTTTTGATTTTCCGCCGGGCGTTGATTTTTCAAGGAAAAATTTTGACGATCTGACGGCATGGATCCGCAATTTCGGCGCTCAGGGATTGGCCTGGTTCAAATACAAAGGACCGGGACAGTGGGACTCTCCCTTGCAGAAATTTTTTGATGCCGACCGGCTTGCCAAAGTTTCCGCGGCCTGTAAAGCCCAGCCGGGTTCGGTCATTTTTATGGTCGCCGCAGATCCTGCGGTTTCCGCAGTTGCGCTTGGGGCTCTGCGCTGCCGCCTGGCCGAAGAATATAAAATGATTCCGGAGAACGCGTTTGAAATTCTTTGGGTGACGGATTTTCCCTTGTTTGAATGGAACGCAGAGGAAAAACGTTATCAAGCTCTTCATCATCCCTTCACTTCCCCGAAGCCCGAGCCTGATTATAAGGCCTGGTTTGAAAAAGATCCGCTTAAGCTTAAAGCGAGGGCTTATGACCTTGTCTTAAACGGCACCGAAATCGGCGGAGGAAGCATCCGCATTCATCAGCGCGAACTTCAGAACGAGGTTTTCCGTATCCTCGGCATCGGAGAAAAGGACGCGGAAGAGAAATTCGGATTTTTGCTGAAGGCTTTGAGTTTCGGTGCGCCGCCGCACGGCGGGTTGGCGATCGGTCTCGACCGTCTTGTGACGATGCTTCTTAAACGGGAATCGATCCGTGAAGTGATCGCATTTCCCAAGACGCAGAAAGGGACTTGCCTGATGACCGAAGCCCCGTCGGAAGTGAGCGAAAAGCAGCTGCAGGAACTGCATCTTCGGCTCAAAAAATAACGGCAATCAACGCAGCGCGGATACCCGCAAGGAGTTCGTTTGGAAAAAACACTAAAATTAAACTCAAATGACGAAGCGATCGCGCTCTATGGAAGCCTCGATGAGAATCTGCGTTTTGCCGAGGGAAAATTCAATGTCCGCATCTCCGCCCGCAATAACCGCCTGCGCATCAGCGGCCAGAAGAAAGATGTCGAAAATGCAACCCGCTATTTTCTTGACTTGCTGGAAGAGTTTCGCCGCAATCACGGACGTCCCGGGCTCGTGCGCAGACGTTCCACGGACATGACCGGCGCACAGGAGCCGGGGGATGCGTCCTGTCCGGAAGGTGAAAGTGATTCCGTCCGTTTTTTTCACCGCGGGAAAGTGATCGCGGCCAAGAGTAAAAATCAGGACAAGTACCTGCAGACGATCCGTCAATTTGACATTACCTTCGGAATCGGCCCTGCGGGCACCGGAAAGACCTATCTGGCCATGGCCGCGGCTATCGAAGCCTTGAAGAAAAAAAAGGTCAGCCGTATTGTGCTGACTCGGCCTGCGGTTGAAGCCGGCGAAAATCTCGGATTCTTGCCCGGTTCGCTTTACGAGAAGGTCAACCCTTACTTAAGGCCGCTTTATGATGCCTTGCATGACATGATGGATTATGAAGAGGCGGCGCGGTATCTGGACGGCGGCAGTATTGAAGTCGCACCGCTGGCTTATATGCGCGGACGCACGCTCAATGACTCCTTTATCGTTCTTGATGAGGCCCAAAACTGTACGCATTCGCAAATGAAAATGTTTCTGACGCGGTTAGGGGAAAGTTCGAAGACGGTCATTACGGGAGATATCACGCAAATAGACCTTCCCGGAGGAAAAAAATCAGGCTTGGTGGAGGCCCAAATGGTGTTGGGCAATATCAAAGGAATCAAGTTTGCCTATTTTGATGAAACCGATGTTGTCCGGCATCCTTTGGTTCAGGAAATTATCAAGGCCTATGAGAAATATGACCGCTAAAAATACCGCAAGTTTTCAGCTTGGGAAACTGCCTGCCGGCGTGAATTTCTCGGGATGGGCTCTGCGCGCGGGCGTGTTCTTGCTTGCAGTTATTCTTGCAACCGTCATTCTGACGGCGGTGCGGGATTCGGGCGTCGGCGGTGATGAATTTGTTATCGGGGAACCCGCGCCCCGGACGGCCTTTGCCCCCTTTGAAATCTCGTTTGTCGACGAAAACATGACGTCCTATTTGCGCGAAGAAAAAAGCGCCAAGGTCCTGCCCGTTTATGCCGTCAATGCCCAACTCTTAAAAGAGACAGCCTATAAGGTTGATCAGCTCTTTGAAGCGATTCATACGGCCGAAAGAAAAGCGACAGAAGGAGTTCCTCTGCCGGCGGCCGTTGCTTTGGAAACGCTCCCGTTAAAAATTTCCGAAACAAGTTTTAATTATCTGCTGCAGTCGGCATCCCTGGAGGAAGCTCGAAAGCAGCTTGAAATCCTGCTCGATTATTACCGTTCATTGGCGGTCATAGATGCGGATATGAAGCAGCAATTGATCTCCCGGGGGATCACGCATCTGTCCGTTGTTTTTGCCTATGGGAACAGCGAGAAAGACATGGCCCTTGCCGATTTGCCGGTGCCCCGCGACGTTGTCCAGACCGGCATGACCATGCTGCCCCAGAATGTGCAGAAAGACCGCGGGCTTAAACAGGTCCTTCAGGAAATATTTCAAAATACGGTGCAGGCTTCGCTGGAAGAAGATGTGAAGGGGTATCAATCGCGGCGTGAGAAGGCTGCCGCAACCGTTGAACCGCGTTATATTTCGCTCAAGAAGAATGAATTAATTGTGCAGCGCGGGATCCGCGTAACGCCAAATGATAAAATAAAACTGGACAGCGTCCAAAAAGCCCAGGTCAAGCGGCGCGTTCTTCATGAAATTGCGTCTGTTGCCATTTTGGCTTTTCTGGTTTACCTGTTGTGCCTTGTCTATTTATTCATGCTCGACAGAAAGACACTTTTGTCCTGGAAACTTTTACTTTTCTTTCACACGGTCGTTTTGACATCGCTGATTCTGTGCAAGGCGGTGCTCCTGTGGCCGGGCGCCTCACCTTATTTAATGCCCGTATCTTTGGCCTCTCTTTTGCTGGTCCTTCTGGCCCGGGCCCGTCTCGGAATCTTAAGCGCCTTGATGATGCCGCTCTTGACTGCGCCCATGAGTCAGTACCGGGCGGATTTGATGATGATTTCGCTGGTGACCAGCCTGGCCGGAGTATTGGCCGCCTCGCGGGTGCGCAAGCGCATGGAGTTTATCAAAGTCGGTCTTGCGATCGCGGTTTCCTATACTCTGGTCCTTTTTTCCCTGCGCATGATGGAAGACCTTCCGTTGTGGAAATCTTTTCAGTTCAGCGCCTCCCTGGGATTGACCAACGGGTTTTTGATTGTGATGCCGATTTGTTTTTTGCTGCCGCCTTTTTTGGAATATGTTTTTGATTTGATTTCGGACATCACGCTGCTCGAACTTTCCGATCTGAATCACCCGTTATTAAAAAGAATGATTATCGAAGCGCCCGGGACGTATCATCACAGTCTCGTGGTGAGCCGGCTCGCCGAGTCGGCGTGTGAAGAAATTCATGCCAATGCGCTTCTTGCGCGTGTCGGCTGTTATTTTCACGACATCGGAAAAATTGCGAAATCGGAATATTTTGTCGAAAATCTGGGTCGGGCTGCGAGTAGCCTGCACACGGGTTTGACGCCGCAGGCAAGCAGTTACGTGATCCGGGACCACGTCAAAGACGGGATCAAACTCGGCAAACGCTATAAATTGCGACAGAGGATTCTCGATTTTATTCCGGAGCACCAGGGAAAAGGTGTAATCTACTATTTTTACCGCAAAGCCGTGGATCAATCCCTGCCGGGTGAAATTATCAATGCCGATGATTTCCGCTACGCGGGGCCGAAGCCGCAGAGCCGGGAAACGGCGGTGGCCATGCTGGCGGATTCGACGGAGGCGGCATCCCGTTCGATTAAAGAGCCGACACGTGAGAACCTGCGGCAGCTTGTCCGTAAAATTATCAACGACAAATTTATCGACGGGCAGCTGGATGAATGCGATTTAACACTGAAGGACCTGCACAGGATTCAGGAGAGTTTTGTCCATAATTTAATGGCCATTTTTCATACCCGTGTCAGCTATCCGGCCGTTCCAAGGGACGACGAAAGTCCGGATTTGTTTCAAAAGGGCGAATTTTCGAAATATCAGACCAAA
>MHFC01000122.1:4845-9484 GCA_001804025.1 Omnitrophica bacterium GWA2_52_8 | reverse complement strand
CAAGCCGCGATTCGTGACCATGGCCGGCCGCCGATAATGAAAAAGTCGCAGCTTTCCGTTCCCATCGAAATCAACGTCCGGCGGACCGCCCGCCGCGTCAGCGTTCAAAAAAAAAGACTTGTCGAAACAGCCGTTAAAATTGTCAAGGCTCTCGGCTGGAAACGGGCCGCCCTCAGTGTTTTGCTTGTGGACGACCGCGAAATCATGAAGTGGAATTACCGCTATTTGAACCACCGGCGCGCAACGGATGTGATCGCCTTTCCTCAGCAGAGCAAGGCGGGTATGGCCCGGGCAAAAAAAGGGACGTTTGCGGATCCGGAGGGGCGGCCTTTTCTGGGAGACTTGATGATTTCGCTTGAGACGGCCCGGAAGCAGGCTAAAACGTATGGAAACTCTTTTTTTTATGAAGTCTGTTTCTATCTTTGCCACGGCATTTTACATTTAATGGGCGAAATCGACAAAACAAAGCGGGATGCCGAAAAAATGGCAGAGACCCAAAAAAGAATTTTGGAAAAAATCGGCATCAATCCTTAGTGCTGTGTTTCATTTATTTTTATGAATCGATGCACAGTACAGTATTTGTCTCTTTTAAAAAACATCCTTAATTATTTAATGAAACAATGGACTCGCGGGGGCCCTTTTCGGGTACCCCGGAATATTGGTCCGTCAGATAAAATTACCTATGGCTATCCATAAAACAGAAGCGATTGTCCTGAGGACCCAGCCGTTCCGGTCATCGTCCCTGATCGTGACCTTGTTTACCCGGACGCACGGAAAAATCAAGGGAATCGCCAAAGGGGTCCGGGGCGAGGGGGAATCGCGCGGCTCTTTATACGAGTTATTTTCGCGTCTCGAGATTATTTTTTATGAAAAGACGAGGTCGGATCTGCATCTGCTTTCGGATGCGGTGATTCTTGAATGTTATGATGCATTGCGGACGCGTTTTGACGGAATTTATTATGCCAGTTACTTTACCGACCTTGTGGAGCAGCTTTGCGAAATTCATGACCCGCATGAAAAAATATTCGACCTTCTGGATTTTCAGTTTCGTTACCTCGGTTCGGTTCCCGGAGACAAGCTTGCCGCACTGTTTGAAATCAAACTGCTGAACGAAATCGGCTGGCTGCCTCATTTAGGTCCTTGCGACAAGTGTTCTCGCAAAGTGCTGGAACACGGTTTCTTTTCCGTCCGGCAGGGGGTCCTTATGTGTACGCAATGCCCTTCACGGTCCGATGAAGCCAAATTTCTTAGCGCGGAGGGGGTGGCCATTATCCAAGCCTATATACGAAATTCCCTCGAAGAAGCTTTGAAGTCCGTCAATGTCGGCAAAGCCGCGCAGCAAGAGTTGCGTTCCGTGATGGACCGGTTCTTTTTGGAACGCTTGAACCGGCCCCTCAAAAGCCAGATTTTTCTGCAAAAAGCCCTGCAAATGGCCCCGATTTAAAAAAAATCAATTATTTTCAGAGAATTTCAGGATTTATATGTCCCTACCAAAGTCCAGGATGGTCTTTAACTATCGTTAAATAATAGAGATATGACTTACTAAATCGCTTTAAGATGCTCGATTTGCGCCCTTGAAAGGAGCATGTTAAATTTTGGTTAACTTAGCTAAGCAAATATCAATCAGCCAAGCAGGGGCGCGGGAATGTCCCAACCAGAAGAACCCAGAGATAATTGCCTGTATTTCGATATCTCAAAGCAAGAGCGCGACTCTGCGATCCGCTATTTGCTCGGAATCGTCATCAAAATGCGCGATGAGAGCGACTTTCCTTCCAATTACTATACCTTCGACGAAGACGTAAACGTTTATCTGGCGCACCTGCTGTTTGCGACATCGCTTCCCGAATACCATGAGATGGCGGACCCCTATTTGTCTCTGGACAGCAGCGACATTCTCCGCTGGGTCCGGTCGACCGAAGACAGAACCCTGCGTTACTTCATTTTCAAAGTGAATGCCGACCACATCCTGATGCACACCTCTGTTTTCAGCGATCTTGACGGAAAACAGGGGGGCCGCAAAATTTTCCGCAAATCACCGAAGCATTACCGGGAGTTGGCAAAGCTTTATTATGACCAGGCATCCGCGTATCACCGCAGGATTTATCGCGGCAAAACGGGAGTGGCGGACGTCCTGCAGAAACTTTCAAATTATTTTGAGTCTTATCACGGACTGCTTAAAGCCGTCCGGCGGAATTATTTTGATTTTGTGAACAGTTTCCGGGACCAGGCTTTTTTTCAGTTTATGCACCAGATCAAAAGTTATGAAAATGAAAGCCAGTGTAAAACCAAAATGGATGAATTTCTGGATATTTACGGCCAGTGGCTGAAGAACCGCAGACCGGACCTTCAAGAAAGATTGAAGTGTTTAAGCGAAGAATTGCGCCGGCTGGATCCGAAATTCAACTTTGACCTTGGCGGCAACAACGACGGAGAAAAGGAGTGGGACAATGACCGCAAATGTGCGTAAGTGCAAAAACAAGGCGGACCGGCTGCTGCGGCTTTATTCTCTTTGGCATGAAACCAAACGGGATGAGATACGCCGCGAGTTTCTGACGCTTTTGCGCGAAGTGCTGGCGCTTAATCCGCGGTTTAACCTGAGGCATGAATTCCAAAAGGCCTTTTAAATTTATGCAGACACCCTATATCGCCTTACGTGTTCACGATGAGCAGGACCTCCGGGAGGAAATCTCCAGGAAGTTCGATTCATTTCTGGATGTTTACTCGCTCTATCTTCATTTGAAGTCGGACTGGATTCTTGAGGAAGTAAGACTTAAAGCCTACGAACTGCGTTTGCTGGATCCCCGGTTTACATTTCAAATTTGATTTTCAACCCGCGTCTGATAGAATACCCCCTCATTTTCTAAAAGAGGGGAACCCCCATGTTTGAACCGCCAGACAGACTTAAACAGTTGCCGCCCTATTTGTTTGCCGAGGTTGACCGCCGCAAGCGTGAGCTTATCGCAAAGGGCAAGGATGTCATCGATTTAGGCGTCGGCGACCCCGATCTTCCTTCACCCGATTTTGTGATTCAGGCCTTGTCGGATGCGGCCAAAGATCCCGCCAATCACCGCTACGCACTTGACGCCGGAATGCCGGTTTTCCGAAAGACCATTACGCAGTGGTTTCATAAAAGATTCGGTGTTCGCTTAGATCCCGATAAGGAAGTTTTGCCGAGCATCGGGTCGAAGGAGGCGATTGCCCATTTGCCGTTGGCGGTGCTGAATCCCGGGAATGTGGCGCTGATCCCGGACCCCGGTTATCCCGTTTACAACTCGGCCACTTTGTTTGCCGGCGGGGAACCCTACCGGATGCCCTTGCTCGAAAGTAATGATTTTCTGCCGGATCTGGGTTCGCTTGAGGAGCCCCTGCTCAAACGCGCCAAGCTTCTTTATATTAACTATCCTAATAATCCGACATCCGCCATTGCGAGCAAGGATTTTTTCGTTGACGTGGTGCGTTTTGCCAAAAAACACCAGATTCTGGTGGCTCAGGACGCAGCCTATTGTGAAGTTGGTTTTGACGGATACCGTGCCCCGAGCATTCTGGAAATCAACGGAGCGAAAGATGTCTGCGTTGAATTTCATTCTCTTTCCAAGACTTTCAACATGACCGGTTGGCGCGTCGGATTTGTTGCCGGCAACCCGCAGGTGCTTTCACTGCTTGCCAAAGTCAAATCCAATATCGATTCGGGGATTTTTCAGGCGGTGCAAATAGCGGCGAAAACCGCGCTTGAGAGCGGTGAGGCCTGGTTTCAAAATAACCTTGCGATTTACCAGCGCCGCCGGGACCTTGTCGCGCGCCGGTTGTCGGAAATCGGGTTTAAGTTTACCCCGCCCAAAGCAACCTTTTATTGCTGGCTGCCGGTACCTCCCGGCTACACCTCAAGCGAACTTGCCGTCAGGTTCCTGGAAGACATGAGCCTTGTCGTGACTCCGGGAAACGGGTTCGGAAAATACGGGGAAGGGTATTTCCGGATTTCCTTAACGGTACCCGATGTGCGGATTGAGGAAGCCATGAGCCGCATTGAAAAAAGCCACAAGCATTCTCACAGCTGATCCCGTTTTTGATCCATCGCCAGGAGATTTATTTATGAGGGTGCCAGTCTATCTTTCGGCCGGTTCAAATTTGGGCGACCGGTCCGGGTACCTGGCCAAGGCACGTGAGTGTTTGATTCGAAACTCCCGTATTCATTGGGGCAGGTCTTCTCCCGTTTATGAAACACTTCCTGTCGGGGGCCCGCCCCAAGGGCTTTATTTGAACGCCGTGTGGGAAATCGGGACGGAGATGCAGCCGGACGAATTGCTTGGATGTCTGGACGCGATAGAGCGTGAACTGGGCCGTACGAGAGAGGTAAAAAACGAACCCCGGACGATCGACCTTGATATTTTATTCTTCGGGGACCGGGTTTATGAGACCGAATCGTTGACGATCCCGCATCCGCGGCTTACCCAAAGATATTTTGTATTAAAACCGCTTGCGGATTTGGCCGCTGACTATTGTCATCCGGTCTTCAATAAATCTATTGCGGAGCTTCTTGACGATGTCATTGCTCATTCAGCGACAGCCTGACCGGCTGCAAAAATTGATTTCGGGCTTGCGCAAGAAGGGAAAGTCCGTCGGATTTGTGCCCACGATGGGG
>MHFC01000122.1:2676-4805 GCA_001804025.1 Omnitrophica bacterium GWA2_52_8 | reverse complement strand
GCCGCGAATGTGACATTACGGTCGTCAGTATTTTTGTAAATCCGGCCCAGTTCGGGCCGAAAGAAGATTGGGGGCGATATCCGCGGCCGGTCAGCGCTGATATTGCGGCCCTGAAAAAGTGGAAAGCGGACATTCTTTTTCATCCGGCGGTAAAAGCGGTCTATCCCGAGGGATTTAATACCGTGGTCCAAACCGGTGCCGGACACCGGATGAAGGGCAAACCTTCGCTTCAATCGGCTTTGTGCGGCCCTTTCCGGCCCGGCCATTTTGACGGGGTATGCACGGTTGTTTGTAAGCTTTTCAACACCGTGATGCCGGACCGGACTTATTTCGGCCAGAAAGATTATCAGCAGGCCGTTATTCTAAAGGCCATGATTCGCGACCTGAACCTGCGGATTGATTTGAGAATGATCCCGACCGTGCGCGAAAACGACGGGCTGGCGATGAGTTCGCGCAACCGTTACTTGTCGGCCCGGGAACGGCAATCCGCCGTCCTGCTGTCAAAAGCGCTTTTTGAGGTCAGGAGAAAGCTTCAGTCAGGCGGGTCTTCGATAAATAAAATTAAAACCGGCACAATGGCCTTTTTGAAAGCCGGAGGCCTTCGCGTTCAATATTTGGACATTGTAGACCCCGATACTCTCGCGAAAGTGATCCGCAGGCAAAAGCGTATGGTGGTTGCTGCGGGCTGTTATGTGGGGAAGACAAGACTGATTGATAATGTTATAATCCGCATCCCAATATAGACTTACGGAGGAAATCAATGCAACGTCAAATGCTTCAGGGGAAAATTCACGGTGCGACCGTCACAGCTGCCCGGGTTGATTACGAAGGAAGTATCACCATTGATTCCACCCTTTTAGAGCGGTGCGATATTTTGCCGGGTGAGAAGGTTTTGATCGCAAATCTTACCAACGGCGCCAGACTGGAAAGTTATGCCATGGCGGGCAGGCCGGGTTCCGGAGAAATCTGTCTGAACGGGGGCGCAGCAAAGCACGGAAAAATAGGGGACAAAGTCATCATTATGACTTTTGTCGTTCTCACGGCCGAAGAAGTCAAACGTCACACCCCGAAAGTTATTCATCTAAACGCCGCAAATCAGATCAACGCTTGAGCGCCTAAGCGCGATAGCCGCAGGTTCTTCCGCAAGGCGCAAAACGTTCTGTGGCGAATTTTCATGTTTCAGTCTTCCATGGGCCTATGAAAAAAAACTCCAGGTATAAAATCGGGATTATCGGATGCGGGACAATCGGTTCCTCGCTGGCCGGATATGTCACGCGGCATCTCGATAACGATGCCGAGTTGGTTTATCTTTGCGACCACCACAGGGAAAAGGCGGAACACCTTAAGAAAAGGCTGCCGGGAAAAATCCGCATCGTCCTTGAGGATGAATTAATACAAGGTTCCGATCTGATTGTGGAAACCGCTTCGATGGCTTGTTCGGCGAAGATCGCACAAAAGGCATTGCGGAAAAACAAACGCGTACTCATCATGAGTGTGGGAGGACTGATTTTGGACCCGGGCTTGTCAAAGTGGCTGGAGCAAAGTTCCGGCAGCCTTTGGGTTCCATCGGGGGCTGTTGCGGGTATTGATGGGCTGCAGGCCGCCTGTCTGGACAATATCCGCAGGGTAAAGCTCGTGACGCGGAAACCGCCCCGTGGGCTTGCCGGTGCCCCGTTTTTTTTGAAGCACCCGTTTCCCCAATTGCGGGGAAATGAAGAAAAACTTGTTTTCCGCGGGACCGCCTGCGAAGCCGTCAAATGGTTTCCTCAGAATATCAATGTTGGAGCGGTTGTAAGCCTTGGGGGGTGCGGGACCCAAAAAACTACAGTGGAAATCTGGACCTCGAAGCGCTATCGCCGCAACGAGCATGAACTGATTGCTGCGGGGGCGTTCGGCGAAATGCGTGCCGTGACAAGAAATAAACCCTCGGTTGAAAATCCTAAAACCAGCCGCCTCGCCGTACTTTCCGCATGCGCCGCACTGAAAAAAATTTGTTCCCGAATCAAGGTCGGGACATGAAGGTTGCCAGGGGAAGCCGCGCTTCGGAGTTCTCTGACAAAGCCGTCGCACGGCCGGCGGCGACGGCTGAATTTATCGAAATCCGCGGGGCCCGCGAACACAATCTCAAG
>MHFC01000122.1:0-2654 GCA_001804025.1 Omnitrophica bacterium GWA2_52_8 | reverse complement strand
TCTCGAAAAACTCAAGAAGCCTGATGTGGATTATATCTCCGGGCTTTCACCAAGTATCGCAATCGAACAAAGGTCCATTTCGCATAATCCGCGCTCGACCGTGGCGACCGTGACGGAGGTTTATGATTACCTGAGGCTCTTGTACAGCAAGGCCGGCGAAGTGCACTGCCACTTATGCGGCAAACCGGTGAAGAGCATGAATCTCGAGGGCATAACGGCGGAAATTCTAGGTCATTATGCGAATCAAACCATTTTAATTTTGGCTCCCGTTGTGCGCGGACGCAAGGGGGAATTTCAAAAAGTATTTCAGGATGCACTCAAAGCAGGTTATTCGCGTGCGCGGATTGACGGAAAAACCACCCGGCTTCAGCCGAAATTAAAATTACGCAAAACGCAGCGCCATGATATTGAAATTGTCATCGATGTTTTGAAAGTTACGGCGCAAGGCGAAAAAGTCCTGGGCCGGTCGCTGAAAAGCGCGCTCGAATTGGCAAAAGACACGGTCATGATCGTTCCGGAACGGGACCAAACAAAAAAAGACAGCAGCAGGCTGTTCTCGACCCGCAGGGCCTGCGCGGACTGCCAAACGAGTTATCCCGAGTTTACGCCCAATATGTTTTCATTCAACAGCCCTTACGGGGCGTGTCCCGAATGTCACGGTCTCGGCAAATTATCGAAAGTTGTTTCGGGCGGTATTCTGGCAGACAAGACCAAGCCGCTGCTTCAGGGGGGCTTGAATCAGGAATTGTTTTTTTCGTTCAACCGCTATGTAATTGAAGAATTGATCTCCGATCTCGCCCATGAGTATGATTTTGAGTGGAAGACACCCTTTTGCGACTGGCCCGATGCGGCACGCGAAGCTTTCTTTTGGGGAGACGCCGAACAGGACGGGCTGATCTCGATACTGGAAAAGCTTCTTCATGAAACAAGCTCCGAGGAAATCCGGCGCAAGGTGCGCAGGTTTCTGGTCATTGACACTTGCGAGGCATGCCGGGGCAGGCGCTTGAAGCCCGAAAGCCTGGGAGTGACGGTTGCCGGTAAAAACATCGTTGAAATGACCGGGCTGCCGATTGAAGAGGCCGATAGTTTTTTTCAAACACTAAAATTTCCGCAAGTGCTCGAAAAGATTACGGCACCGATTTTAAAAGAAGTCCGCTCGCGGGTCCGGTTTTTGTTCAATGTCGGTTTGGGCTACCTGACTTTGGACCGGTCCGTTGCGACGCTTGCCGGCGGTGAACTGCAGCGCATACGCCTTGCGGCGCAAATCGGCGTTGGACTGACCGGTGTGCTTTATGTCTTGGATGAACCCAGTATCGGGCTGCATCCGCGGGACAACGAGCGTCTTCTCAATTCCCTTGAAGCGCTCCGGGACCTTAAAAATACCGTACTTGTCGTGGAGCATGACGAAGAAACGATGAGAAGGGCGGATTATTTGATTGATTTAGGCCCCGGTGCGGGTTTGCACGGCGGGGAACTGGTCGGGGAGGGGGAACCGCGTGAATGGGTGAACCGCGGGAGGTCCCTGACTGCGGAGTATTTGAGCGGGCGAAAGAAAATTGCGGTTCCGGCGAGCCGGACGCCGGTAAAAAAAAACCGGCAATTGATTTTAAATGGCTGTGCGGAACACAACCTTAAAAATATCGAGGTCAAAATCCCCCTGGGTCTTTTCGTTTGCGTCACCGGAGTTTCGGGGTCCGGAAAAAGCACGCTCGTCCATGACATTCTTTACCGGGAATTGCATAACCGGATCTGGAAAACGGAATATGATGTTGGAAAATTTCATTCCATTCGCGGGCACGAGCATGTCGACAAAATCATCGGAATTGACCAGGCGCCGATCGGCCGCACGCCCCGCTCAAACCCTGCAACCTATACGGACATCTTTGGCCTTGTCCGGAAAATTTTCAGTCAAATCCCGGATGCCAAACTCCGGGGGTATTCCCCGTCGCGTTTCAGTTTTAATCTCAAGGGCGGACGGTGTGAAACCTGCCGGGGCGAAGGTTATCAGAAGCTGCAGATGAGTTTCATGCCGGACATTTATGTGCTCTGCGAGACGTGTCAGGGGAAACGCTATAACGACGCGACTTTGGACGTGCGTTACCGGGGCAAGAACATTTCGGAGGCGCTGGATCTTTGCGTTGATGAGGCGATGGATTTTTTTGAGAATATTTCAGCGATCCGGGACCGTCTGGCGGTTCTGCAAGCTGTCGGGTTGGGCTATTTGAAACTCGGCCAGCCGTCGACGACGCTTTCCGGCGGAGAAGCCCAAAGAGTCAAGCTTGCTGCCGAGTTGAGCAAGAAAGCGACCGGTAAGACCTTGTACCTTCTAGATGAGCCGACAACCGGGCTTCATTTCGGAGATATTTCAAATTTATTGGCGGCCGTCTTTAAGCTTCGCGATCAGGGCAATACCGTTGTGGTGATTGAACATAATCTGGATGTTATTAAATCGGCCGACTACATTATTGATTTGGGCCCGGAGGGAGGTGCCGGAGGAGGCCGTGTGATGGCTTCGGGGACTCCCGAAGAGTTGGCCCGGTCCGCTCAATCCTATACGGGAGGATTTCTGAAAAAGGTCTTAAGTTCATAAATAAAAAACAACCCTGTTTGAACTGCGGGGCATGCTCTGCTATACTCACACTGAGTTTTGCTCT
>MHFC01000121.1:15575-22175 GCA_001804025.1 Omnitrophica bacterium GWA2_52_8 | reverse complement strand
TGTACAGTACCGCCTTCCCCCAAAATCAAATGTCGGGCGGTACTAGAATTTGAATTTAGTCCCAAGAGAGACATAGCGGTCGCTTTTATACCCTTCCGTCTCACCGCGGGCGGAATTTGTCGTCTCGAAACCGGGCTTGAGTGAAAGCGTCGGAAGCAAGTTCATATTGGGTTCGATTTCAAGATCGCCGTCCAGCGCGCTGGTATTGATCTCCCAGCCTTTCCACAAAGCAATTTTATCCGCCGTCGTAACCCGCACGCCGTAAAACATATTCGGCAGCGACAAATCCAGCGCTCCCTCCAGATTGAGAGTCGTCCTTCCTTTCAACAACCGCGATTCCGTCAAAGGCAAGTAGGGCGCAAAACCGCGAAAATGAATAATGCCGCGATCATACGTCAATTTCCCGATGCGGCCGTCAATAACATTGAAGTGCCCGGCAATTTCGGGACGTTGAAGCGCCCCTTCAATTTTCAATTTCCCATCAAGCATGCCGCCGAGTTCTTTGGGAAGAGGTTTTGCGGCAATCTCTTTTACAGTCCGCAAATCATAATTGCTGGCTTTAACTACCAGCTTTGCACTGACCGGCCTGGGCCACATCATGATGTCACCCTGCAGCCGGAAAACACGCCCCCAGGAAGCGCGGATGTTGCGCAGTAACCGCGGCGTGATTTCAAAATTCGCCTTAAAATCGGAAAACGGCGTGTATTCAAGAATCAAGTAATCCGTCTGAAGTTCTCCCGTAAAAAGCCATTGTGACGAAGCCGAGGGCAGGACGACGGGCCGTACGTTTAACGCGAACTCGGTAACCAGGTCCAGGCCGAAAAGGGAGAAATGATCAAATTTAAAGCGGCCGTTAAAATTGAGCTCATTAATGTCTGTTTCGACCGATAAGCGCTGCTTTTCTTTCTCAAGATCCAAAACCGCTTTGCCGCTTGCAAAGTCAAACCGGCTTTTTCCGCGGTAGATTTCGTCCACCTCCAATTGATCAATCATGATCGCTGCACCCTGCCGGCGGATCAGCCCGCGGAAAATGTGATCTTCCCGGCCGAGGAGTTTGACGTTTCCGATAAGTTTTTCAGACGCAAAGTCGGCGCGAAAAGCCACGCGGTGCGTCATCAGCTCATATTTTCCGATTTCCGCCTGTAGAAACATCATCGGCCCATCCTGCAAGTTCGACATAGAGCCTTGAAATTCCGCATGCCATCCGTGGACTGTTGCCGCCATATTTTTGAGGCTGATTTTGTCGTGCTCCAAGAGCAACTCGCCTTGCACGTCCTGAAACGGAAGACGGACTTTTCCGTCAAAAGAACCGTCGCTGATCAAAATGCGAAGATAATGTTTCTTTCTTGCCGGGTCCACTTCTCCCAAGACCCGTACCTTGCTCCTAAAACCGCCGTCGGATAGGCCCGACAAATCGACACTCATCATGGCATCGCGTCCGGGCGCAATCGTACCGCGCACATCGTTAAGAACAAGCCGCTGGCCCAGCCGGGGAATATTAAAACTGATGATGCCTCCGTCGAGCATCAGACGGAAAGCGGATGCCTGGCCCGAATCCGGCCGCATCAGTTTCTGAAGCATTTCATAGGAGGCGTTGGAACCGTCAAGTGTCAATTGCGGGGTCGTAAAAACAACGGAGCTTGGGATTTGTAGATTACGCGTGAGAATCTGCCAGAAGCTGTAACGGAATTCTATCTTGCCGACCCGAATGTGATAATCGGATTCCCCGGGAGGCGATTGAATTTCGATACCTTCAAAGGACACTTGATTAAAAGATCTTAAATGGGTGCCCTTGATTGTAACTTTGGCGCGGAGTAACTCTCCGATCTTAGTTTCGGAGAATTTCTTGAATTCCTCGGAGTGAACATGCGACCGCATCACATAGCCGGCAACGCCCGCCGCCGCGGTAAACAGGATCGCTGTAATGAGAACCAACCGGCGCAAGAAAACCATAATGTCCTTCCCTCACTTCAGGAAGATTTTTCAAACTGGATCGATTCGCCCCGGAGAACGGCTTTGATTTTATCTCCCTCTTTGAATTTACCAGAAAGAATATCTTCAGCAAGCACGTTTTCGATATACCGCTGAACCGTGCGCTTGAGCGGCCGCGCCCCAAAAACGGGATCATACCCTTTGTCGATCAAAAATTTCAGCACTTCGGGGGAAAGCTCAAGATCCACGTTCTTATCTTTCAAACGGCGGATGACGTCGAGGAGTTCAATCTCCACAATCTGTTCCAGATCCTGGCGGGACAGAGGATGAAAAACAATGATGTCATCCACACGGTTTAAAAACTCCGGGCGGAAAACCTTCTTCGTTTCATCCAACAATTTCTGCTTGAGTGAGTCATAATTCAGATCGTCAGCATTCTGCTTGAATCCCATGTCTTTTTGCTGCCGGACAAAATCCGCGCCGACGTTCGACGTCATAATGACGATGGTGTTTCTAAAGTCGACTTTGCGTCCGAAAGAATCTGTCAGCCGGCCTTCCTCCATTAATTGAAGGAGGACATTAAATACGTCCGGATGCGCCTTTTCAATTTCATCAAATAAAACAACCGTATAGGGACGGCGGCGCACTTTTTCGGTCAACTGCCCCCCTTCTTCATACCCGACATATCCCGGAGGTGCTCCGACCAGCCGCGACACATTGAATTTTTCGCCGTATTCGGAGCAATCGACCACCACCATGGCGTCCGGATCTCCGAACATAAAATCGGCGAGCGCCCGTGCCAGCAGCGTTTTCCCGACGCCCGTCGGGCCGAGAAAAATAAAGGTTCCGATCGGGCGTCTTGGATTGCGCAGGCCGGAACGCGACCGGCGCACCGCATGAGAAATCGCCCGGATGGCCTCATCCTGACCGATCACCTGCCGGTGCAGCTCGTTTTCCATCCTCAAAAGGCGGGCCGTTTCCTTTTCTTCAAGACGCGCAAGCGGCACACCCGTCCACTTTGACACGATGTGCGCAATGTCTTCGTCCGTCACTTGAACTTCGACTTCGGATTTTGATTCTTTCCAGTGCTTCTTTAAATTGGACAGCTCTTCCTTTGCTTTTCTCTCTTCATCGCGAAGCTTGGCCGCTTTTTCAAAGTCCTGGCCTTTAATCGACTCTTCTTTCTCGCGCTTCAGGGCCTCGATCTTGACTTCGATCTTTTTCAGATCTTTCGGAAGCGTCGTGACCGACAAACGGGCGCGGGAAGCGGCTTCGTCAATCAAATCAATCGCTTTGTCGGGAAGAAACCGGCCGGTGATATACCGCTCTGAAAGCCTCACGGATTGTTCAATGGCATTGTCGGATATCTTCACGCGGTGATGGGCTTCGTATTTGTCCCGCAAGCCGCGCAGAATTTGAATGGCCTCGTCCACCGACGGCGGGTCCACCATCACGGTCTGAAAGCGGCGGGCCAAAGCGGCATCTTTTTCAATATATTTGCGGTATTCGTCCAGCGTGCTTGCTCCGATACACTGAAGTTCTCCGCGCGAAAGCGCCGGTTTTAAAATATTGGAGGCATCAATGGCGCCTTCGGCACCGCCGGCGCCGACAAGCGTGTGGATTTCATCAATAAAAATCATGACGTTATCCGACCTGCGGATCTCATCCATAACGGCTTTAATGCGTTCTTCAAATTGTCCACGGTATTTGGTCCCGGCCACCATCAGCGCCAAATCCAGAACCACAATCCGTTTGTCCATGAGAATTTCCGGAACGTCTCCGGAAACAATCCGCTGAGCGAGCCCCTCAACGATCGCCGTTTTTCCGACGCCGGCCTCGCCAAGCAGCACCGGATTATTTTTAGTACGGCGGGCCAGGATTTGAATGACCCGTTCGATTTCGTCCTGGCGCCCTACAACCGGGTCCAGTTTTCCTTCTCTGGCAAGCGTTGACAAATCACGTCCAAAAGAATCCAATGCCGGTGTCTTGGTCTTGGAACGGCTGCCGGACCCGACCGCAGGAGCACCCCCGCCGCCTCCGCCCGTCGTCCCTCCGGCTGAAGCCCCCGGAGTCGAGGACCCCAAAAGTTTGATTACCTCGGCCCGGACTTTATTGAGATCCAACCCGACATTCATCAAAACATGACTTGCAACGCCTTCGCCTTCTTTAATCAATCCGAGCAGTAAATGCTCGGTTCCGATATAATTGTGCCCAAGCCGCCGCGCTTCATCCATAGCGAGCTCTATGACTTTTTTGGCTTTCGGCGTAAACGGAATGTCCCCCGAAACAATCGTGCTGGGGCCGAATTGGACAAGTTTCTCGACCTCAAGCCGGATCGTGTCCAGGGACAGTCCTAAATTCTGGAGCACCGCTGCAGCAACGCTTTCTCCTTCCTTGATCAAACCAAGGAGGATATGCTCCGTTCCAATGTAATCGTGGTTGAACCGCTTGGCTTCCTCTTTCGCCAGAATAATGACTTTTCGCGCTCTTTCCGTAAAACGATCGAACATCACAACCCCCTCATAGGCCCGTAAACCGGTTTATAAAAACGTAAAAAAAACAGCCTGAAACACTGTCTCCATATATCGGTCATTATACCCGAATTATTAGCTCTTTATAGGCTCAGTTTCCGGAGCCTCTCCCGGACAAGATCGGCACGATACAAGTCCCTCTCCGCCGAGCTGAGCGGCTTTCCCGCCAACTTCTGCAAATGCGCCGGCTGAATCAATAAAAATAGCGCAAATAAATCCTGGCGGCTGATCTGCGACTGAATCACACCGGTCTGTATGCCGAGCTGCGTCAGCGACAGTAGCTGCATCGCTTCGACCGATGAAATAATCCGTGCCGACTTCAAAGTTCCCAGCGCCCGCCATACCTGATCCAAAAACTTTTGCTGCTTTTGCTCTTTAAGATAAACCTGCGCTTCTTTTTCATGTTCGATAATTTGACGAATCACGGAAACGAGATTGTCGATCATCTCCTCTTCGGGCTGCCCGAGCGTCATTTGATTCGAGATCTGAAAAAAATTACCGGTCGCCTGGGTCCCTTCCCCGTAGAGCCCGCGCGCCGCAAGGTTCAATTTGGAAAGCGCCTGTAAAACCTTATGCACTTGCTTGGTCAGCACTAAACTCGGCAAATGCAGCATACAGGAAGCGCGCATTCCTGTCCCGACATTTGTCGGGCATGCCGTCAAGTATCCCAATACGGGATCGAAAGAAAACTGCATTCGCTTTTGGAGCTCCGCGTCAATCTGGTTGATAATCCTCCAGGTTTCCATGAGCTGAAATCCGGATTGAAATGCCTGAATGCGTAAATGATCCTCTTCCAAAACCATCATGCTCATGACCTCATTGGGTGAGATCGCAACGGCTTTCTCAGCCTGTTCGGCGGCATGTTCCCGGCTGATTAAATGGCGCTCCACGAGAAAAAGCAGGTCCAGGTCGGACATGTCCGCCTTTTGCAGGTAATAGAGGTCCCGTGTTTGCGATATTTTCTGAAGCGCTTCGCTCACGAGCCGTATGATTTCTTTCCGGTCATCATCTTTGAGCCGCTGAATGAACGGATAGCCTTCGATATTGCGGGCCAGCCGGATCCTCGAACTGACGACAATATTGCTGTCGGCATCACCGCCCCGCAACCACTCGGCGGTATGGTCTAAAAAAACATCAACTTTACTCATTGGAATCTTTTTTCTTTTTTTTGTCTTCGATTTTTTTTATTTCATCGCGCAGCTGCGCCGCCTTTTCGAATTCTTCGCCGGCAACCATCTTCTGGAGCTTTTCGCGCAGCTGCCTGAGGCTTTGAATGGAAGAACCCTTCTTGTCTCCGGCGATTTCGGGACTTTTACCGCAGTGCTGGACAGAACGCTGGACCCGTTTAATCAGCGGCAATAAAAGCTTGGAGAATGCCGTATAACAGGATGCGCATCCGAGGCGGCCTGACTTTGTGAATTGTTCGTAAGTGCTGCCGCATTCCGCGCAAACCAAAGCCTGTTTTTTTCGCCCGGCCGTAGCCGCGTCTTCCAGGTCAATAAAACCGCTTAAAATGTCGCCGATACTAAAATGCGTCTTGAATTCGGTCCCTTTTTCCTGCGCACACTTTTCACAAAGATGGATTTCCATCATTTGATTATTATTAATTTCGGTTAAATGAATCGTTGCCTCTTCAACTCCGCAGGAAGTGCAGATCATAAGAAATCGTCCTAAAAAAGACTTTCCCGGTTAACGTAACTGATAGCGCACACCGTCGGTTTTCGTGGATTGATGAAAAGCATTAAGTAAAAGCTTTGTTGCAGGCCCCGGTTTTCCGCTTCCGATGACGCGGCCGTCAATGGCCACAACCGGTATGACCTCAGCCGCGGTCCCCGTCAAAAAAACCTCGTCCGCATTAAACAAGTCATGACGTGTGAGGACACGCTCTTCAGAAGCGAGCTTCTTCCCGGCTGCGATGTCCAAAATGGCCTGCCGCGTAATTCCGCGAAGTGCCCCCAAATACACGGGCGGAGTCAAAAGCAAGGGTTTGCGTCCGGCCGCCCCGTTTTTGCGGACCATAAAAATATTGTCGCCGGTGCATTCGACGACATAGCCCTGGTGATTGAGCATAAGAGCTTCCATGCAGCCGGAATTTTTAGCCTCGATTTTTGCGAGAATATTATTGAGATAGTTCAAG
>MHFC01000121.1:14353-15558 GCA_001804025.1 Omnitrophica bacterium GWA2_52_8 | reverse complement strand
GACGGCTTCTGGCAAATTCCGGACCGTCGGAACGGTGATAATCTTAAGACCGTTTTTATAAAGCGCTTCCGGGTACAGCACAATTTTATCGGTGATAATAAAAACGTTGGGTTTTACACACTTCGCCGGGTCCAGACCCAAATCGCCGTCCCCGCGCGTGACGACTACGCGGATATAAGCGTCGCGGAAGCGGTTTTTTATCAGCGTTTCAATGATCGCATGTTTCATTTCTCCGGGTGTCATGGGAATTTGAATCATCAGCGTATGCGCGGATTCCCAAAGGCGTTTAAGGTGCTCCTCGAGTTTGAACACCAGCCCGTGGTAGGCCCGGATGCCTTCAAAGACACCGTCGCCGTAAAGAAGCCCGTGATCAAAAACAGAAATCCTCGCTTCCGATTTGGGATACCACTTCCCGTTAAGATAAACCAGTAATTCCATAGAATGCGCCCTTTCAGATGTCATTTAGTGTCTGACTCACCGCTTTTAATCGATCGATGCCGCTGCCTGCACCGCAGCAGCATTTTTTATTGTGCGCTCTTCACGCCCACATGACCGTGATGGTCCCGCATCAAAATGCCGTCAACCAACCGGTAAACATGATCGAAACGCCAGGCAAGCACCTCATCGTGAGTCACAATGATAAATGCCTGCCCTTCACGCTCATTAAGTTCCGTAAGCAATGCGAGTACGGTTTCCGATGTTTCCGCGTCCAAATTCCCCGTCGGCTCGTCGCAAAACACCACCGCCGGACGATTCATCAGTGCCCGAGCAATCGCCACACGCTGCTGCTCGCCGCCGGAAAGTTTTACCGGCATATAATTTTTGCGGTCCGTTAGATGCATGCGCCGCAGTAACTCCGTCGCCCAAACATGATCAACCCGGGAACGCGCAATACGGGCCGGCAGTGTGACATTTTCATAAACCGTCAATTCCGGGAGCAAATGATAAAACTGAAAAACAAATCCCAACCGTTTATTGCGCAGTGAGGCAAGCTTGCGCTCCGGAGTACGGACAAGATCCCGTCCTTCAAACATGATTTTTCCGGAAGTCGGCTGGTCAAGCCCGCCAAAAAGATGCAGCAGAGTTGATTTTCCGGATCCGGACCGTCCCAAAATAAACGCCATTTCATGCGGCTGAAAGGAAAAATTCACACCTTTCAGCACCTGCAATCGTTCTTGAGCCGTTACAAAATCCTTTCGGATATC
>MHFC01000121.1:13017-14196 GCA_001804025.1 Omnitrophica bacterium GWA2_52_8 | reverse complement strand
ACCACGCCCAGAAATCCTATCGAAAAACCTTCAATCAAAAAAATACGGCGTATGCCTCCCCGCGTCGCGCCGACGGCCCTGAGAATCCCGATATCTTTTGTTTTTTCCATCACGACCATCGTAAGCGTCGCAATGATATTGAAAGCGGCCACCAGAACAATCAACGCAAGCAAGATGGTCATCACAGACTTTTCCACTTGCAGTGCCTGAAAGAAATTTTCGTTCATGTCATACCACGACCGCAAAATAAAACTGCGGTCAAAGTCTCCGCGCAGCTGATATTTCCACGGTTGCGCCTGATCAACATCGGCAAGACGCAAACTGATCCCGGTGACTTTCTCACCTAAACGATAAAGTTTCTGGGCACTCGGAAGCCCCAAAATAACAAGCCCGGTATCAAAATCATTCATGCCCAGCCTGAAAATTCCGCCAACCGCGAACTTTTCATTTTTGACCCGCGCTAGAGACATCGCCCCGCTCCCATCATCAAACGGCACAATCAGGGAAACTTCATCACCGACCCCGACCCCCAAAATCCGGGCAAGGTTCTCACCGATGAAAACGCTATGGTATTTTGTTTCTGATTTTTTTTTAAAAAAAAATAAGCGGCGCGCAGTACTTGACTTTACCGTATCTTCAAACGCCAATTCTCCGCGAAGCATATGCTCCCGGTAAATCGAAAGATCTTCGCGCTCAAAATCAATGCCTTTGACCATCACCCCCAGCGCGGCCGTTTGCGACCGGATCATGGCCTGCCCTTCGACAAAGCTCGCAGCCGTCTTCAGCCCCGGAATGCGCTTGTCCCGGATCCATTTCAAAACGTGCTCCGGATCCTCAACCCCGCCCACGCGCTCAATGCGCAAATGAGGCTGAACGTTGACGATTTTTCTTTTCAATTCGCGGTCGAATCCGCTCATGACGCCGATCACAACAATCAAGGCCATCACGCCGACCCCCACACCGCCGACAGAAATCATCGAGATCAAAGAAACAAATCCCGATTTCATGCGGCGGCTCAAATGACGGCGGGCGACAAAGGTTTCGTAACTCATGCTTCGGGCTCCTCATTACGGGCAATGGATTCCGCAGCATCTTTATTTTCAGGCCTCAGCTGCGGAAACAAAATCACTTCGCGAATCGAGTGCTGATTGGTCAAGAGCATGACAAGACGGTCAATAC
>MHFC01000121.1:0-12964 GCA_001804025.1 Omnitrophica bacterium GWA2_52_8 | reverse complement strand
TCTTCATCGATGACTTTATGATCGCCGATCACTTCTTTTTGCTCCGTCAAACGCTGCCGTTGAATCCCCGGATCATTGAGCTCCGAGAACGCGTTCGCAATCTCCATTTTTGCGATAAAAAGCTCGAAACGGTAAACCACTTCGGGGTCGTCTTCTTTGGCCTTCGCCAGCGGCGTCATTAAAGTCGGGTAATCAATGACGAAAATCGGGTCCCAAAGATCAGGTTCGACGTAAAGGCCGAAGATTTCATTCATAATGTCCGCCTCCGTGACCTCACCGTCTTCGCTCCGGGTTTTCAACTTGAGTTTTTTTGCCGCTTCCTGCGCCGAGATTTTTTTAAGGTCAATGCCGGTTCTTTCACGGATCGAGTCGTAAAATGAAATTCTTTTCCACGGAGTTTTAAAATTAAGCACGCGCTCGCCGAACGGAACCTCGTCGGCCCCGTGAATTTGCCGCACCAGCCCGGAAACCATTTCTTCGGTAATGTTCATCATGTCATGATAGTCGGCATAGGCCTGATAAAGCTCCAGCATCGTAAATTCCGGGTTATGACGGATGGAAATGCCCTCATTGCGAAAGTTCCGGTTAATTTCATAAACACGTTCAAATCCGCCGACCAAAAGCCGCTTGAGATAAAGTTCGGGCGCAACCCGCATAAAAAGGTGGGTATTCAAACTATGATGATGGGTCACAAAAGGACGCGCACGCGCGCCGCCGGGAATGGGCTGCATCATGGGAGTTTCAACCTCCATAAAACCTTTACCATCCAGAAAATTGCGGATCTCGCGCACAATCCGGCTCCGCATCTTAAAGGTTTTGCGCACGTCATCGTTAACGATCAAATCCACATACCGGTGACGGAACCGGGTTTCGACGTCTTTTAACCCGTGCCATTTTTCAGGGAGCGAGCGGACAATCTTTGACAGTAATTTAAATTTTTTGACTTTGATCGTCTTTTCGCCGGTCTTGGAATTAAACAAGGTCCCTTCGACCCCAAGGATGTCTCCGATGCGCAAAGCCTTAAAGGCTTCAAATTCGGGTTCGCCCAGTTCATCCGACTTGCCGTACATCTGGATTCTTCCGTCTTCGTCTTTGAGATCGCAAAAAACGCTCTTGCCCATGATCCGGCGGGCCATCATCCGGCCCGCACAGCGGACACTCCGGCCTTCCGTAAAATTCTGGATGACCGAGGAAATGGGTTCGATCGGAAGGTAGCGCTCCCCATAGAGCGATTCTGAATGAATGTCAGCCATTACTGAACCCTAAGTTTATCAATAAGTTAGGAATAAAAAGGCATTATATTACACGCGCTTCATAAGTGTCAATCGAAGGCCGCTTAATTCTTTGTAACTTTTCTTAACAAATGGCCGTTATACTCTTTACGGAAAAACAGCGGGAGAGAACTTCATGGCCTGGCGTATCGGCGAAATCTTGATTCGTAAACGTTATATTGACTGGGAACAGTTAGAAGAAGTGCTTGCGGAACAGCAGACACGTAAAGAGTTTACGGGAGAACTTCTAGTGCAAAAAGGGTATATCTCCCGAAGGCTCCTCTACAAAGCCATCGCGGAACAGAACGGCTTGCGCTTCGTCGATCTTAAACGGACACATATCAACCCTTCTGCCGTTCAGATGATCCCGGAAAGTCTGGCCAGAAAATACAATCTGTTGGGCGTCGAAAAACTGCCAAACATGCTCATCGTGGCCATATCAAGCGCCCCCAATTTATGGCCAAAAGCCGAAATTCAGTCAATGACCGGGATCCCGCAAATCAAAAGCGTCTTATGTCTCCCCCAGGACATCCAGGAAGCCATCCAAGAGTGGTATGCCGGCGACAAAATAACGGCGCGAGCCGCCTCCTAAAATCATTTTGAAGACTGCCCTAAATTAAGATTCCGGTAAATTGCCGCTGTCGCTTTAGATTTGTTCAGCGTATAAAAATGAAACCCGGCAACCTCGGCGCGCAGCAGCTCCGCACACTGGTGGGACGCATAATCAATGCCAAAGGCTTCGATTGAAGCCTGGTCCGCGCCGAAACGCGAAATGGCCTGTTGAATTTCCAGCGGTATTTTGGCCCCGCACATCGCCGCAAATTTTTGAATTTGAGACCCATGGGTCACCGGCATAATGCCCGGAATGACCGGAATCTTAATTCCCAACGCGCGCACATCTGCGACAAAATCAAGAAAATCCCGGTTATCGAAAAATAACTGCGTGATAATAACATCCGCACCTGCAGCCACTTTGATTTTAAGATGCTGAAGACCCTCCCGCTTATTCCGGCATTCGACATGACCCTCCGGATATCCCGCTACGGCGATTGAAAACGCAGGCCCCCACTCATGATCCTGGCGGATGTATTGAACCAGCTCGGAAGCATAGGCAAACCCGTTCGCCGCCGGCTTGAATTCCGTTTCGCCCTTGGGCGGATCCCCCCTGAGGGCCACGAGATTTTCAATCCCCTTAGCCTTGAGCTCGGCGAGAATAAGCGCGATTTCATCTTTCGTATGCCCCGCACAGGTCAGATGCGCTGCCGCTTCGATCCCCTCCTGATGCTTGATGCGTTCTACAAGGCGAATGGTATTGTCACGCGTTGTCCCCATGGCGCCATAAGTCACCGAAATAAAAGACGGCGCAAGCGGCTTCAACTCCTGGATTGTTTCGAGAAGTTTGAGTTCAGTTTCGGGTGTCTTTGGAGGAAAGAATTCAAAGGAAACGGTTTTTTGAGGGCGTGAATACAAATCTTTCATTCTCATAAATTCAGATAATACCCGAGACAGGGTGCCTTGAAAAGACAGTTTTTCCGGTTCATACCTGCAGGACTTCGCGGACTTCCGGAATGGATTGCTTTAGACGGTTTTCGATGCCGAGTTTCAGCGTCATAATCGAACTCGGACAGGAACTGCAGGCGCCCTGAAGATGCAGCTGCACAACCCCGTCTTGAAAACCATAAAATACGATGTCTCCCCCGTCCCGGGCAACGGCGGGCCGTATTTCCTGATCCAGGATTTCCCGAATTTTCATTTCAATATCATGCTGGGCATCACCGGCAACCGTGTCTTGTTTATGCTCTTCTGCGGAAGGAATTAACGAGTCGGCAATAGCCGGTTCTCCGCTGGATAGAAAAGCTTTTAGCCTTTCGATGACCGGCGGCAGTAACGCCTGCCAATCGGCATTTTGAGACTTTGTAACCGAAACAAAATCGGGGCCCAGCATGACGCCCTCGACGGAAGGGATCTCAAACAGCACACAGGCCAACGGCGAATCATAAGCTTTGCCGCGGTCGGGAAAATTGCACGAGCCCTGTTTGAAAAATTCGCGGTCAACGGCAAACCGGATCGTGTTCGGATTCGGCGTCAACTGGGCCGTTATCTGCGGCTGAGCTTCGGAATTCATGAACGACCGCCTTCCTTTTTTTCCGGAAGACTTTTGAGTGCCTCTTCCAAAACATGCCAAATCAAAGTGGCACATTTAACGCGCACGGGAAATTCCTTAACCCCCTCAAAGAGCTTCAGTTTTCCAACCGCCTCCGTCATCGCGGGAGGCACCTTGTCCTGCGTCATAAAACGGATAAATTCATTCTTGAGATGGTCACAATAACCAGTATCTTTGCCCCGTATCATTTCGGTCAATATCGAGGCGCTTGCTTTGGAAATCGCACAGCCGGACCCCAAGAACCGCACGGCCTGAATCTCCCCGGCGGGATTGATTTCTAAAAATATCTGATAATCATCCCCGCACAAAGGATTCACACCCCGGGCGCGGACCGTCGCATCCGGCATCTCACCGAAATTGCGCGGACGGCGGTTATGATCCAATATCACTTCCTGATAAAGATGACTTAATTTCGGCTCGGGAATCATCGGAAGATTTCCTGGACTTTTGTGATTCCGCGGACGAGAACATCCACTTCGTCACGCGTATTATAGAGCCCGAAAGAGGCCCGGGCTGTCGCCGGCAAACCGTAACGCTGCATCAGCGGCTGCGCACAATGATGCCCGGTGCGAATGGCGATGCCTTCCTGGTCGAGCACTGTCCCGATGTCATGAGGGTGAATTCCGTCGAGAGTGAAGGAAATCACGCCCCCTTTGCTCTTTGCGCGGCCGACAATGCGCAGCCCCGCAATGGCCGCCAATTTTTCCGTCGCATAATCCAGGATCTCTTTTTCATGGCGGCGTATGTTTTCAACCCCCAGGGTCTCCAAATAATCGAGCGCCGCGCCGAGGCCTACGATCTGAGCGATGGGCGGCGTGCCGGCTTCGAATTTTTGCGGCAGCCCGGCAAACGTCGTTTTCTCGAAGGTTACGGTCTTGATCATTTCTCCGCCCGTTTGATAAGGTTCCATTTTTTCCAGAAGCTGCTTTCTGCCCCAGAGCACACCGACCCCCGTCGGCCCGTAGATTTTATGCCCCGAAAAACAATAAAAATCACAGTCCAGTTCCCGCACATCCGCGGACGCATGCACCACGCCCTGAGCCCCATCGACCAAAATCACGGCGCCTGCTTCGTGGGCCAGCTTCGCCATCCGGCGCACAGGATTGATCGAACCAAGCGCATTCGACATGTGCGTCACTGCGACCATTTTTGTTTTCGGCGACAAAAACTTGCGGAATTGTTCTAAAATAATTTCTCCTTCATCATTGATCGGGGCCACCTTGAGCCGCGCTCCTTTTTCAAGGCAGATTTGCTGCCAGGGAATGATGTTGGCATGATGCTCCATTTCCGTGATCAAAATCTCATCGCCGGTTGAAATAAAGGGCCGGCCGTACCCGGACGCCACGAGATTAATCGCTTCCGTCGCACCGCTGACGAAAATAATTTCATCGCGGTCCGGCGCATTCAAAAACTTGCGGCACCGGTCCCGCACCTGCTCGCATTCCCAGGTTGAATTTTGACTGAGCGTATAGACTCCGCGATGGACCGTAGCATATTCACGCTGGTAAAAATCATGAATTCTCCGGATCACGCGTTCCGGTTTTTGCGCCGTTGCCGCGTTATCAAGATAGACGAGCGGCTTTCCGTTCATCTGAATGGAAAGGATCGGGAAATCACGGCGCACTTTGTGGATATCATAGGGATTCGTCATCGCTGTTGTCCTGGTTTTTTTCATCTGCATTCTCAAACCAGCATCCGAAGCATTTTATCGAGTTGAGATTGCGCATCCTGCGTCAAATTTTGATGAATTTTATCGACGGAAACTTTTTCGAGAACTTCCTCGGCAAATCCGAAAGTCAGAAGGGACCGGGCCACGGAACGGTCCAATCCCCTGCTTTGCAAATAGAACAGTTCGGTGTCCGTCAGCGGGCCCGTGGCCGAACCGTGCGTGGCCTTCACATCATCGGCTTCGATTTTCAGCTGGGGCCTTGACCATGCCCTGGCCTCCGGAGACAGCAATAAATTGCGGTTTGACTGGCCCGAATCCGATCCGGCTGTTTGTTTTGCGACATGCACAATGCTGTTAAATTCCGAAATTGACCGGCCGGACAAAATGTTTTTATCCAACTGTCGGCTCAAGCAATGCGATGCCGCATGTTCCATGAAAATATATTTTGTCGCGACCGTGTCCCCGTCCAAAATCGACAAATGGCGCAGTTCGCAAGCCGCCGTATCTCCGCTTAAAACCCCGTTAAACCGCAAATGCGACCAAGCCCCGCCCCGGACGTAATCCGTCAAGGTCAGCCGGCTGCCCGCACCCATACAGCTCCGAATTTCCGTCAGATTAAATGCCTGCGCATTTTCACGCCGGATTTGGATCCAATCAAGATGCGCGGAAGGCTCAAGAAAAATTTCGACGGCGCTGTTACTAAAATAGGCCTTGTCGTCGGCACTGCGTTGATCCAATACCCAGGTTGCTTCAGCCCCTTCTTCCAGAACCACCAGCACGCGCGGATGATACGCCGGCCGTTCTTGACCGTATCCACCGCCTGCCAACATCGTATAGAGAGGAAGCGCCGCTTTCATTCCCTTTCCGACGTGGATCAGGATTCCGTCACGAAAAAGGAAATCATTGGCGCATGATAAACCGTTGTCTTCGACACCCGCTTTGCTAAGCAAATATTTTTCCAGGAGACCGGGTTTTTTGAGAATCGCCTCAGAAAGAGGCATGATCTCATTCCGGTCTGCGAGATGAGCGGCGGGCCTGTCAGCTCCGGCAAACCGGTCACCGCAAAAAAATCCGCGGACGGATTCCTCGGAGGCAAGCAAACTTGCCTCCCGCATATCGGGCAGGGCCATACTTTCAGAATCTGCCGGCGAAAATAGTTGAGCAAGGACCGGTTCGACTTTGCTGAACTTCCAGCTTTCATCCGCGCGTGTCGGAAATCCAACTGTCTGCAGCCGCTCTCTTGCATTTTGGCGGCGCGATTCAAGCCAGGCGGGGAATTCACGACCGGCGCCGGAGGGTTTCCGCGACCGGACAAGACTTGCATAATCCATGGGTAATTGATCCGCGTTCTGCGCCATCATAGCAATCACGCCGTACGTCCGTGAACCGAAAGCCAGTCGTACCCTTTCTGTTCTACGGTTAAGGCAAGTTCCTTACCGCCTGATTTTACAATCCGGCCGTCCACAAGAATATGCACCCGGTCGGGCACAATATAATTGAGCAGCCGTTGATAGTGCGTCACCAAAACAACCGCGTTTTCCTTTGAACGAAGCCTGTTAACCCCGTCCGCGACAACCCTGAGTGCGTCGACATCCAAACCTGAATCGGTCTCGTCCAGCAAAGCCAGCTTCGGCTGCAAAACCGCCATTTGAAGGATTTCGTTGCGCTTTTTTTCACCGCCGGAAAAACCATGATTAACGTTGCGATCAAGGAATTCCCGGGGGGCTTGCACAATTTTCATTCTTTCCTGCAGCACCTCGTCAAATTCAAGCGGATCCAGCTCGCCTTGTCCCGCAGCTTTGCGCTTGGCATTGTAGGCCATTCTCAAAAAACTGGCATTATTGACTCCCGGAATTTCGGTGGGATACTGAAACGCTAAAAAAATTCCGGCCAGCGCTCTTTGTTCAGGATCCAGGTCTTTTAAATCCCGGCCTTCATAGCGCAAAATCCCCCGGGACACCGTCACATTCGGATCTCCGGCAATAACCTTGGCAAGCGTACTCTTCCCGGAACCGTTAGGCCCCATGATGGCATGGACCTCCCCGGGATTGACTTCGAGCGTAATCCCCTTAAGGATATTTTTTTCAGCAACTTCGGCATGAAGATCTTGAATTCCCAACATAGGCATCGCGAATCAAATCCTTTCTTTTTTAATTCTTATCCGGTGGCGCCTTCCAGTTTTAGCCCCAGCAATTGCGTGGCCTCAACCGCAAATTCCCCCGGAAGTTCACGAAACACGTCGCGGCAAAATCCATTAATGATGGACGCCATGGCGTCCTCTGCCGAAATCCCGCGCTGACGGAAGTAAAAAAGCTGCTCTTCGCTCACTTTGGAAGTCGAAGCCTCATGCTCCACCTGCGCCGTGGCATTTTGAATATCCACATAGGGGAATGTATTGGCACGGCACCGCGGTCCGATCAACAAGGAATCGCATTGCGTATAATTCCGCGCCCCCTCAGCCTTAGCATTGACCTGCACAAGACCGCGGTAACTGTTGCTCGACTCCCCCGCTGAAATCCCTTTTGAGACAATGGTGCTGCGCGTTTTTTTTCCGATATGGATCATTTTAGTGCCGGTATCCGCCTGCTGTTTTCCGGTCGTCAGCGCAACGGAATAAAATTCCCCGACCGAATGATCACCTGTCAGAATACAGCTGGGATACTTCCAGGTAATCGCGGACCCTGTCTCGACCTGCGTCCATGAAATTTTGGAATGGTTTCCCGCGCATTTCCCTCTTTTTGTCACAAAATTATAAATACCACCCTTGCCTGTTTTTACATCCCCCGCATACCAGTTCTGAACAGTCGAATATTTGATCTCGGCATGGTCGAGCGCAATAAGCTCCACGATTGCAGCATGAAGCTGTTTGGTATCAAACCGCGGCGCCGTACAGCCCTCAAGATAACTGACATAAGCATTGTCTTCACAGACGATCAGCGTACGCTCAAACTGGCCCGAACCTTCGGTGTTAATGCGGAAATAACTGGAAAGCTCCATGGGGCAGCGCGTATTTTTCGGAACAAAAACGAACGATCCATCGGTAAATACGGCCGAGTTGAGGGCCGCAAAAAAATTGTCCGTATAGGGCACGACCGACGCCATGTATTTTTTGACGATCTCGGGATATTCATGGACCGCTTCGGAAAACGAGCAGAAAATAACCCCGGCTTCCTTGAGTTTTTCTTTAAAAGTCGTCGCGACCGAAACGCTGTCAAAGATCGCATCCACGGCGATTCCCGCGAGTTTTTTTTGTTCGATCAAAGGAATCCCAAGCCGGTCAAAAGTACGCCGGAGTTCCGGGTCGACCTCTTCAAGACTTTTAGGTTTGTCATCCGCGGAAGCGGCTTTGGGCTCGGAATAGTAAATTACATCCTGATAATTAATCGGTTCATAATCGACATGGGCCCAATGCGGTTCTTTCATTTTTTGCCAGTGCCGGAAAGCCTTGAGGCGGAATTCCAAAAGCCATTCGGGTTCTTTTTTATGATGGGAAATAAAGCGGATTGTGTCCTCGGTCAATCCCTTGACCTGGACGCCGGGTTCAATTTCTGTTTTGAACCCGTACTGGTATTCCCTGTTTACAATTTCATGAATGCTCTTGATTTTCATAGATGCACCCGGATTGAGCTTTATGCCGCCGAGAACGGCAGCTCCTTCCAGTTACAATCGCGCTTTGCGAGCATTTCCAAGGATATGCCGTTAAAAAACCGGTCCAGAAGTTCTTTGGTTTTGTACCAAACCGGACTCACTTCACACATCGGATAATGCGTGCATACAATGTCTTTGCGGATTGTCGGCTCGCAAAAAACTTCAAACGTGCTGCCCTCAAGCGCCTCGATAATGTCGCGCAACGTCACTTCAGCCGGATTGCGCGCCAAAACATAACCGCCTTGATTCCCTTGATAAGAGGTCACAATTTTTGCGGCCTTCAGCTGCTGCATGATTTTTTCCGTAAACGTAGGCGAAAATTGCTCTCCCCGAACCAGTTCTTTAACGGTTATAGGTTGCAATTCGCTATGTTTGGCCAGGTAAATCAGGCAAACCAGTCCATACTCTGTTTTCGTAGTAAAACGCATATTTGTCTCTCCGTTACAAGGGTATCAAATCAGACTAATCCAGTCCAGTTTAATTTTTCATCTCGAAAAGACATTCATATCTATAATGATAGCAATAGGATATAACGGAACTACTTAACGGTAAGAGTGCCGTAAGCACTCAAAAATGGGGTATGAAGCCTGCCATTACTGACTAAGATACCCGGATTACGGAGAAGCGATTTACCGGCGGTATAATCAATAGGAGCGCCGTTAAGATCCGTGATTTTGCCCCCGGCTTCTTCAATGATGATAGCCCCGGGTGCGACATCCCATATTTTCATGCGTGAATCCGGCTTGTCCTTTTTTAAGAGATAGCAAAAAAGGTCCGCATGGCCGGCTGCGGCCAAAACATACTTTGCCTGACTGTCCAGATGCAGTTCACTCGCAGGACGGCCGGCCACAGCAAACAACTGCTCCATAACACCCACATTCGTATGTCCGGCCTCAACCGACCGCAAAATGACTGCCTCTGACATGACTGCTCGTGACGATACCTTAAGCTGTCGAAAAGGCAACTTTCCGTCCAGCGGTCCGATCCATGCCCCCTTGCCGCGGACCGCAAGCACAAGCGCCCCCTCGCCGTTTTCCGATTCCCGGCCTTCAACATTAAGCCGCGGGCAGCCGAGAAATCCGATTTGAACCCGGCCGTTTTCAATAAGCCCCAACGCCACGACATATTGCCCGCCGCGCAAAAAACCCTTCGTCCCGTCAACGGGATCAAGGACCCAAAATCTGCGGGACGGCGCAGCCGTTCCAAAATCAATCCATTCGCATATTTTTTCGGCTGAAATGCCGGCTTCTCTTTCATCGAAAAATTTTTTTATGCGCTCGAGCGTTGACCGGCCTCCCGGTGCCAGCAATGCGGCCGAAGATTCTTCGGCGACGACCGCATCGGAGGGAAACGCATTGCGCAAACCGCGGCAGATCCAGGCCTGGATCGCAAAATCCGCAACGGTCACCGGCGAATCATCCTGCTTTTGAATAGAATTCCCCTTCATCTCTTCACGCACCTGGCGCGCAATACTGACGGCCTCCCGTAATAGCGGCAGCGCCACATCAATTTCATTCCGATAGGACTCAAATTTCATCGCGACATCAATGCCCTTTTCGAAAATTTATTACTTGCCGTCCATCAACAGAAAAAGCCCGATATAAATTTTAGGGTCGACATAAAACCCCTCTTCCCGTTTCTTTGCAAGCCAACCCCTGATCCCATCAAGCGGAATTTCATGCACCGTAATTTTTTCCTGCTCGTCTCCGCCCCCAGCGGCCACTTTACGGACCCGGGTCGTCTTAAAAAAAGTCATCAATTCGCGGCTTGAAGCAGCCGCAACCGGACCCGTCAGTACGGGAATCATGCCTTCCGCCTGATATCCGGTCTCCTCGAGCAGTTCGCGGTGCGCTGCCTGCACAAGCGTTTCATTCGAATGCTCCGGCACATCATTCGACACGCCCGCAGGAAGCTCGATGACATTTTTCCGGACCGGAATCCGGAACTGTTCCACCAGCACTATTTTTTGATCGGCCGTCACGGCAAGGACAGCGACAATTCCGCCTTCATGCAGCCTCTCGAGAAATTCCCAGCCCTCTTCTCTGACAAACCGCTGAAATTTGCCCTGATAGAGGACTTTCACGCTCACAGGAACTCCTTTGATTTTGGCCTCAAATAATGCTACAAGTGTATAATCTTTTGACGAAAGAACAATAAGAAAATAAATTCATGCCGATCCAACTCGATTTGTTTCAGCAAAATGCCATCGATGCCATCCGCAAAAACCATTCCGTGCTCGTTTCCGCGCCGACCGGCGCGGGAAAAACGCTGATTGCCGAAGCGGCGATCAATAAGGCTTTAAGCCAGCAGAAAACAGTCGTCTATACCGCTCCGATCAAAGCCCTCAGCAATCAAAAATTCAGAGACTTTCAGGCGCTTTATCCCTGTCCGGTAGGCATTCTCACCGGCGACGTTTCGATTCGTCCCGACGCGCCGATCCTGATCATGACAACGGAGATCTACCGGAACAAATTGTTCGAGCATGCCCAGGGAACGGAACATATCGGCTGGGTCATCTTCGATGAAATTCATTACATGGACGACCCCGAACGGGGCACGGTTTGGGAAGAGGCCATCCTCTTCACCCCTGAAGAAACAAACATTCTGGCACTAAGTGCAACCGCCCCGAACATCGGGCAAATCGCGGAATGGATCAAGTCCATTCACCCGTCCCGTCCGTTAACGGTTGTAGAAGAAGAAAAAAGGCCGGTTCCGCTGCATTTTTTATTCCAGTGTCAGGGAAAAATCTTGCGCGACATGCCGCAGCTTTTCCGCGAAGGTTATCTGAACCGTGATTCCTGGAGACTTTCGTCGCGTGAGAGGCGCCGCGGCATGCGCCCCCTGAAACCCAAACCCAACCGGCTGGACCACCACATCGAGCACCTGCTTGCCCAACAGCATTTGCCGGCAATCCATTTTGTCTTTGGGAGAAAACAGACCGAATTTTTGGCATGGGAAGCCGCGCGGTTTGATTTCCTGAAAACCGAGGAACGCGCCGCCATCACCGCAGACTACGATCAGCTGATCGCCAAATATGAAATCACCGCCGAAAAATCGGCACAAGACCTGCGTCCTTTGATCCAGCAAGGCATTGCCTATCATCATGCCGGCATGCTGCCCACGCTGAAAGAGGTGGTAGAACGGCTTTTCACCAGCCGTCAAATCAAGCTCATCTTCACAACGGAAACCTTCGCGCTCGGAATTAATATGCCGGCGCGAAGCGTGATCTTCGACGAACTGTCAAAATTTTACGGCAAGGGTTTTCAGTATTTGACCACGCGGGATTTCTATCAGATGGCCGGCCGCGCCGGACGGCGGGGACTGGATGCGGAAGGCTTTGTTTATTCACGGATCAACCCCTCCGACATCGCATTTTCGGATATTAAGCGGATCCTCCACGGCAAACCCGAGCCGATCCGAAGTCAGCTGAACACCTCCTATGCAACCTTGCTAAACTTATACCGCGACCTGGGTCAAAAGCTGATCGAAATTTATCCCAAGACTTTCCATCATTTTCAGTCCCACACCACACACCGGAGGGAAGGACACGACTTGATAAAAAACCGCCTCCTCCTGCTCGAACACATGGGGTATTTAAACACCGGAGGTCTCACCGCCAAAGGGCATTTCGCCGCGGATTATTTCGGTTATGAATTAATCCTCACTGAAATGAACGCCAACGGCTTTTTGGACCAGTTGTCCGCCGTTGATTTGTCCGCTTTTCTCTCAAGCCTCATCTACGAACCCCGCAAAAAAGATGCCCCGCCTCACCTCAAACCCAAACACGCGGATTTTCAGCTGCGCATCGATCAAATCTTTACGGAAATATTCCGCAATGAACTCCGCCACCGGATTCCCTCCCACCGCCTCCGGGCGCATTTTCATCTGGCCCGGACGGTCGAATCATGGGCGCAGGGTGAAAAATTTCACCGGCTATTCCGTCACACACACACGGATGAGGGAGAACTTGTACGGCATCTGCGGATGATTATTCAGCTTTTGCGGGATCTCATGCACGGAAACGAAACCTCCGAAAATCTCAGAAAAACAGCGGGAAAAGCTTTCGGGTTAATCAACCGGGATATTGTCGATGCAGAAAAACAATTGCGGATCCATTAGCGCCTAGCCCGGTTTTCTCATCGATTAGGTGAATCGATAAGAAAACCGCTTTGGACGCATGGGGTTGCATCCAAAGTTTTGCGCCCGCGTTTT
>MHFC01000120.1:14707-18308 GCA_001804025.1 Omnitrophica bacterium GWA2_52_8 | reverse complement strand
AAGCGTTTTCTTTCGAATACCCGACGGCGTTTTTTCGAGCAAAACAAGCTCCTGATAGTGCGACCCGACGGGCACGATCATGCGGCCGCCAGGGTCGCGCAGCTGTTCGATGAGTTTTTCGGGAATATGATTGGGTGCCGCGGTGACGATGACGGCATCAAACGGCGCATGCTCCAACCAGCCTTCGTAGCCGTTGCCTTCCTTGACCGTGATATTTGTGAACCCCAGAGTCTCGAGTTTTTCGGCGGCTTGCTGCGCCAGTTCCGGAATGATTTCAACCGAATAAACTTCACCGGCGAGCCGGCTCAGGACGGCGGCCTGGTAGCCCGAGCCCGTTCCGACTTCAAGGACCTTGTCGCCGGGTTTGAGTTGAAGGGCTTCGGTCATGTACGCCACGATATACGGCTGCGAGATGGTCTGGCCTTTATCAATCGGCAGCGGGTTATCGTCATAGGCCCGGTGCTGCAGGTGCGGCGGCACAAATTCGTGGCGCAGAACAGAATCAATGGCTTCAAGCACCCGCGGGTCAGAAATGCCGCGTTTCCGGAGCTGCTCTTCGATCATGCGTTCGCGCATCATGGCAAAGTCCGTTTCCTGCGGAGCGTGCCCCGCAGCCGGGGCGGCCGGGTTTTCGTAAATTAAAAAGGTCCCCGCCGCGAAAATGAGGAACCACAAAAGAGTGTTCCGCATGGGGTATTGTAGTGCGCTCGCCCGCCGCCGTCCAGAGCGGGAGTTGGGGGGCGATATAATCGGTTTTGTGTAATGGGAATTGAGGATGGAAGAAAAACGGGTGTATGCTCCTGCAAACAAGAGAGCGTAGAGAGGCGTTCCTGATAGTGACAGGCTGCAATCAATTAGCCCGGCCCGCACAGATCAACGAGCAATAAGGAGGCGTTCCCGATAGTGACGGGCTGCGATCATTTAGCTCGGGCCCCCGCAGAAACGCCGCCTATAAACGCATCAAATTGTCGAAATTTTTAACTCAGAAGACGGTTGACAAAGACAGGCCGATCAGTATGATTTAAATCAAAACAACTCAATTGACTGAGTAAAATCAATAAAATGACACAACTTCCTTTATTTAAAAGAGATATAACTTTAACTATCCGCCAAAGATTGCTTGAAAAGCCCAAGTCAATCCAGGTTATTCTTGGACCGAGACAGGTTGGAAAAACCACAGCGATTCAGCAGCTACTGGCTGAATGGGAATCTTCTCATCATTATGCGGCAGCTGATTTACCGGCGCCTCCCGAATCGTCCTGGATTATCGAACAGTGGGGTATTGCCCGGGATTTTTTTGAAAAAAAAAGACGTGCGGTTCTCGTGCTCGATGAAGTTCAGAAAGTTTACCGGTGGTCTGAGGTTGTAAAAAAACTTTGGGACGAAGACCGGGCCGCAGGCCGTGATCTTCATGTTGTGATTCTAGGATCTTCTTCGCTGGCGATTCAGAAAGGGCTAACCGAAAGCCTGGCCGGGCGTTTTGAATTGATCCGGTTTCCTCATTGGCAGTTTGCCGAATGCGAGAACTGCTTCGGATGGAATCTGGATCAATATCTTTTCTTCGGTGGCTATCCGGGGGCAGCTCCCTACCTGCCGGATGAAAACCGCTGGGCCGGATATGTGAAAGACTCGCTCATTGAATCCGCTATTTCAAAAGATATTCTCTTGCTTCACCCTGTTGAGAAGCCGGTGCTCCTACGGAAACTTTTTATGCTGGCCTGTGAATACGGCGGGCAAATTCTTTCTTATAATAAAATGCTCGGTCAGTTGACCGACGCCGGCAATACAGTCACCCTTGCTGCCTATAAAAGGCTGCTGGAGGCCGCCTTTCTTATTGCAGGACTCGAAAAGTTTTCAGGCTCCCAAATAAAAACGAAGAGCTCAAGTCCGAAATGGCTGCCGCTGAATAATGCTTTGATGACAAGTTTGCGGGGCCTTTTGTTTGAGCGCACCAGGCAAGATTCCCAAGGATGGGGGCGGCTTGTGGAATGTGCTGTGGGGGCTCATTTATTTGCCGGGGCCGCTGACAAAGGCATCGAGCTTTTTTATTGGAGAGAAGGCAACTACGAAGTGGATTACATTCTGCGTAAAGGCCGTGATATCGCCGCCGTTGAAGTCAAAAGCGGTTTAAGGGAAATCCACGCAAGCGGGCTTGAGTCCTTTGCCCGGCGCTACCCTTGCCGCAAAATTTTGATCGGGGGAGCAGAGGGTATCCCGCTTGGCGAGGCATTAAAAATGAAAATCGAAGAATTTTTTTAACCCGAACGGAAATAAGGGCAATAAGAAAGCGTTCATGATATCTTCAATGGCTTCATAAAAAAACGCGGCAGTTCAAAAGCAAGCTTCAAAAATTAAGCCGGTGAGGTGTTCCTGAACAGTAATGTAATGCCGCCGATTAGTGCGACTGCGCCAACGAGCGGGGGGATCGGGATTTTTTTGGTTTTTTCAGTCGTCACTTGTAGCGAACCCAGATCCACGGCCGTTCCCCGGGTTTTATAAGTGATGCCCTGATAACTAAAGGCAGCGATGCCAAACAAGATGAGCAGGCCCGCAAAAATTGTATTTTGTCTCATAAAAAACCTCCGGTGCTAATATCGGTTACAGTAATTTTATGCCTTGAATGAATTTCAGCAGAACCATGACAAGGGCGACGGCGAGAAGAAGGTGAATAAATCCCCCCAAGGTGTAACTGCTCACCAGTCCCAGCGCCCACAGAACTAACAGCAATACGGCAATTGTGTAGAACATAAGATCCTCCTGTTTGAGTTTCTGCCCGGCCGGGGCGTGCGCAGCCCGCGGCCGGCTCTTAATTTCGGTTATGCTTTTGACACGCTGACATTATCAAGATAAATGCTGCCCGTTTTTGGACGCGAGTTCATATCGTCGAAAACGACCACAAACTCAGTCATCTCTTTCCAATTCGTTGCGGCACCGAACTCCTTAAAGGGAATCGAAATCTTTTGCCATTGATCACTAATGCCCGTCATGACAAACGAGGCCTGCGGGATGCCGCTGGCATCTTTGAGTTCCAGCTTGAGACGTTTTGTAAAACCGGCCTGAGGCTCTCCTTTAATGTAAAAATTGAGAGTGTCATAGGATGTGAAATCAACACTGTTCAATTTCATCCAAAAACCGTTGTAAGCGGGATTCGGAGAATCGACTCTGTAATCAAGGCGAACGGAGTGCCCCGACTCACTTCCCAACGCATCATCGGCAACAAAAGACATGTAGCTGCCCTGCGTGTCATCCGTGGCGTCTTTATTCCAGGAACCAAAATCGCCGCCTAGATTGTTGGGCTTATCCCCGGAATTAAAATCGGCAATGAGGAGTCCGCTTTGCAGAGGGCCGCTCAAAGTTTTCTCGGCGAATGATTTTGACGCGAGGATGCCTGCAAAAAGAGCACAAAATGCCAAACCCGCGTAAATGAATTTCATTTTTCGTTTCATGGTTATTTCCTCCTTAATTTAGCGATCTGTGTTGGTGATAGAGCCGCTTCATGGATAACGCGACTCATACCCCGAATGTCATTCACGGGCTTTGCGGCCCGGCCTTTTTCCTCGGGGCTTTGAGCCTTTCCCGCCTAATGTCACAATCCCTTCCT
>MHFC01000120.1:0-14698 GCA_001804025.1 Omnitrophica bacterium GWA2_52_8 | reverse complement strand
AAACGCGGGCGCAAAACTTTGGATGCAACCCCATGCGTCCAAAGCGGTTTTCTTATCGATTCACCTAATCGATGAGAAAACCGGACTAACGGGATCGCGGCCGCCCGCTGACTTGGCTGCGCGTTTTTTTGCGGCAGTCATTCGACCGCCTCTGCTTTTCTTAGCCATTTGAAATCACCCCCTTCATCTGTTTGGAGCTATACTACGGGCGTACGGATCTTTCTTATATGGGGTGAAACCCTATTCAGCGGGGCATTTGAGGAGGGTAGGGTATTACCCCATAGTAAGGAAAAGCGCGATCATACGATATTGGTACGAATAAAGGGATCATCTGACAGCGATGATTCGAGAGGGCTCTATGACAGATAAATCAAAGGATCTGTTGCGGCGGAAGCTGAAGCAGGAAATCGCGGTTCGCAAAGGTGTGGAAAAAAAACTCATAAAAAGCGGACAACACTACAACTGCTTATTGGAACAGTCACGTAATATGCAGGAGCATTTGAGGCATTTGTCCCGTCAAATTATCCAGGCGCAGGAAGAAGAACGGAAAGAAATCAGCCGTGAGCTCCACGATGAAATTGCCCAAACGCTGTCGGGAATTAATGCCCATCTGGCGACGTTAAAAGTTGAGGCCGCAGTCAATACCAAGGGCCTCAAGAAAAAAATTACCCGCACTCAGCGGCTTGTGGAAAAATCGGTGAACATCGTGCACCGGTTTGCCCGCGATCTTAGGCCGACGCTTTTAGATGACCTGGGGCTGATACCGGCACTTCATGCGTACATGAAGGGTTTTACGAAACACACCAGAATTCCGATCCGATTTAAGGTCTTTTCCGGCGTGGAGCGATTAAACAACGCCAAGCGGACCGTGCTCTACCGCGTCGCGCAGGCCGCCCTTACGAATGTCGCGCAGCACGCGCAAGCAAGCCTTGTGAAAGTGGAAATTCAAAAGAAGCACCGCTCTGTTTATATGGCGATTCAAGACAACGGAAAGTCTTTTGATGTCGAACGCGTTCTGTACGCTAAGAAAAACAAACGATTGGGTTTGCTTGGCATGCGTGAACGCGTGGAGATGGTGGGCGGTAGATTTGAGGTAAAATCCGTAAAGGAAATAGGCACCACGATCGGAGCCCAGATTCCTTTCAATGGAACACAGGAAAGCTTTTAAATCATGAAAAAGCCCATCACAGTTATGTTAGCGGATGATCATACGGTGGTTCGCGAGGGGCTGCGGATGGTGCTGGAAACTAAAAAGGACATCCGGGTGATCGCCGAGGCCCGCAACGGCCGCGAGGCCGTAGAACTTGCCAAGAAACTCCGTCCCGACGTGGTCGTGATGGATATTGCCATGCCGCTTCTGAACGGATTTGAAGCCGCCGTGCAAATCATGAAGGCCGTTACCGCCACGAAAATTTTAGTGCTTTCGGCCCATAGCGATGATGAATACATTGATAGAATGATCGCGATTGGCGCCTCGGGTTTTTTAATCAAACAAAGTTCCGCAGAAGTTTTGTCCAAAGCGATACAAGAAGTTAAAAACGGAAACACCTTTTTCAGCGCAGACATTACAAAGCGCCTCGAAAAGAAAAACAAACAATCGCTCGGGCGAAACGGGATCTTCAAAAAGAAAAACGTCCGTTTGAGTTCGCGCGAGGCCGAGGCTCTTCAACTGATTGCCGAAGGAAAAGCGAACAAGGAAATCGCCGCAGAACTTGGGATCAGCATTAAAACGGTTGAAAAACACCGCCAGCATCTTATGGAGAAGCTTAATATTCACGACACCGCAGGGCTTACCCGCTACGCCATTTCCGCAGGAATCATCGAAAGCAGTGTTCAGATCACCATCCGCTAGGGCATTGGCCCCCGGCCGGCGCTATTTCATTTAAAAAAGCCCCGCGTGGGGTGAATACCCCATAGAACCTCCGACAGGTTTTCTCTTAAGATCAAGCCAGAGATGGAAGGAGGTAATGACATGAATATTCCAGAACCGTTCAAACGGTATTTTAAAAGAAATAACGATGACTTCGATGAGCTAATGATGACGCTTGAAAAGGAGACCTCCTTTTTGGACTCTCCGCCGTTAAGTTTGCTTTACGGAAGCGGCGCGGTCCGGAAAAGCCGTACGAGCGTCCCGATGACAACTGAAAACAAAGCCTGAATTTTTGCGGGCGAGGGGGAAAAAATGAAAAACATATTATTAGTGACATTGCTTTTATCGATGATGCTTGGGTTGTCGGCATGCAGCGGTGCATTTTGGACGGGCGCCGGGGGCGGAACGCTTGCGACGGGGGCCGGGTATGAAGCCAATGCTCAGGTGAAGTTGAATCAACTTAAGAAGGATCTTGATTCAGGGAAAATCAACCAAAGCGAGTATGACATCCGTGTCGATCAAATTAAACAGATGTCCCTTACGTCGTAAGGAAGGGGAAGAGGATGAAAAACATTACGGTGATAGTTATTCTGCTTTGCTTATCGGTTTTGTCCGCCGGTTGTCATAGCGGAACGACGCGCGGAATCGGTTCCGATATCTCGGAGCTCGGAAGCCATATGCAGAAGTAAAAGGGGCGCGCCGCAGATAGCGGCGAAAATCCGAAAATATTTTCAAAAGGGGAAGTGTCATGAAAAATCCAAAGCAGAATGCTGTTGAGACAGACGCCGCCCGCGAACGCACCGCAAGCGAAAGTGAAAAATTAAGACGAAATCAGAAAGTGCGGGAAAAAGGTGCGGGGCTCAAAAGCCGTCTGCCGGGACAGCATGCCGCCGGCCTGAATGAAAAAGAGAAGGAAGATGAAATGGAAGATTTGTACCGGGAAGAGGAAAATCGCGGTACTGTAGAAGCGGCCTAAATGCAGCCCCTTCTTGCCGCAAGCCTTTCTCTGTTGCCCGGGATGGGGCATCTGGCGGTCGGCAAGAGAGGGAAGGCGGCGGCGCTTTTTGTCGTTGATATTGGAATTGTTTGCTCAATTATTCTTTTACGGTCGGCCGTCGGTCAGTTGCTGACGTGTTTTGCTTACTTGATGGTCATGGTTCCCGCGGTCATCGAGACTTACATGCTTTCGCAGGGGAGAGCAAGCTCGTTTAACGATTCAAAAGCTTATATCGTGGCGATGCTGCTCGCAGGAGGTTTTTTAGCGCTCCCGCTTTTATGGCAGAGTTCCGTATTTTCCAGGCGAGCCAAAATCGCATGGTCCGTTGTGATTCCTGCGCTGGCCGTTCTCTATTTTAGCTTTCTCGGGGTTTATGGCATTCAACTTTTCAATTATGCTAGAGTTCGGCTCAACTAGTACTGTGTAACATTAATTTTTATGAATCGGAACACAGTACTGTACTTGTCTCCTTATAAAAAACACTCCTAATTTTTAATGAAACAATGTACTAGGGAAGCTCTATGCGAAAAATATTTTTCGGCAGGATATCAAGATATCTGTCAACAAAGTTCAGAGATTTTTTTGTCCGGCATATCGCGCGCGTTGAAGGTTTTCTCGACCCGATTTTGGTTTTAGCCAGTCTCAGGCGTTTCGCCCAACCCTCCGAACTCATGGCCCCCAAGGAACTTCTTCGAGCGGGCGCGATTATGCAGGCCCGCGGGTTAGTCAACAGCCAGGCGATTCAGCACAATATGGACTGGATTTGGCCTTACTGGGTCGAACGCCAGTTTGATCCGGATGACGAATCGTTTATTCCGCGGGCATTTAATCTCACCCACCTGAATCTGACTCACAGAAACTGGACGGCCGTAGGAGTTCCTGACTTTACCGACTTGTCCATTGTCGACCCCCGGGGATTGGTCACGCCCTTTTTTGACGGATGGTCGATTGACGCGTGGATGATGAACAAAAAGGGACTTCAGTTAATCCCGTCAAAACTGGGTTCGGCACAGCAAGAGTGGAATCTGCGGGGAAATCCCCAAGTCATCACAACCTCTGAGTATCAGGATATGAATCTCCGCTCCTGCGCGGAAGCTTATGAGCAATCCGGGATTGTGATATGCCAAATCAAATTGACGGCCCTGTCAACGTCGGGCGGCTGGCTGGCGGTCTCGCTCCGCCCCTGCAACCCGGAAGGGATTAGTTTTTTGAACAAGATCTCTTTGTTGGACGAGCGGCTTGGGTGGAAAGTGAACGGGCAATTCTTTGTCCATTTTGATTCGGAACCCGAGAGGACTTGTTTTTCTCATTATTGGAAAGGGGATGTCTTCGGGCAGCTGCCCTTGCCGTCAGAAGCGGATAAAGTGGAGTGCCCCGTGGGGATGGCCACAGCCGCAGCTCTTTTTGAACTTGAGCCGAATGTAAAACGCAGGGTCACGATTTCTGTCCCGATAATAAAAAATTCGCCGATGAAGCCGGCGGGGCAATTGAAGTCTGCCCTTTCAAAATGGGATGAGAACTTAGACGGGTTATGCCGGGCCGGTCTGCCGGACCAACATTTTCAGTTTCTTTATGATGCTGCCATCCGGTCTCTCATTTTACATTCTCCGCAGCAGGACATTTTCCCGGGCCCGTACACATATAAACGGTTTTGGTTTCGCGACGCAGCCTTCATTCTGGAGGCCATGCTTTGTGTGGGGCTGGATAAACGGGCAAAAAAAATTATCGACCGGTTCCCGATGCGCCAAACCGCCGCCGGCTATTTTTTATCGCAAGACGGGGAATGGGATTCTAACGGAGAAGCGTTATGGGCGATACGCCGGTTTTGTGAATTGACGGGTCAGAAACCGGACCCCAAATGGAAGAGGGCCGTTTACCGGGGCGCAAAATGGATTCAAAACAAAAGAGAATTCGGGAAAGGGAGCAGGGCCTTTGGTTTGCTTCCGGTGGGATTCAGCGCCGAACATCTCGGCCCCAATGACTATTATTACTGGGATGATTTTTGGGGCGTCTCGGGTCTTCGGGCGGGGGCCTATCTTGCCGGTCAATTAGGGGATCAGGAATTTGCCGCGCAATTGTTGGACCAAGCCGACGATTTTTTGCGGTGCATAGAAGCGAGCTTGAAAACCGCCTTTGAACAAACAAAAGGAAACCTCATGCCCGCTTCTCCTCACCGGAGAATGGATGCAGGCGCCATCGGCTCGATCGCGGCAGGTTATCCGCTTCAACTTTTTCCCGAGCGAGATCCCCGGGTTTTTGATACCGCCGAGTTTCTGTTCCGGGAATGCTTTGTTCACGGAGGGTTTTATCAAGAGATCAGTCATTCCGGAATCAATGTCTATTTAACGCTGCATATCGCCCAGATTTTTTTGCGTGCCGGAGACCCCCGTTTTTTTGATTTGATGGGTTCGATTGCTTTGTTGGCGACACCCACAGGGCAATGGCCGGAAGCGGTCCATCCCAGGACCAAGGGCGGGTGCATGGGGGACGGCCAGCACGTTTGGGCGGCCGCGGAATGGGTGCTGATGGTCCGGAATTGTTTTGTGCGCGAAGAAGAGGAAAAACTTATTTTATGCTCCGGCATTCCGGTTTCCTGGATGGCGGAGGGTAAAGAGGCCGCTTTGGGCCCCACGCTTACAAGGTTCGGATCGGTTCAAGTGGGCATCAAGACAGAAGACGGAAAAATTACGGTCCGATGGTCCGGCCATTGGCATCAGGGAAAAGAACCGGCAATGGAAATTCGTCTGTCCGGCCGCGTCCCCATACAGGTAAAACCCGGGGAGAGTTCCTTAGAAATATCAGCAGAGACCCGCGGTTCCCGGAGCGCGCGATGAATATTTTGATGATGACCAATACTTATTTGCCTCTGGTAGGAGGCCTGGAACGCTCGATCGAATCATTTACAAAAGAATACCGTAAACGGGGCCATCGGGTTGTCATTGTTGCACCCGAATATGACAACAGCCCCAAGCATGAACTGGATGTGATTCGAGTCCCCGCGCTTCAAAATTTTTACGGGTCCAAATTTTCGGTAAAATTTCCTATCGCCGGATTTTTTATGGAAGCCCTGGGGGACTTTAACCCCGACATTATTCATGCCCATCATCCTTTCCTTATGGGGGACACGGCGCTTCGGCTCGCTTACGACCACAAGGTGCCGCTGATTTTTACCCACCACTCGCTTTATGAGGAAAACGTAGGCAATTCGGAGACTGTAAAAAGGTTTGTGCTTGAACTTGCTACGGGGTATGCCAATCACTGCGATCATGTCATTGCACCCAGCGAAAGCGTCGCCGAAATGTTAAAAGCGCGCGGAGTGGAAACGCAAATCACGGTTATCCCGACCGGACTGCAGTTAAATCAATATAAAGGCGGCGCCGGGAAATTCAGAGAGCGGGCAAAAATCCCGAAAGACGCTTTTGTGGTCGGCTATGTGGGCAGATTTTCGCCGGAAAAAAACATGCCTTTTCTCACCCGGGCGGCCGCTTCGTTTTTAAAAAGAGAAAGCCGTGCGGTTTTTTTAGCCGTCGGAAGCGGGCCGTCGGAAGCGGAGCTCCTGAAATATTTTAAAAAGCAGAAACTGGAGGGGCAGATGTTTCTCGCGGGGGAACTGACGGGGGAAAAATTGATCGAGGCCTTTCAGGCGATTGATGTTTTTGCATTTTCTTCCCGCAGCGAAACTCAGGGGATGGTATTGAATGAAGCCATGGCGGCCGGAACTCCGGTGGTGGGCCTTGACGCGCCGGGGGTCCGGGATATTGTGAGAGACAAAGTGAACGGCCGGCTCGTCGCCCATGAAAGCGAAGAAGAATTCATAAAAGCCCTAAACTGGGTGCTTCAGCATACGCCTGCCGAAAGAAGAAAATTGAGCGCTGAGGCAAAAAAAACCGCGATGCAGTTTTCCATGCAAAGATGCGCCGGGAAAGCGCTTTCTCTTTACGAGAGCCTGCAGACAGCAAAAGGCTTTCAGGGAAAAGCAGAAGAGAAAGACTGGTTTCCTTTCATGCAGCGCGCCGAAGCGGAATGGGATCTTCTCTGCAATTTTACTAAAGCGGCAATGGATGCAGCTTTTGGTTCCAACGAAGACACGCCAATGCCGGCTTCTGCGGTTCCGGAAAAACGCCCATGATCGGTAAAATAGGATTCAGTCTCAGGAGGTTAAGGAATGGGTTCAACCGCTCTTATTGGGCGGTCCGTTTACTGCGCCTCTCCAAATCCGAGGGGACGCCAACGGCCCCGGGGCTGGTCTTGATTCAAATTGACGGGCTCTCCTATAAACAATATCAGCGGGGACTTCGCGAAGGAAATCTTCCGTTTCTCCGGTCTGTTCTTGAGAAGCAAAAATATAGAGATTATGAACATTATTCCGGCATGCCGTCTAATACGCCTGCGGTGCAAGGCGAACTTTTTTATGGGGTAAAAGGATGCGTTCCCGCCTTTAATTTTTTGGACCGGCAGAGCGGTGAAACGTTTGTGATGTTTAATCCGAAATACGCTCAGGAAATAGAAGCGCGCATCAGCAAGGATGCCGACCCGCTTCTTAAAGGCGGGAGTTCATACGCCAATATTTTTACGGGCGGAGCCGAAGAGTCTCATTATTGTGCGGCGGGCGGCGGCTATAGCAGGCTTTTTAAGGTTTTTAATCCGTTTACATGGGTTCTCATTTTTGTTTTTCATCTGAATATCTTTTTCCGCACCGTGATTCTGCTTTTCCTTGAAACCCTCATCGGGATTTATGATTTTATGCAAGGCGTTATCGCCGGTAAAAAGGTGGTCATGGAGTTTAAATACATCCCCACGAGGGCGGCGCTCTGCGTATTGCTGAGGGAGCTTGTGGTTCTGGGAGGGAAAATTGATATCGCCCGCGGATTACCCGTCATTCATTTGAATTTTATGGGATACGACGAGCAAGCCCATTGGCGGGGCCCTTCTTCGAAATTCGCGCATTGGTCGCTGCGCGGGATTGACGATGCCGCGAAACGCGTTTGGAAAGAAGCAAGGCTTGCTGAGCGGCGGGATTATGATATCTGGATTTATTCGGACCACGGGCAGGAGGACGCGGTTCCTTATGCCGCGCAGAACGGCCGGACGGTTGAAGAAGCGATTGCGTCGATTTTCGGGGAACTTTCAATCGCTAAATGTTTGAAAAACAAGGACTGTTTTTCTCATGCCCAGCGGGTGGAAACCGCGGGTTCAAAAGTGATTGCGGTTGGAATGGGCCCCCTTGTTCACGTTTATCCTTCCGCGGAATTGAGCGCTGAAGAAAAAGAACGCGTGATTTCCGAACTGCTGCATACGGCAAAAATACCTGTGGTTTTGATTCCCAGGGAAATGAGGCAGGTAGAGGCGCGGACGCCGGACGGTAAATTTATGCTGCCCGGGGACGCGCGCGAAATATTAGGGAAAGACCATCCTTTTCTGGAAGAGGCTGCGGCGGATCTGACGGCTTTATGCCACCATCCGAACGCCGGAAAAATAATCATTTCGGGATGGTGCCAGGGGAAAAAACTTATCACCTTTGCCGCGGAAAGCGGCTGTCACGCGGGCTATGGGCCGGAAGAAACAAGGGGCTTCGCGCTTCTTCCTCCGGACGCGCCTTTAATTTTAAACGGGCGGGCCTATTTGCGGCCGCTTGATATCCGTGCGGCGGCGCTCCGGCATTTGGGACGGGCTTCCGGAACCGGATCGGAGCCGGCGGTGCCGTTAGCCAAGACATTGCGGATGATGACTTATAACGTTCATAGTTGTGAGGGCCTGGACGGAAAAACTTCGCCGGACCGGATCGCGCGGGTGATCGCGCGCCAGAACGCGGACGTTGTGGCGCTGCAGGAAATTGATGTGGGAAGAGACCGTTCCGGGAATATTGATCAGGCGGAAACCATCGCGCGTAAATTAGGAATGACCTTTCATTTCCAGTCGTCTCTTTCTTTCGAAGACGGTAAATACGGAAATGCGATTCTCAGCCGCTACCCGCTAAAGATGATTCGAGTGGATGCGCTTCCCCGCCTCAAAGGCCACAGGTTTTTCGAACCCCGCGGCGCGCTGTGGGTGGAAATTGACGTGAACGGTATCAAGGTTAATTTGATCACAAGTCATTTAAGTTTATGGCCCGCCGAACGCTTGCTTCAAGCCGAAGCCTTGCTTGGTCCCGATTGGACCGGCAATGCAGCCTGCCAGGGGGCGGTTGTTTTGTGCGGGGATTTTAACGCCGACCCGCGGTCCACGGTGTGTAAGCGGATTGGCTGTACGCTTCGAGACGCGCAGATGCTCGTTGAGTCTCATAAACCGAAAAGCACGTGGTTCGCCGGCTATCCTTTTAGCAGGATCGATCATTTTTTTGTCAGCCCGGACATTGAAGTTATGAACATCGCAGTTCCCTCCACGGAATTGGACCGCATTGCCTCAGACCATCTTCCGCTTATTGTCGATCTGAAAGTGCAGTCCGCGGCATCAGGTGTTAACCCCATAGAACCGCCGGCCGGGCGGCGTTAGACTGGATCTGAAAAAAAGCTGTTCAGCTTCAACTAAAAGGAGAATTCCGATGACACTTTCAACCGTATTACTCATTGTCTTCGTTTTGTTTCTTGTGGGCGCACTGCCCGCTTGGCCTCACAGCAGGTCTTGGGGATACGCCCCCAGCGGTATTTCCGGGGCGCTTGTGCTTGTTTTAGTTATTCTTTTGCTAACCGGGCGGCTTTAATCATTCGAACGGAGAGGCAATGCAGTGCGACGTGTGCGACAACCCGATAACGGATAACCCCAAGCAGTCGGTTATGGTGGAAGGGAATTTTTGTTCCGGCCGGTGCCAGGATATGGCCGAGCGAATTGCCGTTTAAACAAACCTTCTCAGGCCTCTGAGCGTGGGGTATGCACCCCATATCTTCCGCGCGGTTTCCCGCCTATGATCATGAGTTAAGAACAAAGAATTTAACTTCAAGGAAAAGGAAGAGGACGATTATGAAATTACAACATATGTTTAAATGGGTAATGGTTTTATTGGGCATGAGCAGTTTGTCTCTCATGGCCGGTTGTAGCAGCACTCCCAAATCTGCAAGCCTTGTCGGCCCGCGCGGTCCTCAGGGGCCTGTCGGTGCTACAGGGGAACAAGGTTCCGTGGGCCCCCAAGGCGTCGCTGGGTTTTCGTTAAGCGGCGGACGCGGCGAAACAGGTCCGGCGGGGCCTGCAGGAGCGCAAGGTTTTACGGGCCCAAGGGGAGCTGAGGGTGATGTGGCGCGTGGTGCCGTAGGCGCAATGGGGCCCGCCGGTGCGCGTGGTCCTCAAGGCGAAATAGGGAATCAAGGCGAGCAAGGTGACAGTTTGCTCGGGTATGAAGGTCCTAGAGGCGCTGTAGGTCCGAGGGGTGAACGCGGTCCTGTCGGAGAAGCGGGCGCTAAAGGGGCCACTTTGTATGGGCCTACAGGTCCTGCGGGTTTTGCCGGTTCTGCAGGGCAACAGGGAATTGAAGGAGAATCAGGTTATAAAGGAACCACCACGGATGGTCGCGCGGGTTCAGAAGGTGCTTCCGGAGCTTCCGGGATTAGAGGAGAGCAGGGAGCAACGGGGTATCAAGGCGCGATCGGCAGGGTGGGTTATTGGAATCCTTACAAGGAATTCCAGTTCAATTCTCAGGAAACCGGACTTAATGCCGGGGGTTTAAGTAAAGTAAACGAAATCGCGGATTATATGAGAGCAAATCCATCGTTGAAGCTTGGTATTGATGGTACCGCGATGCAGGCACATGATCAAAATCTTAATGATCAGCGTGTTAATGAAATACGGGCCGCTTTGATCCGCAAAGGGGTGTCGCCTGAAAAAATTATGACGGGGGCGATGGATCAGAAGGACTCGAGACGTGAAGGACGCGTCGCGGTGCTTTTTACCACGGCGTAATTAGGAACGTAATAGGAAGATAAGCGGCGTGTCGGCGCAGCGTCTTGGGGGGCGCGAAGCCGGCCGCCGCAGTCTCCCTTGAAGGAAAAAAACAAAAGGTGTTTCCATGATTCAGCCCCAATCCAAGCCGGTTACCTTAGCCGCACTTCCCTACCCACAGAACGCTTTAGAACCGTATCTTTCCGCCAAGACCCTTAACTTTCATTATGGCAAACACCATCAGGGTTATGTGGACCGACTCAATGCGCTTGTTTCTGAAACGGAGTTCGCGGATCTGAAACTTGAAGACATTGTTTCCGCGGCTGCCGGCCAAGCCGGTAAAACCGCCATTTTTAATAATGCCGCGCAAGTCTGGAACCATAATTTTTATTGGCGCAGTTTGTCGCCTAAAGGCGGAGGAAAACCATCGGGCGAGCTGGCGGAAAAGATTGAATCGGGTTTCGGGAGTTATGAAAATTTAATCCGGGAATTCGCACAGGCCGGCATGGATCAATTCGGAAGCGGCTGGGTGTGGCTCGTTAAAGATGGCGGCATCCTTAGAATCGCCAAAACATCAAATGCCGGGAACCCCGTTTCGCAAGGTCTGGGGACGCCGCTTTTAACCCTTGATGTATGGGAACACGCCTATTACCTGGATTATGAGAACCGGAGAAACGATTATCTGACCACGATGTTGGATAAACTAATCAATTGGAATTTTGCTGCCGAGAATTTCGGCGGAAGGCAATATGCGCCGGCAAAGGATAAATAACCCCTCCTTGCGCTTGGGGTGAACACCCCATGGAAGGCTCCGGGGTTTCCGTCTAGGATCAATGCGGCAGGAAAGCAGATGGATTACGGGTTCAGGAGTTTGAGAGGTCCTTCAGGCAAGGGCGTAATGAAAGAACACCGGAACCTAAGAGGGATTAAACCAACAAAACAGGAGCTATTTAAAATGAAAAAAATAATGGCAGTGCTGGCAATGGCCGCTTTGATTTTTACGGCTGTGCCGTCTCAGGCTTTTGCGGTGAATACGGCAACCCATGGAAAAATAACGGGTAAAACAGTCGTCAGCGGCCTTGTGTCGCTCCTTATTTGGCCGGGGATCGGACAATATATCAATGACAATGAAACCAAAAAGAATTGGACGCACGCCATCATCGGCCTTTTTCCGCCTTTCCGTTTTTGGTCAGGTTGGGACGGTTTGATTGATCGCCAGGGCGGACGCTGGGACGGCAAGATCTAAATCAACTCATTTTGAAAACGGCAGCGGCTGGAACCAGCGCAGGCGTCAAAGTCATTGTCAAGGAACCCTTGAAATCAGAAAAGATATCGCAAAAATCCGTGAGGATTTTTGCGATTTGCGGAGAGAAAAGAACTGAAAATGGGAACTTCCGGGGAGCCATTAACCCAAACCATCAGGGTCACCATGCCCGGCAAGGCGGGCTTTCATCTCCGGGCCGCGGCGCGGTTTGTAGCGTGTATGCAGGAATTTCGTTCCAGCATCCGCATCCGGAGAGGGGAAGTCGTCGCCGATGGAAAAAGTATCCTGGGGCTTCTCGCCCTTGGGGCCGGCTGGAAATCGAAACTCGAAATCGAGGCGGTGGGGGACGATGCCATCCAGGCGATAGAAGGGGCCGAAGATTTTTTTCGGACCCGGAAACGATGGGCGGGCGATCTTAAAAAGAAAACTTATTTTAACGATGAATTCGAAGAAGGATGTGGGCTATGAAAAAAATAATGGAAGCATTCAAAAACAGGCGGTTTTTGATAGTCCTGGTATGCCTCATGAGTTTGAGCGCGTTATCGGCAGCGGGTTGTGCGGGAAGAACCAAGACTTCAACCGTGACGACGCAGACTACCGGCGGAACAGGCGATAGCCATACAAGTTCCGTGACGACTCAAAAAGAGGTGACGACCAGTGCGCACCCTCGTGGCGTCATCGGGGGCGTTTTTTATACGATCGGCCAGGTCCTGATGTGGCCGTTCAAAGTCATCGGAAGTCTTTTCTAGAGGGAATAAAGGGGAGGCGTGCCTGATAGTGACAGGCTGCAATCATTCAGCCCGGCCCCCATAGCCCAATTGGATAGAGCAACAAACGGGAAATGAAAAGGAAATGAATTTGGATATAGAATTATTTAAAATTCATAACCACATATAAATAAATAAGATATGAATCAACTCAAAGACTTGAATGGGAAATGAATAAGCTGTATAATTCACTTCGTGATTAAATATATCCTTCCTAAAAATTGGATTATTTACAATCTTACAGTTGTAACAAGCGCTCTTGCCGAAGCAAAAGCGGCTGTTTTATCCCTTCAAACAATTCCCTATCAAAAATCTTGGGTCGAATCTTTACAGCGCATGGAGCTGAAAAGAGAAGTGGCTGGGACTTCTCGCATTGAGGGCGCTGATTTTACCGATCGGGAACTTGATGCGGCGATGAAAGAGACGCCCGATCAGCTTTTAACGCGGTCTCAGAAACAGGCTTACGGCGCGACTCAAACTTACCGCTGGATTACTAAAATTCCTGATGATTGTCCTGCCGATCAAAAATTGGTATGTGAAATTCATGCGAGAATTGTAAAAGATTGCGATGAAGATCATTGTGTCCCAGGAAAGATCCGAGAAATTGGCCAGAATGTTCTTTTTGGCCAACCCCGCCACCGAGGCGCGGAAGGCGGAGAAGAATGTAAAGAGGCTTTCGAACAATTTACTATGGGACTTAAATCGGAATATTTTAAACATGATAGGTTGATACAAGCGTTAGCAGCGCACTATCACTTGGCAGCGATGCACCCTTTTCTTGACGGTAATGGGCGCACAGCGAGGGCTTTGGAGGCACTATTGCTGCAGCGGGCGGGTTTACGGGACACATGCTTTATTGCGATGTCGAATTATTATTATGATGAAAAAATCAAATATCTTGAAACTCTTGCTCAAGTTAGAGCGGCCAACCACGACCTTACAGAATTTCTTCTTTTTGGATTACGGGGGATTGCCAGCCAGAGCAACCGGTTACTGCAAGAAATCAAACGGCAGGTTGCAAAAGCACTATTTCGAAATCTTATGTACGATTTATTTAATCGTCTCAAGTCGCCGCGCACCCGGGCGCTTACTGACCGCCAATTGGAAATCTTAAAGTGTCTATTGGATGCCGACCGGTTGGAATTAACAGAGGTTCGAAAAAAAACAGAAAACACTTATCAGTCTTTGAAAAGCCCGCAGAAAGCTTTTATCAGAGATCTGAACAACTTGATTGGTTTACATGCGGTACGATTTGAGAAACTGGATAAGGGCGGCTATGATTTATGGCTTAATCTGAATTGGCCAGCTGAAATTACAGAAACAGAATTTTTTGAGCAAGTTAAGAAATTTCCAAAAGCCAAGACACATCCATTCCTTTCCTGATTTTATATGAAGATTAGGGAAGCGTTCCTGATAGTGACAGGCTGCAATCATTCAGCCCGGCCCCGCAGAAACGCCTCTGATAGAGTCTCAGGCGGCATTGATGATCTTTGGATGAATCCGGCAGGTGAGCTTTTGATTGTCGATTATAAAGCGACGGCCAAGGATGCCGAGGTAACGCTTGATGCCCAGTGGCAGGACGGCTACAAGCGGCAAGTGGAAATCTATCAATGGTTGTTTCGCCGCAATGATTTTAAAGTCGCAAAGACCACTTATTTTGTCTATGGCAATGGTAAAGCGGACCGGAAGGCCTTTGATGGAAAGTGGGAGTTTGATGTAACAGTCATCCCTTATGAGGGAAACGATGATTGGGTTGAGCCGGTTATATTTAAGGCGCACCAATGTTTAAGCGGCGAGGCTATTCCTGCGGCAGATCCAAATTGCGACTATTGCCGTTATATTGTTTCGGTCAACGATACCGTAAAATCAAAAGCATGAAAAATGTCCAAGTGTGATATACTTCATTCAGCGGTAATTTAAGAAGGTTACTT
>MHFC01000119.1:20261-21438 GCA_001804025.1 Omnitrophica bacterium GWA2_52_8 | reverse complement strand
GAACGAATAATGAAAATTTCAGCCTTCCCAATTTAAGCAGTGGCGAATCGTTCACGGTTAACGTGACCGTTACAGTGAATGCGAGCGCAGTAGGTGTGCTTAACAACACCGCTATTTTACGGTTCCATAACGCGAGCGGTGGAGTTGTTGTTGCGAACGTTACTGAAACGACAACTGTGCGTTCAACCGCTGGAAATGGAGGCGGTACGGTTATTTTTACTCCTGCAAGTATTAACCGCGGGTCCGGGCAATCGCGTGTAATTAGTCCACAACCAGTAGTGCAAGCGCCTGCATTAGTAGTTACTTCACGGAAGGAAGCGATAATGACCTTTAAAAAATCACCTTCGCTTGTGAGCGAAAAGTGCGCTCCAGTAACACCTCTCAAGGTAAAGGATGTCCCAAACTTCCCAGGGTACGATATTATTGGGAAAGTTCCTTGCGGTGCAGAAACAGTCAATCTTCCAAATGAATATACCGATGTGCAGCTGTTGCGGTGTGGTGCAAGTTGTGAAGTGGTTGAGTCAAGAATAACCAACACAATTTCTTGTGATAAAAGCAGTGTGCCTGAGTTAAGAAAACAGGAGAGGGAGAACACTGGTTTCTTGATTTCTCTTCCAGAAGTTTCAAACCACCTGCAAGACATAAATCAAAATCCAAAGCTGACCAAAGAAGACCATTTTTTTGAGTTCAGTGGAATTAACCAACTGGTAATGGCGTCACTTGATTTCAAGGCTCCCTCGCTATTGCCTTCTGCGCTTTTCCTTAGTCATGAATTGAAAGTGGTATTGGACAAGCCAGGGCCATTTGGAGTGAAAATAGTGCTGTCTTATCCTGCGATTGAAGGAGTTGACTTTGAGACTATCGCAGTTGGAGTACGTAAGAACAATCAGTGGATACTTCTTCAAGGAACAGTTGACCGCCAGAAGAGTACAGTGACGTTAAACATTGAAAATATCACGCCCTACCTGGACGGCAACAGTTTGACTGTGGCAGTAGTCGGAAATGTGTGTGAAGAGTGCACTGCTGGTAAACTTGTACAAGAGTATAGTGATGGCTCTCGTAGAGCGATTATCTTGGTTCATGGCCTCACTGCTCGTTCGACGCGGTTCCAGAACATTATTGATGAATTTGCGCTGAACAAACAGCCTTGGCAAGTGTGGACGTATCGTTATCCGTA
>MHFC01000119.1:4215-20228 GCA_001804025.1 Omnitrophica bacterium GWA2_52_8 | reverse complement strand
CCGGAAAAACCCCCTTTTCGTAGGCCGCAACCACCCTGCGGACAAGGCCCTGGCAAACCGAAAAATCATCGGCGGTGCGGCTGCACAGCGAGAACGCCACCGACGGGATTTTATTGATCTGTCCTTCCCGCGCGGCAGAGATGGTTCCGGAATAATAAACACTGACACCGGTATTGGCACCCTGATTAATTCCTGACAGAAGCAGCTGCGGGGAAAACTCCTGAAGTTCGGAGACGGCAAATTTGACGCTGTCCGCGGGGGTCCCGTAGACGGCATATTGAGGAAACGGCCCGCCTTCGCGTTTTTCCACGTAAAGGTCCTGACCGAGGGAAATCGAGTGGCTGCACGCCGACTTTTGATCGGCAGGGGCCACGATCACCGCATCGCAATAACCCGCAAGGCAGTCCGCAAGCGCCCTGAGGCCGGGAGCGTCGATACCGTCATCATTGGTTAATAAAATCCGCATCATTCAAGTCTATGGTTTTGGAAGCCGGTTGTATGAAGTTGTGCGAAATAACTCATGAGCGGCAACGCCGTTATGCCTTGCCCGTTTGCTGAAAATTATAGCACAAACCGTAATGCGTCAATTCAATCCCGCTGCGGGCCAGGACGTTTTTCCACTCGCGCGAGCGGAAAATTTCCCACTCTTTTTCCCTTCCGTCCTGAAATGAACTGAGTTTTCGAAGCTGCGGGTCATTCCGGCCGGGATGACACATCACTTCCGTAATCCCCGGCTGCAGATGCTCGAGCGCCTCGCGAAGTCCTTGGCGCGTCCAGTGTTTTTCGGGATTCAAAAATCCGAGCAGTGTTTGCGTGGCCGCATCCGGAAGCGGTCCCGGCAAACTCGACGAGCGCGGCCCTTTTACCGTCAGCGCCGACCGGCGTACGGGAAGCCTGTTTTTTTCGGCTATGCGGATCAATGCTTCATAATAAAAAAGGCGGTCATGCAATTGATGATGTGTGTCCAGATGGGTCGGATTACGGCGGAAGAGATTCTTGAACTTGTCGATTTGCCGCTGCCATTCGAGCTCCAGATGTCCGGCAAGAGGAAGCGCGGCATCCTGATTTTTAAATTCCCGGATAAATTCGCCGTTTGCCGAAACCAGAGAGGGAATTTCTTCAGCGGAACTCACGGGCGGTCCGAAAGTGATGTTCAGATGCAGCCCCACCCCGAGGCGCTTGGCACCGGCCACTTCCTTAAGGGCCCCGGGATCCGCCGGCATGTTAATCAGCACCGTGGTGCTGGACACGATCCCGCATTCATGACAGTCCAGAATGGCTTCTGTCACTCCGGGCGTCAGGTTGCAGTCATCCGCATTGACGATAAGTAAGCGTTTTTTTTGCGCAGCCATAAATTATCCGGGGGAATTAATCATCACAACAGCGGCAACGGCCTGCCTGCGTTCGTGCGCAAGCGATACTTCAAAGCGGAATTTTCCGGCCGCGGCCAAATGCCGTTTGATGCGGCCCGAATACCGGATTTCCGGATTCCCAAAACCGGTCCTGAAGATCTCGACCTCACGATACGGAAAGCGGCGAGCCCGACTTGTTTTCGTTAAGGATATTCGATGACGCTCGGGATGAAGACTGCCAACCAGCTTCAAAAAAGCTTGCTTGGCCGCGAGCCGGACCGCATAATGCTCGAATTTCATTTTCTTGGACCCGCAGTAGTGGTGCTCGCGGGCGGTAAAATGTGCGTCAAGAAAAGCCTTTCCGCCTTTCAAGATCGCCCGCTCCGTCTGCCGGATACTTTTCGCGCAGAACTCCAACCGGATATGCATGAAATCCCTCTTTCGGCGTATCGTGTCCGGAAATCAGACCGGCGGGACACCGTCAGCCGATACGGCTTCAGAACTTGAACACCACCACGGTCAGCACAATCACCACCGCAAGCGAAATGATGTAGAAATTGTTGAAGCGCCAAAAATCATAGAGGCGGCTGAAAATCGTGGTTTGAGAAGACTTTTTGCTTTTGGAGGGAACGATTTCGTAGCGGAGATTAAGAACTTCCTCTTTGCGGAAACGGATATAGGTTCCGCCTATTTTATAGGCGCGCAGTTTACCGTACTGAATGTATTTTTCGAGAGCTTGCTGTTCGATGTCCAGAAACCGCTTTGTTTCTTCCAAGGTCAGCATATTATTCATGAGACTTCCGCCCTTCAAAGGTCAATTTGGGGATCTAATACCGCTCCGCCGCTAGGCGAAACGTCTCCGGATAAAAATAACTGCGGCGCCCGCAAGTATTAAACTTTTGCGTTTTCTTCAGTAATCCAGCGATCGACCGCCGACTTGCGAAACAGCCATTTGCCGCCGTCATAAGTCGCGGGAATCTTTTTTTGATTGGCCCAGTCTTCGACAACTTTTGCTTCGACTTCCAGATACTGCGCCACGTCCTTCAAAGTCATCTGGACTTCACTCATGTCCGAAGCACCGGAAAAGGCGTTGGCCATCACAACTTGGCCTTCGATGACGGCCCCTTCGGTGACGCTGAGAAGCGGCGTGCTGATATTGCCCTGAATGACGGCCGGGGCGATAATCGACAGGCTGGTGCTGGCCTGAACATCTCCCGTAACCTTCCCGGCAATAATGATGCGGTCGCCAAAAATCGCCGCTTTGACTTTCGCATTTTCCCCGATCGTCAAATTGCCGCGCGTATCGAGCTTCCCTTCAAAACTGCCGTTAATCCGCAAATTAACAGGGTCTTTAAATGCGATCGTTCCCTGCATACTTGCATCGACATCGAGTATTTTCTCATCAAACTCATCCCGCTTTTTCTTGACCATGAGGTTCTCTCCTTGCTTTTACGGGTTCAGTCGTCTCTTAAGCCGTCCCAAATGCCCGTCGGAACATCGCCTGCGTTGAGGAGTCCCGGGTTCGACGCGCGGCGACACTATGCGATTGAAATGAACAACGCGTCATTTCAATCTGGACGGCGCGCTAGATTATTGCATAAACCTATTAGGGGGTAAAGAATAAAACTTTGTGGACGATTTACATAATTGAATTGATGACGCGGCATTTCCCGGAACCACCGGGCCAGATACGCGAAAATGCCGTGACTGCAATCATATTAAGTCATCCGGCAAACCAGGTTATTACAGAACCTTTGCAAAATGGCCAGCCGGCGGCGTGCTTCCCCTATGAGCGCCGGTCATTTTGCAAAAGCTCAGTTATTAACCCGATTCCTGTTGAGAAGATGAAAAACCGATGAAAACGATCACACGGCCTATTTTTCTGGTAAGCGTGACTGCTTTTTGGCTTACGATGATGAGCCTATACCTTTACCGGCAGTATTTCACGCTCACGCCTATCATCGAATCTTACAAAATCCTTCCTATTATGTCTTCAGGGATCCGGGAAGAGCACCAAGCAATTTACCTTGCCGATCAGCGCGTCGGCCTTAATTTCATTACCTTAATACCGCTTGCCGGCGAAAGCCAAACGCCCCCCCCTTCTGACACCGCTCCCGTGCCCGGCAACGAGCCTGCTTCCGAAGAAAAACCCGCACCCCCCCCTGAACCGGCAGAGGACGTCAGCCGCGACATGGAATATACCGGAGAGGACGCTTATTATCAGTTGAATGTCCACAGTTATCTCAAATTTCAGCTTCTTGGAAAAACCAATGAAATGCTGATACGCGCCAAAGCCTGGCTGGACCGCAATATGTTCATGCGGGCCTTCGGCGTACGCATCTCGAGCAACCACTACTCAACCAACATTCAGGGGCAAGTCACGAAAACCATCCTGAACCTGGTGATCGAAGACAAAGACAGTCCGCCCGTCAGGAAAATCGTCGACCTGGGCGGCCCCGTTTTCTTCTCCGAATCTCTCGACGTCATTTGGATCCCCGAAAACCTGGTGCCTGGAAAACGCGGCCAAGTCCGCGTCTGGAATCCGCTTCTTTCAACGGTGGAAACCATCCATTTTCAAGTCCTCGGCAAGGACACCCTGGACCATCTCGACAAAAAAACCGATGTCTTTGTCGTCGAACTCAAGCGGGATGAAAACATCACGCGCGCATGGATCACGCCGGAAGGCGTTACGCTTAAAAAAGAGAGCCCTTTGGGACTGGTCTATCAGCGCGAGCCCGCGTGGCAGATTTATGACCACTTCCGGGAGACCGCCGATGCGGCTTTTCCGGACCTCCCTAATTTATTTTCCGTTCCGGCATCGGGAATCCAGATCAAGGACCCCGGGAAACTAACCGAACTCAAAGTCAAAATTAAAGTGGCCGGCACGGAACAAACGACGACGATTGTAAAAGATAATCTGGACAACGCGTCCGCGCAAACGTGGGACACGCTTCCGGTTTCACCTGAAATAACGGCTTATCTCACAGCGGATGAATATATTCAGTCTGAAGATCCCGCTTTGCTTGCCGCCGCAAAGGAAATTGCGGGAAACGAACCTTCCCCTCTCGGCGCCGCCCGGAAGCTCATGACATGGGTCCATGGGCATATGCAGCCCGAGCCGACGGTTAGCGTCCCCTCGGCGCGGCAGGTTTTGGATGTCAGAAAAGGAGACTGCAACGAATATGCCGTGCTTTTTACGGCCCTGGCGCGCGCTTTAAAAATCCCCGCAAAACCGGTCGCGGGCCTGCTCTATTATCAGGGCCGGTTTTATTACCATGCATGGGTCGAAGTGTTTCTCGGAGAATGGATCACCCTGGACCCCACGCTGAATCAGCTGCCTGTCGACGTCACGCACATCGCGCTGGTCGAGGGAACCCTCCAGGACCAGGTCGCACTAACCGGGCAAATCGGAAAAATCAACCTTGAGATTCTCGAATCAAAATAAAGGCGGGACGGATGATGAAAAACGAAATCGCGATACAACTGAACGGACTTAGAAAAAACTACGGTGCCAAGGAGGCAGTGAAAGGCATCGATTTGGACATTTTTCGCGGCGAATTATTCGTTTTGGTCGGCGCCAACGGTGCCGGGAAGACCTCCACCCTGAAAATGCTGACGGGACTTCTAAAGCCGACGGCGGGAATGATTCAGATTTGCGGTCTGAACCTTCAGCAAAAAACCAAAGAAGTCAAAAAACTCATGAGTTTTGTCCCGGATATTCCCTACATTTATGAAAAGCTCAGCCCCTGGGAAATTATCCGCTTTGTCGGCAAATTATACGAGATGGATCGCGGCGCAATCGAAACGCGCGGCAAGGAGCTTTTGCAGTTTTTCAGTTTGTGGCACGTCCGCGATGTCCTGACCGAGGAATTTTCGCACGGTATGCGCCAAAAAACCGTGCTCTGTGCGGCCCTTGTTCACAACCCTGAAATTTTTATTCTGGACGAGCCGATGGTCGGGCTGGACCCCGTCAGCATCCTGGACTTTAAGGTCTTTCTCAAACAAAAAACAAAAGAAGGCATGACGGTCATTTTTTCGACCCATACGCTGGCAACGGCCGAAGAACTGGCGGACCGTATTGCCATCATGCATCAGGGCCGGATTGTGGCCCTCGGCACCCTCGACGAGTTGAGGACCCAATACCGCTCCAAGGAAAATCTGGAACAGATGTTTATGGAAATGATCAAAACCGAGGACACACGTTAATGAGCCCCTTCGGCATCCTGCTTCAGTTTAAATTCAGATCCATTCTGAATTCGTTCCAGAGCCTTCGCCGGCGTTCCAAAATCGAGTTTTTGGTGCTGTCGGCTTTTATTTTGCTGGCCGGGGCAGGGCTTTATTTTTTCTTTGCCCAGAGCTTCGGTTTCTTTCAGCGCCAGCAGCCTTTCGGACCGATTCTGCTGAACGAAATCCTTTATTTGTTCACTTTTACTCTTTTCATCATGCTCGTCATTTCCAGCAGCGTGTCCGCTTATGCGACGCTGTTCCGGTCCCAGGAAATTCCGTTTCTGATCACTCAGCCCGTTCTCTGGACCGAGATCTATTTCCTCAAGCTCTCGGAGGCGGTCTGGTACAGCTCCTGGTCCGTGTTGTTTATCACGGTCCCTTTCATGGCGGCCTATGGCGCGGCCAAAGACATTCTTTGGGGGTCCTTTCCGCTCATTTGCCTGATTTTTTTTGCGCCGTTTGTATTTTTGGCCGGAGCGTTTGGAACCCTCCTCGGGACCGTTACGATCTGGCTGCTTCCCGGCCGTAAACACAGGACGTGGGCGTTTCTTGTCATTGGTATCTTGCTGGCGGTGGGATTTTCAAAAATCCAACCGCATCTGGTTCAGGAACAAAATTCCATCGCGGGTATTCTGTCCGGATATCTCCCGAATCTTAAAGCGGCCAAACATCCGATGCTGCCCTCGTTTTGGCTGACGGAAGGCATCCTGACTTTTTTGCGCACGGAGCCGTTGCAAAGATTTTCCTGGAACGACGCCTGGTTTTATTTCCTGCTGTTGTTTTCAAACGCCGTTTTTTTTGTGATCCCGTCACATTCTGCGGCAAGATGGCTCTATGCCCGCGCCTTTTTCCGTTCACAAGACCATGGAGAGGTCCGCAAAAAACGCCGGGCCCTGATTTTTACTTCGATCGAAAAGGCGTTTGACCGGCTGGTCTGGCCCTCCAAACCGGCGATGGCCTTCATGGAAAAGGACATCAAGTCCTTTCTAAGAGACCCCGCCGAGTGGTCGCAGATGATCATATTTTTCGGTTTGCTGCTGGTCTATTTTTCCAATTTAAAAAACCTGCAGTTTGACGTCCTGAAGGATTTCTGGAAAAATCTGGTCTTTGTTCTCAATACCGTCGGGGTCTACATTGTCCTTTCCAGTTTCAGCATGCGTTTTGTGTTCCCCATGCTTTCCCTGGAAGGTTCGAAATCATGGATCCTGGGGATGGCGCCGATCCGGTTCTCCTCGCCCCTGCTGGTCAAACTTGTTTTGGGCCAATTTGCGTCTTCCGTCATTACTTTGCCCCTGGTTTTCTTCTCGGGATATATGTTGGGGATTCCGCCGGATAAAATCATTTACACCACAGCCCTGGGTTTTTTTGTTTGTTTCGCGCTGACCGGAATGTCCGTCGGCCTCGGGGCCATGTTCCCGAATTTCAAGTCCACCAATCTCTCGGAAATCATTTCGGGTTTCGGAGGGTCTATCCTTTTGTTACTGCACTTGAGCTATCTCACCGGCATCGGGATCTTTCTCATCATGAGTCAGAATCCGGGCTGGCTGATCTTTCTGACGGTCGCCGCCATGAGCCTTTTGATCGGAATGATTCCGGTTAAAATGGGCACCCATGCCCTGCAGAAGATGGAGTTTTAAGGCCTGAAAATTCCGGCTATAAGGCGAGATTAAATTTCTTGAGAAGAAACTGAAGGAATTCCTCGCTCATCCGCAAGTTCCCGGAGGCAAGGTCCGCACCGAGCTGTCCTTTTCTGAGCAGTTCTCTGAGATGCCGGGTCAAATCCTGATTATTCACTTCCTTGAGGTGATACCCGTCGCTGATCACGAGCGTTGTCGTCGACTCAGGCTCCAAAACCGATTTCACCGTGTTTAAAAACAAATCGACCGGGGCGGGCTTTGAAAGCACGGCCGCCGCACCTTCCTTTAGCAGGACCCGCGGCGTCACCTTTTCGAGATATGCGGAATAAATAATAACCGGCACATTGAACCGGTGACGGATTTCGCGCAGTGTCGCCAGCCCCCCTTTTTGCGGGATCATCACATCGAGAATCACAAGATCAAAATTGTTTTTCTCGAGGATCTCAAGCGTGTCTTCGGCTGTCGACGCCGTATGGACCTCATAACCCAAGCCGCATTCTTCGAGCAAATCCTGCTCGCTGTCGAGCATGTCAACAAGGTCATCGGCCAATAGGATTTTTTTGCGCATAAACACTCTCCCTGTCTAAAAGCGTGCCATGAATTCCTGGGATCCGCAAGGCTGCGTCAGGGAGCCGCCGGAGAGAGGATGCGAAATGTTAGTTTACGGTTAATGGAACTGCTTGCGCACAGCGGGCAGGCTCAGATACGCGCCCAGCCATAGTCCCAAAAGAATCAAAAAACCGTATAGCCCGAAAAGGCGCACCAGATACGGTCCGTCCAATTCGCTGAAGCGGACCTTGAGCTGGACATAGACCTCAAAAAAACCGAGAAGGATCCCGGACAGGAAAATGAAAGGCGATAAAAAAATAGCCAGCACTCTGGCCCACTTTTTCCGGCGGTAAAGTCCGTGGACCACGGGGACGGCAAAAATAAAAACCATGCCGCCCGCAATGCCGTACCCTTTCAAGAGATAAAGGAGTGTCTCCGGCGAAAACATGGCCCTGAGGCGGTATGCCGCCACAATGGCAAAAAGGGCCATTCCCAGAAGACAAAAACACAGCAGATGCAGGATAAAGGCCGTAACGGTAATACCCAAAGATCCTTTCATGTCTCTATTCTAAAACATAAAATTTTCTTGTCGATGCTAAAAAAAGTTTAAAAATCCGCGTTCTCCGGCCGATCTATATAGGCAGATTGGCATCAACATCCGTTGCATGAAGGAATGATCATGGCGTTTCACCTTCCAAAACAGTTTTTATGGATTCTTCCGTTTGCCCTCCTCGCATGCCTGGCATGGATGGACCAGCCTGCGTATTCCCAGAAAAACTTCCGCGCCGGCGAGCTGAAAATCGGAGACCATTTGCTGGCAGTCCGGCTGGCCGAAACCCCCGAACAGCACCGTACCGGTCTCAGCGGCGCTTCCCCGCTGCAAGAAAATGAGGGGATGCTTTTTATTTACGATGAACCCGGACAGATAATGTTCCATATGAAAGACGTTGCGTTCCCGCTCAGCATCGCCTTCGCGGACAAGAACGGCAAAATCCTGGCCATTCAAAATATGAGCCTGGACAATACCAGCCGCATTTACCTTTCGCCGGTGGGCACACAGTTCGCAGTAGAGGTCAATCAGGGGTGGTTTGCCGCCAAAGGAATTGAAAACGGAGAAGAAATCGGCATCCAGTCACTTTTAGCTTCAATGTCCGGCGGCGGGTCTCCTGCCCCTTTGAAAGCACCGGAAACGACAGCTGTATCTTTGCCCTCTTAAACCAAACATCTCCCAAATTTTTGACCCGGAGCACAGAATGTCTCTGTCCGCTCATCGATCATCCTGCCGGTAAAGCAAGGCTGCCCGGTGTCTACATCCCGTTATTCCATAAAGACTTCAGCATCATTTGCCTGGTTTGTATCTGTGTGGCATACTTTTTTATAGCATAAACGAGCAAATATAACTTAACCTCAACCCGTCAACCAACGAAGGCAACCCCTTCCATAATATCAGTTCCCTGAAATCCCGTTCGGAGGCCCATCATGGCATGGTTAGATTCATTGTTTCGCAAAATGGTTGAGGTCGGCGCATCAGACCTTCATATGAGTCCCGAAAACAAACCGATGCTGCGCGTAGACGGCGAAATGACCCCGCTGGAAGACCAAGAAATCGTCACGCCGGCGAAAATGACCCACTACCTCAAAGAAATTTCTCCGGAAATGAACTGGAAGGAATTCGAGGAGCGCTGGGACACTGATTTTGCCTATCAATTGGCCGGGGTCGGACGCTTCCGCACAAACTTATTTATGGACCACAAAGGACCCGGCGCCGTTTTCCGCCTGATCCCGAGCAAAATTCATACGTTTGAAGAACTCCGTCTTCCGGCATCCGTTAAAGAACTGTGCAACCTCAGCAAAGGGCTTGTGGTTGTCACCGGCCCTACCGGCAGCGGCAAATCAACGACGCTTGCGGCCATGATCGACTACATCAACAAATCGCGCGCCGAGCACATCATCACGATTGAAGACCCGATTGAATTTTTGCACCCGAACCAAAAATGCCTCGTCAATCAGCGCGAAGTCCGCCGCCATACCGAAAGTTTCAAGCGGGCCCTGCGGGCCGCCCTGCGCGAAGACCCGGACATCGTGCTTGTCGGCGAAATGCGCGATCTGGAGACGATTGAAATCGCGCTGGAAACGGCGGAAACCGGCCATCTTGTTTTCGGGACGCTTCATACAACCACGGCAGTCTCGACGGTAGACCGTATCATCGACCAGTTCCCGGCAGCACGCCAGTCCCAAATCCGCGCCATGCTTTCATCCTCACTCAAGGGCGTCATCGCTCAAACGCTTTGCAAAAAAGTACCGAAAGGGCGCGTCGCAGCGCTCGAAATCCTGCTTTCCACCACGGCGGTATCGGCCAACATCCGCGATGCCAAGACGCATCAATTGATTTCCGCCATGCAAATGGGGTTAAAGAGCGGCATGCGCATGCTCAATGATTCTCTGATGGAATATATCGTAAAAGGGCAGATCGAACCGGACGAAGCGTACCGGAAGGCTGTAGACAAGGAAGAGATCAAACAAAAACTCGCGGCGGCGGGAATCAAGTTCGATCCGGCCTCGCTCGGTCGAATCAAACCGGCCGCTCCTGCCGCACCGGTCACAAAAGCCGCATAGATTGACGGCAGATCCTATTCGTGCCCGTCTCGGGACTGCGGCCATTCAGAAGCTTTGATGGTTTCAAAACCGGCTTTGGCCAAAAAAATCCATCCGGCAATAAAAGCCAGCCCTCCAAACGGCGTCACCATCCCAACTTTTTTGATCCCGGTAACCGCAAGCAGATAAAGGCTTCCGGAAAAAAGAAACAGTCCGGCGGTCAGGAATCGTCCCGCCCAGCACAGTGAAGCGGATCGCCTGCGCGATTCCAGACAGGCCATCGCCAATAAGCCAAGCCCGTGAATGGCGTGATAAAATACGCCCGTTTTGTAAACCTCAAGCATCGGGGCGCTGAGACGCCCTTCGAGAGCGTGCGCGCCGAATGCCCCCAGGATCACAAAAAGGGCCATCATCAAGGCGGCTCTGGATAAAAGGTTCATAGAAGGTGTCGTGGGTTAAACAAAATAGCCGGGAGAAAATTCTCCCGGCTATTTTGTTTTTTTAAAACGAAGAACCAGTGCGCAATCAGGATTGAAATTAGGGGTTCAATTTCAATCCATCACTTGTGCTTGTTCCCCTAAAAATTAAACTGACAAGGCCTTAGTCGCCAAACAGCATTTCTGCATACGTCGGCACCGGCCAAACTTCGGCAGGCAGGACTTCCTCGAGCGCATCAATGTCCTCGCGGAGCGCAAGCTGCGCCGGGACCACTTTATCCCGGTACTCTTCCGCACGCGCTAAAAAGTCCGCGATTCCCGCAGCTTTTTTACCTTTTGCTTCGAGGGCTACAAGCTTCTTACCCGCAGATTCCAGATGGCTTGTGATCTTTCTCAGAAGTTCTTCCTGGACCGTCGTGGAAGTACCGGCTTTCTTGAGATTCAGGATCCCTTCCGCGAGCTGCTCCGTATAACGGATGACAGTCGGGATATAGAGCCGTTTCGCCATTGAAATCGAGCACTGCGTTTCGATGTTGATGGTCTTGATATAGTGCTCGAGATAAATCTCATAACGGGAGTGCAGCTCGTGCTTCGAAAGTACGTGATATTTTGCGAACAATTTTTCAGCCGACTCATTGGCCATATACCCCAAGGCCTCAACGGTTGAAGAAATATTCGGAATCCCGCGCCGCTTCGCTTCCTTGATCCATTCTGCGGAGTAATTGTTCCCGTTAAAAATGATACGGCTGTGTTTCTTGAAAATTCCGGTCACAATTTGCTCGCACACCTTGTTAAGGTCTTTTTTAGACGCACTTTCCAGCTTCGTCGCAATCTCATCCAGCGCCTCGGCCACAATCGTATTGAGAACGATATTCGGGCCCGAAATAGACGCCGAGGACGGCACCATACGGAATTCAAATTTATTCCCCGTAAATGCGAACGGCGAGGTCCGGTTACGGTCCGTATTGTCTTTCGGAAGATCGGGAAGCGAGTCGACCCCGATTCTCAGAAAATGCTGGCCGTGTGAACGGGTCGGTTTGCCTTTCGACAAACTTTCAATAATTTCGGTCAGTTCGCTGCCCATAAAAATCGAAATAATCGCCGGGGGTGCTTCGTTAGCCCCGAGACGCAGATCGTTGCCGGGATTGGCGGCAGAGGCCCGCAACTTGTCGGCGTGCGTATCCACGGCCTTCGTGACCGCGCTCAGAAAAATCAAGAACTGCTCGTTTTCATGCGGGGTCGTTCCCGGATCAAGCAGATTGACACCGTCGTCCGTGGCCATCGACCAGTTGTTGTGCTTGCCGGAACCGTTCACGCCGGCAAACGGTTTTTCCTGAAGCAGGCAAACCAGGCCGTGACGAATCGCCACTTTTTGCAGCGTTTCCATCACAAGCTGGTTATGGTCGGCCGCGATATTTGTCGTCGAAAAAATCGGCGCAATTTCGAACTGGGCAGGCGCAACTTCATTATGTTTGGTTTTTGCGGAAACACCCATTTTCCAGAGTTCAATGTCAATGTCCCGCATAAAGGCCGAAATGCGGTCTCTGATCGAACCGAAATATTGGTCTTCAAGTTCTTGACCTTTCGGCGACTTTGCGCCGAAAAGCGTGCGCCCGGACATAATCAGATCCGGCCGTTTGTCAAAATGCTTCTTGTCGATCAAAAAATATTCCTGTTCGGGTCCGACGGTTGAAGTGACGCGGTTTGCCGTCTTATTCCCAAGCACACGCAGAACGCGCATGGCTTGCTTCGAGAGCGCCGCCATAGACCGCAAGAGCGGTGTTTTCTTATCAAGGGCTTCCCCGGTGTAAGAACAAAATGCCGTCGGGATGCAGAGCGTTACGTTTCCTGCGCCGTCCTTTTTCAAAAACGCCGGCGACGTGCAGTCCCATGCCGTATAACCGCGTGCTTCAAAGGTGGAGCGCAGACCGCCGCTCGGAAAGGATGAGGCGTCGGGTTCGCCCTGGATCAATTGTTTGCCCGAAAACTCGAGGATCACGCTTCCGGATTCCGTCGGAGAAATAAAGGCATCGTGTTTTTCCGCAGTCTTTCCCGTGAGCGGTTGAAACCAATGGGTGTAGTGCGTCGCGCCTTTTTCGGTCGCCCAATCTTTCATGGCATTCGCAACGACGCCGGCCACTTCAATCGAAAGCGGCTCCCCTTTTTCGATCGTGCGGAGAAGTGATTTAAAAATTTCTTTCGGCAAACGTTCCTTCATCAACTTCTGGTTGAAAACATTTTCACCGAATATTTTGCTTGAATCCTGACATCCGTTTGTGAGTTGAGACATGACGATTCTTCCTTTTTTTGTTTCGAATTTTACTCTGGGTATTTAAGTGATTCTGAGTCAAGCCGTGAAGGAGGGGACCTTCAGTAGATTTGACAACGCATGATTATACACCTGACAAAAAAAAGTTAAAGCCCTAATCGCGGCGAAAAGAAATTTTAACGGCTTTCGGAAGGGTCCGGCCGGAACAACGCAGAACTTCATTAACTCATTTCGGATCAAGGAGTTAGCGTTTATATACTGCGCTCTGCTTGCAACCGCTCCTAACCCGCATTTCTCATCACCAATGAGAAATGCCCTCGCGGAGGCTGTGGTGCAAATGGGCTTTTTCATTTGTACCACAGGGGTTGTCTTTTGCGCCCTGTTAAAACGCGGGCGCAAAACTTTGGATGCAACCCCATGCGTCCAAAGCGGTTTTCTCATCGATTCACCTAATCGATGAGAAAACCGGACTAAGCTTGTGCCAACATTTCTTATCACAAAATGACCAGAAACGGAGATTCTATGAATAAGAAGTCATGGCTCACGATAGGAATGCTGACCCTGCTTGTGGCGGTTTCGGCTGCTGTCCCGGCCGTTTTTGCCTGCGGCGGAGAACACGGCGAAAAACCGCGGCCGCAGAGCAAGCTTCCGCCAAATCCTAAAGCTGACACCGGCAGGCGGAGAGACCCGGAACAAAAAAATCCGGATTCTTCATTTGTTTAAAATCAGTTTTCCAGCCTTGGTAATCTGGAGCCGGTACCGGAGCTCACCGTGGAAAATTACAATTTCCCTGCCGTTTTTAAAAAGGTCTTCCGAGCGGTAGGCTTCCCTGCCCGCTGAGAAATCAACGGTTTTTTTTATAGGCTGCAGGTCTTTATGGGGTTTTATCGTCATTTGGGTCTGGGCTGGCATTTGTCGCAATACCCAAAAAGCCGGTGGTCATGGAAGACCAGCTTAAACTTATATTCCGCTGACAATTTCTCCTGAAGCTTCTCGAGCTCGTTGCTATGGAACTCGATGATTTTCTTGCAGCCAAGACACACCATGTGGTCGTGATGGCCTTTGACATCCGTCTTTTCATAAAAATCCCGTTTCCCTTCCCCAGCCGATTTTTGAATGACCCCTGCCTCAAGAAGCAGCGGAAGGTTCCGGTAAACCGTGGCTCTTGCAATCCGCGCACCGCGTTTTTTGAAGCGGTCATAAAGACTGTCGGCATCAAAATGCTTGCCGATCTTTTGGACTTCATCGTAAATGCATTCGCGCTCATAAGTATATTTAAGCCTCTTGCGTTCAAGCAATTCCTTGAGAGATTCAAGGGCGTCTTTTGACTTATGCATTGATGCCTCCCTTTGTGCGGGCCGTAGCCGCCATTACCGGCTCTGCTTCCGGCTTAGCCGTGCACCGGCCCCGCCGACGGCGGTTTCAGCGGCCGCATAACTTTCAGTTTCTCACTGAACCACATTTGAGATTTTATCTCAATTGAGAACCTAGTACTGTGTTTCATTAATTTCTATGAATCGGTACACAGTACCGCACTTGTCTCTTTATAAAAACATCCTGAATTATTAATGAAACAATGTGCTAGTCTATTGAGATTCAATCTCATGTCAAGGCCTTATTGATTTATCGCGCCATGTTTAACGACGGGTGAGATAAAAAAAGCCCTGATCCGTTTTCGGACCAGGGCTTGGGTTTCTCTTACAGCTCTGAATCTCCGGCAGACAGCTCCTCGGAAAATTACAGACCCAGGCTTTTCTTCATTTGGTTGCCGGTTCTCTCGGCACAGGCTGCCGCCCGCTTGGCGGTTCTTTCGGCAAGGATCTTCTCCTTCTCCAGACCTTCTTTCCCCATCGTCGCGATGGAGTCGCCGATACCGGTAAAAACATCGTCCTTACACGGGTCGCCGCAGCCGGCCAATGAGAAGGACAGCATTCCAAGGATGAGCAATAATCCGATCTTTTTCATTTAATTCTCCTTATGCTGGTTAATATTAGACGCACTAAAACTTCTAAGTAATCGTTCAAAAATCTTTTGATATTTGTGCGCTGTCATTCCCGCGGATTCTAAGCGGGAATCCACAGTCAGGATCCCCGACACAAGCATTCGGGCATGACAAAACATTAAAAGACTTATGGCTGTTACTTAGTCCCTTGTTTCATTAAAAATTAGGAGTGTTTTTTATAAGGAGACAAGTACTGTCCTGTGTTCCGATTCATAAAAATTAATGTGATACAGGACTAGCCCTTCTTTGCCAAAAGGTTCCGGATTTCTTCAAGCAAAATTTCTTGTCTCGGCGGCACCGGCGCGGCCTTGGGAGCTTCCGCTTCTTTCTTCTTGGCGGCATTCATCAACTTGATCATCATAAAAATGGCGGACGCAACAATGACGAAATTGATAATCGTATTGATGAAGACTCCGTAATTAATCGTCGCAACCCCCACCGCTTTTGCCGCCTCAAGACTTTCGTAGGTCCCTTCCCCTAAAACAAAAAACAAGTTTGTAAAATCAACACCGCCGAGAAGTTTTCCGATAGGCGGCATGATCACATCATTTACCAGAGAGCCGACGATCTTGCCGAACGCTCCCCCGATGATGATCCCGACCGCCATATCCACGACATTCCCCCGCATCGCAAATGCCTTAAATTCTTCTAACACCTTCATCCGTTTTCTCCTTGTCCGCTTTCACTGGATTGAAACATTAATTGCCCCCGGTTCGAGCAATGATACCCGTGCAAAAAAGCTCTCCCTTTCTTCTTGAAACGGCTCCGATTATACCAGTAGTTTAAGGAAATAGAAATGATCAGGGGAGTTTGTGTCTTTTAAAAAACTCCCAAATTAATTGGCTGGCAGGAAGAGTATCACTATAAGGACCTTGAGATTCAAGGCTTTGGTGACACATATCCGAATCAGGGGCTTTGCTGCAAATTCCCGCAATGGGGCCTCCG
>MHFC01000119.1:3280-4180 GCA_001804025.1 Omnitrophica bacterium GWA2_52_8 | reverse complement strand
GCCTATTTCACCCGGTTTGACAGGCAAAAGCCGATTGCCACGCCAATCAACAAAAAACAGAAGGGGGAGACATGATTATTTCACGCAAACAGCTGGGAATTCTCACCATCATGGTCTTGGCCGGCACCTTGGCCTTCAGCGGACACCCCGCGCTGGCGCGGGATGAAAAGTGCATCGCCGAATGCAAGCAACGCCACCGCGACAGAATCGAGATCTGCGACAATCTGGTCAACAGCAGCGGCAGCGTCTATTACCGCGACACGGTCTGGCATAAACAGTGCCTGGGGGAAGCGCGAACCGAATTCGACAACTGCCTCTCGCTCTGCCAGTAAGGAAGGTTCGCGATCTTAGGCGGATGAAAAAAAGAGCGGGACAAGAAGAGACGGAAGGAGGTTTCCTGATGGAAGAATATCTGCGGGAATATCGGGCGCAACTGGTCGCCGGCAGGCAGCAGGTCATCGACAACTACGAAAAGACCCTGCTGACCCTCACCACCGGCGCCCTGACGCTCTCAATCACCTTTGTGAAGGACATCCTCGGCGATACCCCAACCTGCGCCGTTTGGTGGCTGCTGGCGGCCTGGGGTTGCTGGGCCGGCACCGTCGTCCTGATGATCACCTCCTACTACCTCAGCCCCATGGCCTACAGCAAGGCAATCAATCAGGTCGATGACGGCTCGATCACCAAGGATAAGGTCGGCGGCGGCTACACCACCGCGATCATGACCTTGAACTCCTTGGGCGGCGTGACGTTCCTGGGCGGCATCATCTGCTTTGCAATTGTGGGCATCACCAACCTCGGAGGGACACCATGAATACCCAGCCCGGAGTGGTTCAGGCAATCGGCGACGATAAACGGTATTGCCCCCCGCCGCCACCTCCTCCACCACCGCCACCCACG
>MHFC01000119.1:2078-3251 GCA_001804025.1 Omnitrophica bacterium GWA2_52_8 | reverse complement strand
ACAGCCGGGGCCATGATTCGGAGGAGGCCCTGGCCGAGCTGGTTCCGGCGGTGGTGGCATGGAACCGGGGGGTTATCGCCGGGCTGGCCGGGCATCCCCTGGAGGATCTTCGCGTTTCGGTGCGGGAGATAGATATCGCCCGGATATTAAAAACGGAAAAACAGGCCTACGACGCCATCATGCTCGATGTGGACAACGGCCCCGACGGCCTGACCCGCAGCGGCAACGACTGGCTCTATACCCGGGAAGGGTTGAGCGCCGCCTATGCCGCCCTCAAGCCCTCGGGCATCCTGGCCGTCTGGTCCGCCAGTCCCGAGCCCGCCTTTTCCAGGCTCCTGCGCCAGAGCGGCTTTGCGGTGGAAGAGGTCACGGCCCGGGCGCGGGGTCGAAAAGGCGACAGCCGCCACCTGATCTGGCTTGCCGAACGCGCCTGAACGCGATCTTGCCTCTCCTCCTTGCAGCCACGGGATTTTCCGCTGAGCAAGAAATATATTTCCTTCTTGATTCTGCCTGCATTTTCCCCGGACCGGGAAAAGAAACGCTCATCAGCCGCAGCGCTCGGCCGTATTGGCATCATAGGTGCCAAAGGCGTTCCAGTAGAGATAATCGTTCACCCGCGAAAGCTGCTCCTGGCTCAGCTTTCCCCAAGAGCCATCCTGGGCGCATTTGACATTTTTCTTATAAAAAACCCGATTCCAACCTTCCATGGTGAACGACTCGGAATACAGAAATCGGGCACCCTTGTTGTTATTATGGTTATGACAGGTCTTGCAGTTATTCCGGAATAGATCATGCCCTTCGCTCACCCAGCCGCTGTTGTAAAAATGCAGCTCCCGGCACATCCCGGTCGTTTTATCGTAACGCTTCCCGACCGCTGGCCTCGTGACCGCGGCCACAGCCAAGGACATATTCCCGGCAAGAACAAACGCTACCGCGAATATCAGATATCTTTTCTTTCCCACTTCCGTCCCCCCCTTTGAAATCCATAAGTTCCTGTATGCCTGGCTCACCCATAGTGCCGCCTGTCACCATAACATCACAAGCATCGACTTATTGTCAATATTTTTCACCCCTGCCTTGCCGGGAAAACTTGGGTACAGTTACCAGAAAAAAATCAATCTCCGCTGGCTGATTCTCATGCCTGTCACGGCATCCCGACACTTGAGGGATATA
>MHFC01000119.1:1949-2056 GCA_001804025.1 Omnitrophica bacterium GWA2_52_8 | reverse complement strand
GGAAGGTTTCCTGGGGCAACCGCCTTCGGCGGGCCAGCCATGATCGCCTATATCCGCGAACTGGCGGTTGAACGGGAACGCTGGCTGCACCAGGAAACCTTCCAGGA
>MHFC01000119.1:1793-1940 GCA_001804025.1 Omnitrophica bacterium GWA2_52_8 | reverse complement strand
CCTTTGCCAGACGATTCCAGGCGCCACCGCCATGCAGGTTGCGGCCTACGTCGGCCTAAGGGTCCGGGGCGTGCGGGGGGCCATCGCCAGCTACCTCGGCTTCGGCCTACCGGCCTTTTTCCTCATGACGGCGCTTTCGGCCCTTTA
>MHFC01000119.1:988-1782 GCA_001804025.1 Omnitrophica bacterium GWA2_52_8 | reverse complement strand
ATTCGCTGCCCGCCGTAATCGCCGCTTTCAGCGGCCTGCAGGCAATCATTGTCGCCATCGTGGCCAATGCCGCCCTCTCCTTCGGCAAAACCTCCCTTGCCGACTGGAAAACCTGGAGCATCGCCCTTGTTGCCGCAGGGCTGTTCTGGCTTGCCGCCCATCCGGCCCTGATCCTGCTTCTGGCCGCACTGCTGGGCCTGGCCTTGAACCCCGGGCAACCAACCGCGCCGCAGGCAGAGCCTCGGCCGCCCCTGCCCTCCACCGCTCGACAGCTTCTCTTCCTGCTGGCTGCCACTGCCGCGGGCTTTGCCCTGCTCGTTTTTTTTCGCTACGACCTCGCGCAGCTGGCCCTGCTCATGGCCAGGATCGATCTCCTCGCCTTTGGCGGCGGCTTTGCCTCGGTGCCCCTCCTGTTCCACGAAATCGTCGAAACCCGCGCCTGGCTCACTGCCCCGACTTTTCTGGACGGCATCGCCCTGGGCCAGCTCACCCCCGGCCCCATCGTGATCACGGCAACCTTTGTCGGCTACCTGCTCCATGGCCTTTTCGGCGCGCTCATCGCCACAATGGCCATGTTCCTCCCCTCCCTGCTGCTGCTGATCGCCACCGCTCCCTACTTTGCCCGGCTGCACTCCTCCCCCCGGTTCAACCTCGCCGTTGCCGGCGTCCTCTGCTCCTTTGTCGGGCTGCTCGGCACGGTGACCATCCGCCTTGCCCTGCATGTCCAATGGGATTGGCCCCACTTGTTCCTCGCCGGGGCGGCCCTCGCAGCCTTGCTCAAGAAAATCGACCTC
>MHFC01000119.1:0-787 GCA_001804025.1 Omnitrophica bacterium GWA2_52_8 | reverse complement strand
GCCGCTGATGCCTGGCCGAGGTCCGCCAGGTGGTGGACGCGACATTGACAAGCATTGCCAAAAAGGAGAACCGCTGATGTATTTCCCTGTTGCCGGTATCGAGGTCAACCCGCTGGTGCCGCCGCTGGTCGCCTTTGCCATCTCCCTGTTCACCTCCATGGGCGGAGTCTCCGGCGCCTTTCTGCTCCTGCCCTTTCAGGTCAGCGTCCTTGGCTTCACCTCTCCGTCGGTCAGCTCCACCAACCAGCTGTTCAACATTGTGGCCATCCCCAGCGGCGTGTACCGCTACATCAAGGAAGGGCGGATGCTCTGGCCCCTGACCTGGGTGGTGATCATCGGCACCCTGCCCGGCGTTCTGGTCGGGGCCATCGTCCGGATCAAATACCTGCCCGACCCCAAGAACTTCAAGCTCTTTGCCGGGCTGGTCCTGCTCTACATGGGCGCAAGGCTGCTCAAGGATCTGGCCTTCAACCCAAAAAAGACAGGCACACCCACGACCGAGGAGCGGTTCCACCAGCGGGGAAAAAAGCAGCCCCAGGCAACCGGGGACGAAACCGCCTCTTGCGAACACCTCTCCTGCGTCACGGTCCGCCAATGGACCCCAACCCGGATCGTCTACGATTTTTACGGGGAAACCTTCACGGTCAACGCCGTGGGCCTCATGGCCTTATGCCTTGTCGTCGGGATGGTGGGCGGGGTATACGGCATCGGCGGCGGCTCAATCGTTGCCCCGTTTTTGGTCAGTTTCTTCGGGATGCCGGTCTATGCCGTGGCCGGAGCGGCGCTG
>MHFC01000118.1:17893-19714 GCA_001804025.1 Omnitrophica bacterium GWA2_52_8 | reverse complement strand
ACTTTGGATGCAACCCCATGCGTCCAAAGCGGTTTTCTTATCGATTCACCTAATCGATAAGAAAACCGGACTAAAACCATTCGGATGACAAGAGGCAAAAACTGTATGAAGTGGCAGGCGCCCTTGGAGATGCATACCGTGCCGCCGAATAAAAAAATTAAACGTCAAAATACATGTGAAATTCATAGGGATGGGGGCGGAGTTTGAGCGGTGCGATTTCGCACGTTCTCTTGTATTCAATCCACGTGTCAATGACGTCACGCGTAAAGACATCCCCTTCAAGAAGAAAGGCATGGTCCTTTTCCAGGGCCTCCAAGGCGTCTTCGAGCGAGCCCGGAACGCTCAGGATGTGCTGTTTTTCATGGGCCTTAAGATCATAAATATTTTTATCAACCGGCTGCCCGGGGTCGATTTGATTCCGGATCCCGTCCAGACCCGCCATCTGCATGGCCGCAAAAGTCAGATAAGGATTTGAACTCGGATCGGGGGCCCGGAACTCGACGCGTTTCGATTCCGGCGATGACGAATACATCGGGATGCGGCACACCGCCGAACGGTTGCGCGCCGAATAACAAAGATTGACCGGCGCCTCATACCCCGGCACCAAGCGGCGGTAGGAATTGGTCGTCGGCGCGGCAAATGCGAGAATTGCGGGCGCATGTTTCAAAAGCCCGCCGATGTACCATTTGCACATATCGCTGATCATAGCATATCCCTTCGCGTCGAAAAAAAGAGGTTTCCCTTCTTTCCACAAGCTCGAATGGACATGCATCCCCGACCCGTTATCCGCAAAGATGGGTTTCGGCATAAACGTTGCCGTCTTCCCGTATTTTCGTGCTGTGTTTTTGATCACATATTTGTACATCATCAGGTTGTCCGCCATGGAAACCATGGTTCCGAACCGGATATCAATTTCACATTGTCCTCCGGTCGCCACTTCATGATGATGACACTCCACCGGCACCCCCACGTGGCGCAGTTTGATCATGATTTCCGACCGAATGTCCTGGAGCGTATCATGCGGAGGCACCGGAAAATAGCCCTCCTTATAACGGGGTTTATACCCCAAATTAGGCTTTTCATCCCGGCCCGTATTCCAGCTGCCCTCCGCAGAATCTAAATAAAAATAACCGAAATTAACCGACTGATCAAAGCGCACATCATCAAAAATAAAAAATTCGGCTTCAGGCCCCCAATAGCTCGTGTCCGCAATTTTTGATCTTTTGAGATGTTCCTCTGCTTTTTTTGCGATAAATCGCGGGTCTCGTGAATACGGCTCTTTGGTGATCGGATCATAAATGTCGCAGATCACACTCAGGGTCGGAATCTGACAGACGGGATCCAGGACCGCCGTTTTCGGGTCCGGGATCAGGATCATGTCGCTTTCCTGAATTTTTTTAAACCCGCGGATGCTCGAGCCGTCAAACCCGATCCCGTCCACCCAGATACTTTTCTCCAGCTTTTCGTAGTCGACCAGCTCCGTCGCGGGGATGGAAAAATGCTGCCACAGGCCGGGAAGATCATTAAATTTAAAATCAACGACCTGAATATTGTTTTTTTGGATATACCGCTTGATCTCGGCCGGTGTTGCCGGGCGATTGGCAAGAAATGCGTCCTCTTCGCGGTCTTTGGATGAGATTAAAGTCGACATTCGCTAAGGTCTCCTCTGCGGAACATTGTTTCCGGAATTGCCCGGATTCAAACAGAATCTGATTTTTTTGTTTTTACGAGGTGTTTGAAGCTGTATTTTTTTATCTTATAGCCGAGGATCCTTTCGGTGATCCCAAGCTTTTTTGCGGCTTTCCTTTGATTCCCGGCTGT
>MHFC01000118.1:15375-17866 GCA_001804025.1 Omnitrophica bacterium GWA2_52_8 | reverse complement strand
TCAGTTCGGCACTAGGGCTTTGCTTGACTCCGGGGATGGGAAAGAGGTCCGGGCTGACCGTGTCGGTTTTGCACAAAACCACGGCACGTTCAACGGCATTTTCAAGTTCACGGACATTTCCAAGCCATGCATAATTCACCAAATAATTCATGGCCCCGTCCGAAATATACCGCACATTTTTTTTATTTTCGCGGTTGGCCACGCCCAGGAAATGCTGCACCAGTAAAGGAATGTCTTCCTTTCTTTCGCGAAGCGGCGGGATAAAAATGGGGATGACATTCAGCCGGTAATAAAGGTCTTCCCTGAATCTCTTTGCCGCAACTTCGTCTTCCAGATTTTTATTGGTCGCCGTAATGATCCTAATATTGACACGGATCGTCGACGTCCCGCCCAGGCGTTCGAATTCCTTTTCCTGAAGTACTCTCAAAAGTTTTACCTGCGTGCTTTGCGGGATGTCCCCGATCTCATCGAGAAACAACGTGCCGCCGTTTGCCATTTCGAAGCGGCCGATTTTGGTCGCTGTGGCTCCCGTAAACGCCCCCTTGTCGTATCCAAAGAGTTCGCTTTCAAGAAGGGTTTCGGGCAGGGCGGCACAGGAAATCTTAATGAAGGGTTTGTCCGAACGGTCGCTGTTGTAGTGAATGGCGTGGGCCACCAGTTCCTTGCCCGTTCCACTTTCGCCCCGGATCATCACGGTCGCGGGCGTCTGGCTGACCAGCTCGATCGAAGAATATACGTCCTGCATTCTTTTGCTCTGACCGATGATATTGCTCGGATTAAATTTCTTTTTCAGCTCCTGGCGCAGCCGTGTATTTTCATTTTCGAGTTTTTCCTTTTCCTTTTCGTGCAGCTGATGGGTGCGGACGGCCTGGGCCACCATCGAACTGATAATCGTCAGCAGCCGCACGTCCTCCTCGAGCGAAATATTGGCTTCAAACAGCCGGTCGACGCTGAGCGCTCCGATTGTTTTCCCGTCCAGTTTGATGGGAACACAAATAAAGGAAATGTTCCCGCGCGAAATGTCGCGCGCCTGTGTCCGGTTCAAAAAAAGCGGTTCATTCCCTACGTTCGGGACCACGATAGGTTCGCCCGCTGCGACAACCTTCCCGGTGATCCCTTCTCCGATCCGGTAGCGTCCCCGCGCTTTTTCATTCTGCTCCAGGCCGTGGGCAATTTCAATAATCAGCTCTTTTGTTTTTACATCAAGCAGCGTAAGCGTTCCCCGCTCCATTCCCATTTTCTCATGGAGCAAAGACATAATGGCATTCATCACATCCTCAAGCTTGACGCACGTGTTGATGGCCTTGGAAACTTCGTACAAAACCGTCAACTCCGAAATTTCCCGTTTTAATCCCGATAAGGATGCCGTCTCTTTTTTCATAAATAAATCACTCTGACTCCGCCTGTTTTTTCTGTTTTCCGGCTTCAGCCGCCGGTTTTTCCCCGCGGCCGCGCACAAGTTCTGACTCCGCGTCGACTCCCAGCAGCACGATCCCCTTCTGGTCGGCTTGTTTGATGACTTCGTCCAGATCGAAGAAAATCGTTTTGCCGGCTTCGAACGCAAAGGCCCGGGCCCGCACCTCGACAAGTGCGCGCAAAGTCCGGCTTCCCACAGCCGGAACATCAAAACGCATGTCCTGGCGGGGTTTCGCGACTTTTACGACCGTCACCCTGCCACCGCCCAGTTCACCTCCCCGCAAAATGGCCGCATCGGTACCTTCCACCGCTTCCACGGCCAAAACCGCTTTCTTTTTCACAACTACGGTTTGACCGATATCAAGCCCCGCACACGATTTCGCCAGCTCGTAGCCGAACCGGATATCCTCAAATATTTCTTCCGAAGGTTTTCTTTTTCCGAGAACCCCAACACCCGGAAGAGAATCCTTCAAAAACAGTGTGGAATCCAGCAGGTCCACTCCCTCCCCGTGCAAATATTCCGCGATCCCGCCCAGCAGGGAATCATCCTTAAAATCACGCGTTTTCATCAGCACCTTCATCATGGCCAGGTCCGGATGCACATTTTTTTGGAACAAACGGACCTTTTCGACTTTCCCGGCCATGACGGCCTCGTGAACGCCTTGCGACCTGAAAAATTTTACGAGTTTCTTGAGCTCGCCGACTTTGACCCAGGAAAAAAAATCCGAACACGCCTGCAGTTCGGGGTCCGCCTCTCCTTCCACCCCGCAAACTGCCACCGAATAGCCCTCTTTACGGGCTTCGCGTGCCACCAAAAATGGGAAACGTCCGTTTCCTGCGATAATGCCGATTGTTTTTTTCATTTCGATTTTTATTTTATACCGCGCAGATGCTCCGGATGACCGGTAACCTGGCAGGATTAGCGGCAAATACCGCGCTCGGAATTTTTCAGGAATGCAATTAAAGCCAGCATGGTGGGGGTGGCCGGACATTCTTGCTCAATGCTTTTTACGGCTTTTTTAAGCGTCAGGCCGGATTTAAAAATAATCTTGAAAGATTTTTTTAGTTCGATTTT
>MHFC01000118.1:0-15364 GCA_001804025.1 Omnitrophica bacterium GWA2_52_8 | reverse complement strand
TCAATGAAAGTTTGCCGATCCGCACGAATTGGTGGACCGCGCTCAACCCGCCGATGATGGCCCTGTCTTCAACAATAACATGCCCCGCCAATGTCGCGCCGTTTGCGAGCACCGTTTGATTATGGACAATGCAGTCATGGGCGACATGACAGTAGGCCATCAACAAATTATCGTCCCCGATAACCGTTTCGGTCCCATCCTTGGTGCCGGGATTAATCGTGACATATTCGCGGATTTTATTCCGGCATCCGATCTTCAAATAGCTCATACCGCCGTCATACTTCTTGTCCTGGGTCGGACTGCCTATAACAGCACCCGTAAAAATCTCGTTCTCTTCCCCGAGAATCGTGTTTCCTTCAACCGTCACCCGCGCGCCGACAATCGTGCCCACACCGATCGTCACGGTCCCGGCAACGATGGCAAACGGACCGATCTCAACCCCTTCTCCGAGAACGGCGTCCGGATGGACAATCGCGGTCGGATGGATGTTTACTGATCGACGACTGCGAACTTCACTTCCGCTTCGCATACAAGTTTGTCTCCCACATAGGCCCGGCCCACACACTGCCCCGTTTTGGCCCTGATTTTTACGACTTCCACTTCCATCCGCAGTTCATGCCCCGGTACAACGGGCTGCCTGAACTTGGCCGAATCGATGCTCATGAAATAAGCGATCTTGTCCCGGTTTTCGGGCTTGCTCAGCATGATCACACCCCCGACCTGCGCCATGGCTTCAATAATCAAAACACCCGGCATCACCGGGTGTCCCGGGAAATGCCCCTGAAAAAAATAGTCGTTGCTGCTGACCTGCTTGAAGCCGACCGCGCTGACTCCGGGCTTGAACTGCTCGATCCGGTCGACAAACAAAAAAGGATAACGGTGCGGAATAATCTTTTGAATGTCCTGAACATTCAGCGTTTCAGGAATGGACGGCGGATTTTTTTCGGCAGACATAAGCATTTTCCTCACAAATTCGACGTTCAGATTATGACCGCTCCGGTTCGCAATAATGTGGCCCTTCACAAAATGACCGCCCAGGTAAAGGTCCCCGAGCAGGTCCATAATTTTATGCCGGCAGGCTTCGTTATCGTAGCGCAGCGTATTGTCAATCGGACTGTTTTGTTCAAACACGAGCGTGTTCGTGAGGTTCGCCCCCTTGCCGAAACCCTGTGACAGCAAAAGCTGGGCTTCGTCCTTCAAACAAAAAGTCCTCGCGGAAGCCAGTTCCCGTTCAAAGATTTCGGGAATGATCCGGAGCGATAAAAACTGATCTTTCAGATCCGAATGCCGGTAGCTGAGCGTGTATGAAATCTCGAGATGATCCGCCGGAAGCATCACAATGGACTGGTCTCCGTGATCCACAAAAACAGGAGACTTGATTTCCAGATACTGTCTTTCGGCGTCCTGCTCGACAAGCCCCGTCCGGATAAAAACTTCGGCAAACTCCCGGGCGCTGCCGTCCATGGCCGGGATTTCATCCCCTTCCACTTCCACCAGCGCATTATCGACGCCAAGCCCGTGAAAAGCAGCCATCAAATGTTCGACCGTCCGGATCACCCCTTCGCCGACAACCAAAGCCGTCTGCCTCAGCTCGTCGCTTCGGACGTGCTGAATGTTTGCCCTGACCTTCAACTCAGGCTTCAGGTCCGTGCGGCAAAATAAAATGCCGCCACCGGCGTCCGCCGGAGAGATGCGCATCTTTACGGAATTTCCGGTATGAATGCCTTTCCCGTCGAAAAAAATCGTTTCTTTTATCGTTCGTTGTTTCACGAAAACATATGCCGCGTTTTAGTTCTTCTTGGACGCGTACTCCTTGTTCAGATCTCCCAAAATTTCTTCGGTAATATCGAGCTTGTCGTTCCGGTAAACAAGGGCCCGTTCGTTGAAGATTAAATCCACACCCTTGCGCTCCCCGTAACGCTGGACCGTGTCGTCAATGTCTTTGAAAATCTCCTTCACCACCCGGTCTCTTTGCTGCCCGAGTTCCCTGCGCGTGTCCCGCTCAAAATCCTGCAGGGCCTGGACTTTTTTATTGACCGCATCCTGCTTTTCTTCTTTCGCGTCTTCCGCCAGGAGCGTCAACTCATCCTTAAGCTGCCGGATCTCCTGAACCATATTTTCCCGCTGCTCTTCTTTTTGGCGGCCAAGATCCTGAAGTTGCTGGTCATTGGTCTTAGTTTTTTCATAGTCGTCAAAAATACGGGCCACATCCACAAAAGCATATTTTATTTCTGCCGATACCGGCTGAACTCCCGCACTAAAAACAGGCACTCCCGCAACCAAAAAAATAAAAACTGCTTTTAAAATCGCTTTCATCAAAACATCTCCTTCGTTTAATGGGTTGGTAACTTGGTGACTTAGAAGCCTCGGCTCAAACTAAATTCAAATTTCCCGTGACGGTCCTCCGTGTCCCTGTTCGCAATAGGTAGACCGTAATAAAATGCCACGGGCCCGATCGGAGTTTGAACCTTTATCCCGGGACCGACGCTTAACGCAATCTCGCTGAATGACAACTTATAAGACTCTTCATTAACATGTCCGGCATCCACAAAAAAAGCTCCTTTGAAAGCTTCTAGACGCGGGATCGGAAAGGTATATTCAAGGTTTGAGATAAACAGGGACTCCCCACCGATCGCATCGCCGGCCTCAATCGGCCCCACCCGGCGGTAATTATAACCCCTGACGGACCCCAGTCCGCCGGCATAGAAGCGGTCAAAAATCGGGACTTCGTCAGAATCGCCGAATTCCTGCGATGTCCCGAGGCGCAAACGCCATTCAAAAACATGCTTTTTAAAAAGACTCCAATATTGGGTATATCCTGCCTGCAGGGTGTAAAAATCCTGGTCCCCTCCCAAAAAGCTTCCGATCAGATCCGCATTAAACGATGCCAGATGACCGCGCGTCGGATTGAAAACATTGTCCCGGGTATCGTGGGAAGTAAAAGAGCGCAGGCGTGAAAGCCAGTTGACGCCGGAGAAGTTCAGCACGGTTTGCGGGGCGTCCGACGAAATATCGTCAAGTGACACCCGCTCAAGCGTATACCCTCCGCCCACTTTCCAGACATCCTTGAAAGTCCGGGAGAGTGTTGCACTGCCTCCTCTGCGTTCCTCGGCAAAATCAACATTGTGGTTATCATGCCGGACACTGAACCCGTCAAGCCCGAGAGCTACCGGTTTATTAAGCAAATACGGCTCGACGAAACTCAGATCAAAGTTTTGACTGATACTGCCGATCCGCGCGCTTAGAGAAAGCGATTGGCCAGCGCCGGTGAACCTCGGGAAATTAAACGCGTCAAAATTCCGCTGCGATATCTGGGCAAACCCCACAAGGCGGTCCACCGAACTCACACCGCCTCCGAATGACAACTCCCCGGTTCTCTTTTCCTTGACCCGGAAAACAAGGTCTTTGCGGTTGCTTGTTTCCGTGGGTTCGGTGTCGTAAGTTATTTCTTCAAAAAACCCGAGATTTTGAAGACGTTCTTTCGATTTATCAATTTGCCCGCCGTCAAATCTGTCCCCGGGACGGATTCTTAACTCTCGGCGGACAACCATGTCTTTTGTCTTGGTATTGCCGCGAACGACGACTTTTTCGACGAAATACAAATCCCCTTCTTCAATTTTATAGGCGACGTCCACCTTGCCGTTATCACGGTTCAGCTGTACGTCCGGAATCACACGGGCGTCCATATACCCCTGCCGGTAATAATAATCACGGACGCCTTCAACATCCTTCGATAAATAGTATTGGGAGTAGGTGAGCCCCGGAAGCATTTCCAGCGCTTCCCAAATTTCTGACTCGGGAAATAATTTGTTGCCGCTGATGGTGATCACGCCCGTAACATAGTGGCGCCCCTCATCAATTTTGATAAGGATATGGATTTCACGGGATTCCTTGTCGTACTGGAAATCCGGCTCCAGGCGGGCGTCCAGATAGCCCTCCTGCTGATAGAACAATTGAAGACGCTCCAAGTCCTTCTGAAACTTTTCGCTGTCGAAAACCCCGGGACGGAAAACCCAGCCCTTTTCTTTCGTCTTCATCATTTTTCGCAGCTGTTTTTCTTTAAAAGCAGAAAGTCCGGTGAAATCAATTTGTTTGATTTTATACTTCTCCCCCTCGAAAATTTGAATGTCCACAATCGCTTCTTTCGAGGATTGGTTCACGTCGACATTGGCGTTCACATCGACAAACCGGAAACCCTTGTCACGGTATAGCTGGCGGATTTTCTCAACCCCCTGCTTGATCTGCTGCCGGTCCAAAATCTGTCCTTCCAGCAGCGGAATCTCCTTGCGCAGCTTGTCTTCCTTGAATGCCGAGTGCCCGCTGAGCCGGATTTCATGAATGATCGGTTTTTCATCGACGATAAAAATGAGGTTGTACCCGTCCGCAACCTCCTCAAGCTCAACGCGAATGTCCTCAAAGAACCCTGACGCATAAAGACGCTTAAGGTCAGCGTTAATCGTTTCCTGCCCGAACGGGGTCCCCGGGCGTATCTGGATCTTGCTCATGATCGTATTGGTGCTTACAATTTTATTTCCCTGAATCGTGATCTGGCGGATGCTGCTCGGTCCGGAAGGAGACACTGAAGGCTGGGACTGGGGCGACGCCGAAGGCTGCCCGGCAGCTTCTTTAACCTGGAGTTGACGCTGCGCCTGTTCTTCGCTCTTACGCACAATGGCTTCGGGCAATTTTTTCTGCGGACCTCCGCTCAATGCGTCAAGCGCCTTTTCAATCTCCTGATCCTCAGGCGTTGCCGAATTTTCTTGGTTCTCTTGAGCCCATCCGGATACCGGCGACAGCTGCAGAATCCCAAGAAAAATCACAAACAAAAAAAATATTTTTTTCATAAAACCAGTTACCGGCCCTTCTCCGGTCTAGAGTTCAAAGGGTTTCTTCCCGGTTTAATTCCAGATTTTCAAAACGCGTCCATTCTTTCAAAAACATCAGATCACAGGTCCCTGTCGGCCCGTTACGCTGTTTGGCAATAATGGCTTCGGCGCGGTTCCGATTCTCTTCGGTAGGGTTATAATATTCTTCGCGGAAAAGAAAAACAACAACATCCGCATCCTGTTCGATGGCCCCGGATTCGCGCAAATCGGAAAGCTGCGGCCTGTTTCCCGTACGATTTTCAACGGCACGCGATAACTGGCTCACCGCGATCACAGGCACCCGCAATTCGCGGGCCAGAGCCTTGAGTGATCTTGAAATTTCGGAAATTTCCTGCTGGCGGCTTTCCACCCGCCCCACGCCCTGCATCAGCTGCAAATAGTCAATGACGATCATGGAAACACCGTGCTGCATTTTTAAGCGCCGCGCTTTTGCCCGCACCTCGAGGACGGTTTGTCCCGGCGTATCGTCGATATAAATCGGCGCTTCTGAAATTTTACCGGCGGCACTCGTCAATTTCGGCCAGTCCTGGTGCGAGAGATACCCTGTCCGGACTTTTTGCGCATCCACCCGGGCGTGAGAACACAACATTCTTTGAACCAGCTGCTCCTTGCTCATTTCGAGCGAAAAAAAAGCGATCGGTTTCTGCTGAATGATCCCTACTTGCTCGCAAATGCACGAGGCGAACGCAGATTTTCCCATCGAGGGCCGCCCTGCAACGATAATTAAATCCGAGTTTTGCAAACCCGAAGTCTTAACGTCAAAACTATGAAATCCCGTCGCAAGCCCGGTGACATGGTCCCGGTGCTGATAAAGCCGGTCGATGGTTTCCATGCTGTCGTGAATAATGTCCCGCATCGAAAAAAAACGGCCTTCAATCCGGTGCTGTGAAACATCAAAAATCATCTTCTCGGCAGAATCGATGACGTGATTGACTTCCTTGCCGGCGTCAAAACAATTCTGGACAATCTGCGTGGCGTTGTGGATCAGCGACCGCAACAGCGCTTTTTCCTTCACAATATGCGCATAATGTTCCAAGTGCGCCGACGTCGGCACCATGGTTGTCAGCTGTGTCAAAAAAGTGGCGCCGCCCACTTGTTCGAGATGACCGCGGCTGCTCAGTTCTTCGGCCACCGTCACAATGTCAACGGGACGGTTTTTTTCAAAGAGGCCGCGGAAAGCGGAAAATATTTTCTGGTGGCTGTCATCGTAAAAATATTCCGGGCGGAGGAGCTCCAAGGCCCGGACAAGCGCCTGCTCTTCAAAAAGCATCGCGCCTAAAACACTCATTTCGGCATCTTTATTCTGGGGAGGGATTTTATCTAGAAGATGAAGGGACGATTCCAATTTAGCCACAAATTTTCTCCGCTGAATTCCTAGGACTTTTCAACGACTTGAACGGAAATTTGGCTTTTGACTTCCGGATAAAGATCCAAGCTAATGGCAAAGGTCCCGACCGTGCGGATGGGTTCTTTTAAATGGATTTGTTTTTTTTCAAGTGTCCAACCCTGTTCGGCGAGCGCATGGGCAATGTCCGCAGATGTGACCGATCCGAACAGTTTTCCTTGACTGCCCGATTGAGCCGCGATGACAAGCTTCAAACTCGCAAGGCTCTTGGCTTTGGTCTGCCACTGTTCCTTTTCTTTGGCCTTGCGTTCCTGGCTGCGCGCGCGATGTTCTTCGACGAATTGGCGGTTACTGCGGTCCGCCAAAACACCGAGTTTCCGGGGGACGAGAAAGTTGCGGGCATAGCCGGCACGCACAGAGACGACATCCCCGCGTTGCCCCACGTTTTTTACGTCTTGCAGAAGTATCAGTTCCATTGTTTATCCTCAACCTTTCCGGACATAATAAAAAAGCGCTCGCCGGATTCTCCGGCACGCCATCCATCAAGACGGCCCGCGGCCTTCTATGTTTTTTGGGATTAACCTACTTGAAAGGCCAGCAAACCGGAGTGCCGTGCACGCTTGATGGCGCGCACCAGCAGGCGTTGTTGTTTCGATGTCAGCGCGGTAATCCGGCGCGGAACGATTTTGCCTTTTTCCGTCAGGAATTTAGACAGCCGTTCCGTGTCCTTGTAATCTATGTAATCCGGGTTTTCCGAGAAGACCACATGAAAACGATTGATTTTTTTTCTAAAAACACGGCCCCCGGGACCTTCCATTCCGGGGCCGCCGCTTCCACCCGGACGGAATTTCCGGAAATTTGAGCCCCCCGGCTTTCCGCCGCGGTCCCTGTTGCCGTAAGAAGACTGTGATCTTGATTGTTGAAAGGCCATCCTTAATTTCTCCTTAAATTATTCTGTCGCTAGAACCGCTCTAGAACGGAACCTCATCATCCGGCCGTAACTCTTGCGCAGAGGCGCCGGCAGCGCTTTTTGCCGGCGTTCCGGATTCTGCATTATCTTCAAAAATAGCGTCATCATTCGGCATGCTGACTTCCTGCCCCGCTCCGCGTCCGCCTCCGCGCGGCAGAAACTGCACATTTTGGGCGATCACTTCAAGCGTTGAACGCTTGGTACCGTCCTGTGCTTCCCATGAGCGGCTCTGCAAACGTCCTTCCACAAAAACGCCGCTTCCTTTTTTCAAAAACTCGTTACAGACTTCGGCTTTGCGCGCCCAAACAACAACGCGGATAAAGCTGACTTCTTCTTTCTTGTCACCGGCCGGAGAATTATAGGTCCGGTTGCAGGCAATCGTAAACGATGTGACAGCTTGTCCTGACGGGATATAGCGCAACTCCGGATCCCGTGTTAAGTTCCCCATTAAAAAAACCCGGTTTAGACTGGCAGCCATAATTTTCTCCCTTTAAACGGACGTTCTTTCTTTTCTGGGTTCCCGGCCGGGAAAGTTCGGTCGTGTTTTGGCAGTCGCCGGGGCCGGAGCCGCGATCGCGGCAGCAACAGGCTTTTTTTCACTCATGATTTTTATGCTGACCATATATTTAAGGATAAAATCCTGAAGTTCCAGGCCTTTGCGGAATTCCTCTAACTGAGAAGGCGGCATTTCAAAATCAAAAACGAAGCCCTGCGCTTCCTTGTGTTTTTGGATGGCATAGCCAAGATATTTTTTACCCAGGTCGTTTTTCTGTTTTATTTTTCCGGAATATTTGGAGATAAGATCTTCGACGCCCTTGATTTGTTTCTCGCGGGTATCAGACGCCGTATCCGGCGGCAAAAGTATAAGCGTTTCGTAAAGTTTCATTTTATCGAGAACCTCTTTTTGTGCATCATTCGGGTAATCTGCGACGGTCTAAAAGGGGATTTAAGCGAACTACCTTTCGACAGAGTCTACAAATTTGAAGACTGAATCTAACACAGTTTTTTCTAATAAGCAAGCAATGCTTTTTCAATCTAACTCTATAAGCTCTTTACATTTACAGCATTCATAGCCCGGCTTATCGGCTGCTCAAGCCACAAGCGGCAGGACTCGGCGGCTTTGCCTAAAACCAGATCAAGCGCCTGCTTCTCCTGCTTTGAAAACTCCTGCAAAACAAAAACTTCATGGGCAATCAAATCGCCGTCCTTCCACCCCATCGGCTGAATTCCGATGCGAAGCCGAGGATAGGCCGTATTGCCGAAGGCTTCATGAATGGACTTAAGGCCATTATGTCCCCCGTCGGTTCCCGATGCCCGCAAACGCAGCTTTCCAAAGGGTAACGCGAGATCGTCGACAAGGATCAAAAGATCGGAGGAAGTCCGGACCTCAAAGTGTTCCGTCAACTTGCGGACAAAACGGCCGGATAAGTTCATCGCCGTCATTCCGTAAGCCAGAACCACGGCCGATTCGGCCGTCTCAAAACACGCAATGCCGGCCTCAAGCCGGCTTTTTTCGGTAAACTTAACCTTACAGGAATCCGCAAAACACTCGACAACCATGCGGCCCGCATTATGCCGCGTTGCCGCATACCGCGGCCCCGGATTCCCCAATCCAACAATTAATTTAATCTGTTCTTGTTTCATGAGCCCTCAACCCCCAAGGTCCGTGCTTTGCGCCCATGAGCCAGACAAAATTATTTCTCGGGTTTGGCCGCGGGCTTATCGGACTTGGCCGCCGCAGGCTTGGCTTCTGCGGCACCTTCCTCGCCTTCTTCAGCGGGCTTCTTGCCTTTCTCAATCACTTCAGGCTGTACTGCCGCTTCTTCAGCCGGAGCGGCCGCTTCTTCTTCGCGCGGCGCATGAATGGCGATAACCGGTTCGTCAGCCGGAAGTTCGCAGCGGACACCGGCCGGAAGAGCCAATTCGGAAGCATGAAGGATATCGCCGATTTTCATCTGCTTAATATCGATTTCGAATTTTTCCGGAATCGCCGTAGGCAGACACTTGACTTCGATTTCGTGATGAATCACGTCCAGCACGCCGCCTTCCTTGAGACCCGCAATATCCGCGGCATTCTTAACGACCACGGGGACCTTGACCGTAATTTCTTCGGTCAATGAAATGACTGTAAAATCCACATGGGTCACCGAATCAGTCACCGGGTTGTGCTGGATGTCCTTGATCAGGCAGGTTGATTCCTTAAGCTTGGCGCCCTGCACCTCAAGGTTGATGAGCGCATTTTCACCCGCCTTAGTATGCAGCGCGTGATGCAGCTCTTTTAATTCCACCTCGATCGACAAAGGCTTCATATTGTGTCCGTAAACAATGGCCGGAATGGCGCCGCGTCGGCGGACACGCTTAGAACCCTGCTTTCCAAAATCTTCGCGCACTTTTACCGCGAGACGTATCGTTTCCATATTTTTACTCCTCCTTTTTCATCGATATGATTTTTATATTACTAACAGAACCTTTGCAAAATGGCCAGCCGGCGGCGTGCTTCCCATAGGGGACAGGCAATATTTCACTGCCTGTCCCCTATGGGCGCCGGCCATTTTGCAAAAGCTCAGTTACTAAGCCTCAACACCAACCTGCGAAAAAAGCGAACTGACCGATTCATTACAGTGGATCCGGTAAATGGCTTCGGCAAGCAGCGTCGCAACCGACAAGGGTTTGATTTTCTCAATCTGCTTCTCGGCCCCGAGCGGGATTGAATTTGTCACAATTAATTCCTTAATATTGGATTTCTGAATTTTTTCAACGGCACTGCCGGCAAGCACGGGGTGCACAATGGCCGCATAAACATCCAGCGCCCCGTTGTCCTGAAGCGCCCGCGCCGCTTCCACGAGCGAACTTCCCGTTGAAATCAAGTCGTCGACAATCACAACATTTTTCCCTTCAACTTCGCCGATAATATTCATGACATGGGTTTTGGTCGCATCCTCACGCCTCTTGTCGACGATCGCAAGCGGGCACTGTAAAAGCTTTGAGTACGCCCGCGCCATCCGGATTCCTCCGATGTCCGGAGAAACCACGATAGGATTTTTTAAATTTTTGCCCTTCAGATAGTCCCCGATCACACTGATCGAATAGAGGTGATCAACGGGAATATCAAAAAACCCTTGGATCTGGCCGGCATGAAGGTCCATCGCTAAAACTCGGTTGGCGCCTGCGGTTGTCAGCAGATTCGCCACAAGCTTCGCCGTTATCGGCACCCGCGGCCTGTCTTTGCGGTCTTGCCGGGCATAGCCGAAAAAAGGAAGCACGGCCGTCACTCTTTTGGCCGAGGCCCTGCGCGCCGCATCGATCAGAATCAGCAGTTCCATAAGGTTGTCGTTCGGAGGCGTGCAGGTCGACTGCACGATAAACACATCTTTGCCGCGCACGTTTTCTTTGATCTGGACCTGAATTTCCCCTTCGGGAAACCGGCCCACCGTCACAAAAGCCAAAGGCCGGCCTAAAACATCGCCGATTTCTCTGGCAAGCTCGGGATTGGAATTACCGCCGAGGATAACAAGATTTTCATCCCCGTTTGATTTTGCCTTATATTTTTCAGCGCTGCTCATTTTCTTGCCTTTCACCATAAGGTTATGCCGGTTTTGTTTTTTTCTTCAAAACTTTTGCAGGAACACCGACAAGCACATCGCCGCGCTTGTGCCTTGTCCGCCCCGTGATCACGGCGCCGGCGCCCGTCTTGACCCCGTCCGCAATTTTAACCGGTGCCACAAGCACCGTATTGGAGCCGAGCAGGACTTTTTTTCCGACATGCGTTCTGTTTTTTTGTTTTCCGTCAAAGTTGGCCGTGATGGTCCCGGCGCCGACGTTGGTCCCTGCTCCGATCACGGCATCGCCTAAATACGCCAAATGTTTTGCCACCACTTTCCTGCCGACGCGCGAACGCGCGATTTCAACAAAACTCCCGATCACCGCCTGAGCCTCGATCTGCGTACCCTTGCGGATTTTGGCATAGGGACCGATTTGACATCCCGTCCCTATGGACACGCCAGATTCGATATAACACCACGGATGGATGACGGTGTCTTTTCCGATCCTGGCCCCCGGCGCGACAAATGTCTGCTCCGGCGATATGAACGTTACCCCGTTTGCCTGATGCCGCTGGATCTCGCGCCGGTTCACTGTTGCAATCGCCTCCGCAAGCTGGGCCTGCGTATTGATGCCGAGCGCCTCTCCCGATACGGCCAGCGGAAACGCCCTGAGCTTGTGATTTTTCAGCGACAGATATTCGATCGTATCCGTCAGATAATATTCTTTTTTCCGGTTCCTCGGTTTCAGAAAACCCAATGCTGCGATCAGACACCGGGGCCGAAAAAGATAAATCCCGGTATTAATTTCCTGAATCCGCCGCTCGGCCTCTGAGGCGTCCAGTTCTTCGCGGATGCCGTAAAAACCGCCGCCGGCCCTCAAAATCCGTCCGTATCCGGACGGCTCAGGATGAATCGCCGACAACACACTCGCGTCTGCACCGGACTCGCGGTGCTGCCGCACAAACTCGCGCAATGTGTCAATCTTCAGAAGCGGCATATCGCCGGGCCAGATCAGGATATCCTGCTTTTCTGACACAAGAGCAGCGCGGACAGACATCACGGCATGTCCCGTCCCCAACCGTTTTTTTTGTAAAAAAATCCTGGTTTTCCGCACCGCCCGGCCGTTCTGACCAAGATAATCGCGCACTTGACCGGAACCGCTACCCGCAACAAGCGCGATACGCTTTACCGGAATTTCTAACAGCGTATCAAGCACATACTCTAACAGAGGCCGGCCGAATATTTCATGCAGTACCTTGGGGCGTTCGGAACGCATTCTCGTTCCCTTGCCTGCGGCAAGCACAATCGCCAGCATTCTTATCCTTTGATACCGCTCAGCTTGATGCCTTCGACAAAGAAGCGCTGGTTAAAGATAAAAACCAAAAGAATCGGAAGAATCATCATCATCGAACCGGCCATCAAATAAGTCCAGTTCGTCCCGTGCAAGCTCTGAAAATAGGCCAGCCCGATCGGCAGCGTAAACTTTTCATGAGTGTTCATCACGATCAGCGGCCACATGAAACTCATCCAGGTCCCCATAAACGTAAAGGTCGTCAAGGTCGCGAGCGCCGGCTTTGAAAGCGGCAGGATAATCTGCCAGAAAATCCGGAAATACGAACAGCCGTCGATCTTCGCCGCATCCTCAAGGTCCTTGGGCAGCGTCAAAAAAAACTGCCGCAGCATGAACGTCCCGTAAGCAGTAAACGCCGCCGGCAGAATCATCGCTTTATAAGTATCAATCCAGCCCAAATAACGCAGCAGGATAAAGACCGGGATCATGGTCACGGCGCCGGGAACCATCATGGTCGCAAGGTAACCGAAAAATATTTTGTCGCGGCCCGGAAAATTCAGCCGCGCGAAAGAATATGCCGCCATGGCGCTTGTCAATACCTGCGCCGCTGTCACGCAAACCGCCACAAAAATGGAGTTCAAATAAAACCGCCCGAACGGCACGACATGCCAGGCTTTGACATAATTTTCCCAGTGGAATGAAAACGGCAGCCATTCCTCCCACCAGTTTTTTTGAAATGAAAAAACAGCGCCCGGTTCTTTTAAAGACGTCGTCAGCATCCAAAGAAAGGGTGCTACCATTGTGATCGCTCCGGCCAGGAGAAAGAGGTAAGAACCGCCTCGCTTAAGCACCTTTTTGTTCCGCGTACTGGCGCGGATCTGGCTGATGGTCAGCGGACGCTTTTTATCAAAAGCGTCTGTCTCCGCAGTGGCCCCCGGGGTTTCTCCGTTTTTCGTCATTGCCGTAACCTTATCCGTCAAATTCCGCTCAATTGACATTAATAATGTACTTTTTTACTGAAAAACCGCCACTGAATCAGGGTGAACACGAACACAATCAAAAACAACACCCACGCCAATGCCGCCGCATACCCCATGCGGTTCCATTTGAAAGCTTCGCTCCACAAATAGAAAATCAGAGTCGTTGTCGATCCATTAGGACCGCCGCCTGTCATGATATAGGCAGGATCAAACCCGGCCTGAAAACCGCCGATGACGCTCATGATCGCGATAAAAAAAGTCGTCGGTGAAATTTGCGGCCACGTTACCGCCCAAAATTTTTGCCAGCTGTTGGCGCCGTCAACTTCCGCGGCGTCATAAAAATCACGGGGGACGCCCTGAAGCGCGGCCAAATAAAGCACCATGTTGTAACCCCCGACGGTTTGCCAGACGCCCATAATAATCAACGCCGGCTTTGCCCACGCCTCGTCCTGCAGCCACTGCGGCCCCGTCAGGCTTAATCCAATGATGTCGCCGATCTTGGAAATCATGGTGTTCAGCACGCCGAATTCCGGATTATAAATCAGCTTCCATAAAATAAAGATCGCCACACCCGAAGAAATTGTCGGCAGAAAATAAACCGTGCGGAAAATAACTTCCCCTTTGAGCTTTTGATTCAGTGCCAGCGCCAGAATTAAGGAGCCGGCCATGCTGATCGGTATGGCCGCCATCAGATAAACCGTGTTCCAGCAATATTTCCAAAAAAGCGGATCGCGGACGAGCTCGATAAAATTCGCCAGCCCCACAAATTCAGGGTCTGTCAGCAGGTTCCACTGCATGAAACTCAACACCAGCGACGCAATGACCGGGATCGTCGTGAAGAGAAAAAATCCGGCCAAGTTCGGACTTAAAAATCCGTAAGCCGCGATCGTTTCCGGCCAATTGTAATCGTATTGATCTAAGCGCTTTTTGCCCATTCCTTGTTCCTCAATAAAATAGGCGGTTCTTTCCCCGTGACCACGTCGCGGGTGACCACGCATTCCGTAATATCTTTTTCCGAAGGGACGTCATACATCACATCCAGCATCAAGGTTTCCAAAATGCTGCGCAGTGCCCGTGCACCGGTCCCCTTGCGGATGGCCCTGTGCGCGATCTCTTTGAGCGCATCGCTCGCAAACGTCAGTTTGACCCCTTCCATCTTGAAAAATTCTTCGTACTGTTTGACGAGCGCGTTTTTAGGCTCGGTCAGCACCCGCACCAGGTCTTCCTCGCCGAGGCCGTGGAGCGATGCCAGCACCGCAAATCTCCCGATAAATTCCGGAATGAATCCGTATTTCAGGAGGTCTTCGGTTTCAACGCCCGCCAAAATTTCCCCGAGGGACTTCTCGGCCTGAAGCTTGGAACGGATGGCGGCAAAGCCCATCGCTTTGGAACTGATCCGCTGCTCAATGATCTTCTCGACGCCCGCAAAAGTACCGCCGCAAATAAACAGAATATTTTTCGTATTGACCTGGATATATTCCTGCTGCGGATGTTTTCTCCCGCCCTGCGGAGGGACATTGGCGATCGTTCCTTCCAGAATTTTTAAAAGCGCCTGCTGAACGCCCTCCCCGGAAACATCCCGCGTAATCGACACGTTTTCGGTGGTGCGGGCCAACTTGTCGATTTCATCGATATAGACGATCCCGAGTTCGGCGCGCTTGACATCAAAATTGGCCGATTGCAGCAGCCGCAGCAGGACATTCTCAACGTCTTCGCCGACATATCCGGCTTCGGTCAGCGCCGTTGCGTCCGCAATCGCGAACGGGACATCAAGAAGCTTAGCCAGCGTGCGCGCAAAAAGCGTTTTCCCCGACCCTGTCGGTCCGAGCAAGAGGATATTGCTTTTTTCAAATTCAATTCCTTCGGCGGATTCGGCGGTTTTGATCCGCTTGTAATGATTATGGACACTGACGGAAATTTGCTTTTTCGCCCGGTCCTGGCCGATGATGTACTGATCCAGTTTGGTCTTAATGTCCCTTGGCTTCGGAATTTCAAGCTCGGAGACAAGCGCCGCCTGGCGGACGGGAAACCCGCCACTGTCCTTGTGAAGCAGGTCCCAGCAAACACGGACGCAGACATCGCAAATGTAGACGCCCGGCCCCGAGAAAACCTTGCGCACATCTTTTTTTTGTCTGCCGCAAAACGAACAGCGTTCTGTCGCCATGTTCATCCTCAAAATTAATTCGGTAAAAAGACTATTTCACATTGCCTGACGGCGGCATTGCAAACTGCCCGGCCTGGACTCGAACCAGGAATCATGCCTCCAAAGGGCAGTGTGATACCATTTCACCACCGGGCAATGCTGGTAAGAAGTAATCGTTTTAACTCTTCTCGCCCGACCCCGCTCTTT
>MHFC01000117.1:33906-33979 GCA_001804025.1 Omnitrophica bacterium GWA2_52_8 | reverse complement strand
TTCATTGCGACGGCGCAGCTGGGCATAACGGCGGCGAGCCTCGGGTTGGGCATGTACGGCGAGCACGTACTCG
>MHFC01000117.1:32927-33882 GCA_001804025.1 Omnitrophica bacterium GWA2_52_8 | reverse complement strand
AGGCGTGGGGCCCCTCGGGTTGGATAGCAGCTCATTCTATCGCCAGTGTTCTCGCCATCACGATTCTCACGTACGCGCATATTGTGCTCGGCGAGATGGTGCCGAAATCCGTTGCGCTCCAGCGCGCACGCGACACGGTGTTATGGATCGCACCCGTGATGCGCGTGATTCAGCTCGCGGTCTATCCCTTCGTCATTGCACTCAACGGATTGGGGAATGGAGTTCTCCGCCTGTTCGGTGTGAACCGCGCAGAACGGGGCCGCGATCAGTTTCGCACTCCCGAGGACATAGCCTTCATCGTGCAGGAGAGTGAGGCCGGCGGCTTGTTACGGCGTGAGGCTGCGCAGGTTGTCGGCGAGCTGCTGGAATTCGGGGATCTGAGTGCAGAGATGGTTATGGTGCCGCGCGTGCGCGTGGTCGGAATTCCGCTGGGTGCAACAGCCGACACTCTTGCTTCTCTCCTGCAAGAGCACCCGCACACGCGTTACCCGGTCTACGACGACACACTCGATCATATCATTGGTGCGCTGCACGTGCGCGACATCCTCGACATCTGCGAGAACAACGAACCGGTCGCGGCACGACACGTCAGGCCTGTCCCGTTTGTGCCAGGCTCGGCGCGCGTCGATCGTGTGCTTGGTGCCATGCGCGAGCTGCGCGTGCAGCTCGCCGTAGTAATGGACGAGCACGGCGGTACCGCGGGCATTATGTCGCTGGAGGATCTGTTCGAGGAAGTAATCGGCGAGATCACCGAACGCGCCGGCGACCTCGGCGAGATCGTCCGCGAGCCGGCCGGCACGCTGCTCGTTGACGGCAACGTACGACTCGAGGAACTCGGTGAAGCACTGGGCGTGGCCCTCGAGCACGAGGAGATCGACACCGTGAGCGGCCTGATTCTGGAGCTGCTCGGGCGTCCGGCGGTACTTGGTGATAAGGCCCGTTATGAAGCGGCGTC
>MHFC01000117.1:32417-32815 GCA_001804025.1 Omnitrophica bacterium GWA2_52_8 | reverse complement strand
AAAAACGAAGCGGACGCCGCACGTCCGCTTTCATGCCGAAGGGGAGACTTGAACTCCGTCCGGCGGCCAGCATTCGGGTTGGGTTATCCTAATGTAATTACATATCCTTGTACGACTTGCCTCGATCTACGCGTGTCATTGTCGCGTGTCATAATTCGGTTCCACGCGAGGCGGATCGCGAAAAAATAGAAGATCACGATTCGCGCCCACTCTAGTGGCGAGGTTCCGGGCCGCGGCCTTCCCATCACGGGCGGCTAAAACCAGGCCGCTGTTCACCCTTGGCGCAAAGCGTGGATCTCACGTCGCCACGCTTCTAGTTCTTCAATGTCGCGCAGCACATCACCCGGCGGCGGCAAAGGCTCGTCGACAGCGCCAGGGTCATCGTGTCCTCGCAACCA
>MHFC01000117.1:31441-32397 GCA_001804025.1 Omnitrophica bacterium GWA2_52_8 | reverse complement strand
TCTACGGCGCGTTCCCATGCTTCGCGCAAAAATCCATAAATCTCCTTCGCGCGACGTTCGTAGTCCTCCCAGTTCGCCACGCCGATGCGCAGCATCGGCTTCTTGGTGCAGCTGGCGCAGGTGACCCGCGGCTGCTGTCTCCGCATCTCTCATGACGCGAAGACGATTCGCCGCGTCCGCGACAAGGGTTGCAGCTGTTCTCGCGAGTGCCAGATCCGCTGCGAGCCCAAGCCACTGCCGTTTCTTCTCGCGCAGATGAATCTCCTGCTACATGGGCTGGATTCACGACAGATCGATCCAGGCAATGCGCTCCGGTTCAAACTCACGGAAATCGGTGAGAGGGACCGGGTAGACGCAATCCTGACGAATCCGCCTTTGGGCGGCGAGGCGGAGAAGGGTGTTCAGGGCAACTTCCCTGAAGATCGACAAACTGCGGAGACAGCCCTTCTTTTTCTCAACTCATCATGCGCAAGCTCAGACGCAAATCTCGCGTTCACGGACCCGCTCGGGCAGCAGTGGTTGTGCCAAACGGTACGCTGTTCGGCGATGGTGTATGCGCGCGCATCAAACAGGAGCTGCTCACCGACTTCAACCTGCACACGATCGTGCGGCTGCCAAACGGTGTGTTCGCCCCGTACACGCCGATCCCTACAAATATCCAATTTCTTGATCGAGTACGATTTACGCGATTGCGGCTCAGAGGTCAAATCTCTGCAGATAGGTCTGAAATGTCGTGCGCGGGATGCCGAGCAGCCGGGCCGCGAGCGATTGATTCCCATCACTCCGTTCGTATGCATGAACCAAGACTTCCCGCGTGACCTGGTGAATGACATCATCGCCGGTGCCCAACATCACGTTCAACTGGAATGCGGCGTCCGGTGCGCCGCAATCATCGGGCCGGGTGAGCGACTGCAGGTCGTGCAGTCCAAGCGTATCGCTCTTCTGCAGCAGGACCG
>MHFC01000117.1:24996-31205 GCA_001804025.1 Omnitrophica bacterium GWA2_52_8 | reverse complement strand
ACCAGATTAGCATAGTGGCGGGCAATGTGCATGTCCCCTTTTTGTGCGCTCATTTGCGCAAAATCAACCAAAACGCGGAAGAACGGCCACTCCTGATACATTTCGCGTAATTTTGAAAGTCCGGCCATCCCGTTTTTTGAAATGTATTGATCCACGGCCGTGCCGAAACCGTACCAGCCCGGCACGGGCTGCCGCGACTGCATCCAGCTAAAGACCCAGGAAATGGCGCGCAAATCCTCGATCGCCTGCGTTTGCGCCCTCCTGGCGGGCCGCGACCCGATATTCAGGCGCGAAACTTCGTCAATCGGCGTCGATTCATAAAAATACTGGAGGAATGACTTGTTCTCATAAACCAGTTTCCGGTACTGCCGGAAGGCCGCATCCGAAAGAAACTGCATGTGCTTTTCCCATTCCTGGATTTTCGGAGACGCCTGATAATAAAGAAAATCCGCCGCAAGCACTGCCGACAGCACAAGCTCCAGGTTCCGCTCGGCAATCAGCGGGTTGGAATATTTCAGGGAAATGATTTCGCCCTGCTCCGTGATCTTGATCCTTCCGCCCATACTGCCTTCGGGCTGGGCCATAATCGCCTGGTTGCTCGGCCCTCCCCCGCGGCCGATGGATCCGCCGCGCCCGTGAAAAAGCGTCAGCTTGATGCGGTGCTTCTTGGCCGAATCCGAAAGTACTTTTTGGGCGCGGTAAAGTCCCCAGTTGGAAGTCAGGAACCCGCCGTTTTTATTCGAATCGGAGTACCCGAGCATGATTTCCTGGCGGCCGCCCCAGCGCGCCAGATGTTTTTGATAAAGGCCGTCGGTATAGAGGGCTTCCATAATCGGCGCGGCATTCTGAAGGTCTTCGATGGTTTCAAAAAGCGGCACGGTCATCACGTCCTGGCTCCCTGTTTCGGCAGCGAGCCAGAGGATCGAAAAAATATCGGCACAGCCCCGGGTCATGCTCAGGATGTAACGGTCCATGGCCCGCGGTTCGATTTTTTCGCGGACTTCGCGGACAGTCCGGAACGTCTCAAGACATTCGCGCGTTTCGGCCGAATAGTCGCCGCCCAGAATCCGCGGGTGCGGGGCTTCATGAATTAATTTTTTAAGCAGTTCCGACTTTCTTCTATCATCAAGTTCGGAGAAAGAGGATTTTAAGAACCCGTTTTTAGAGAGCAGCTCGCCCACGACTTTTTCCAGGGCTTCGGCATTGTCACGGACGTCCATTTTCGCAAAATGGAACCCGAACAAATCCACCGCCAGCAGGAGCTTCTCAAACTGGGGCACGAGATACGCCCCTTTGTTTTTTCTGAGCGATTCGGCCATCAGCTCAAGCTCCGCGCGGAATTCGGCGGCATTGGCGTATGCGGCTTCGATGGGCTCCGCGCCGAAACTGCCGCGCTCCTCCTCCGTCGCATTGATTAGCGCCGTATTCATCAACTTTCGCCGGATAAACGATATTTTCTTTCGGTACGGTTCCTGCCGGCTTTTTTCCTGAATGGATTTTGCAAAGAGCGGCATATTTTTTGAGTCCGATTCAATGGACTCCATAAGTTTGTTTGAAGCGCCCACGAGCTGAACCGACTGGCTCAGGGCCTCAAGCAGATCATCCATGGTCTTTTTGTATTTCTGAAGAATGGCAACTTTCTGGCGCCGCACGGCTTCGCGCGTGATCTCGTGCGTCACATACGGATTCCCGTCGCGGTCTCCGCCGATCCATGTTCCGAGACGCAATAAAGGGTATTTGGCGCCGCGCCGCCCCGCAATTTTTTCCGCAAGCCCGTAAAAACGATGCAGCATGGCCGGCAAAACATCAAAAAAAACTTCGTCCAGATAAAACAGCCCGTTGTCCACCTCGTCGAGGACGGTCTGGCGCCGGCGCCTGAGTTCGTCAGTCTGCCAAAGCAGGCAGATGGCCTCATAAATTTTCTGCTCATTTTCCTCGAGTTCAACGGGAGTCAGCTTGCGGAATTCGCGGTCAAAAAGCAGGCGGTCGATGTCGAGCCTTTTTTCAAGCACGGTGCGCCTCTGCGCCTCGGTCGGATGTGCCGTCAGCACAAGCTCAATGGAAACCTCCTCAAGCTCATGCATGAACCGGCGCAGACCTTTCTTGGATTTTTGAAGCCGCGTCAGGACGTCTTCGAGTGACCCTGTCTGAATCTGGCCTTCGTTCTCATAATCCCGCTTGCGCCGGACCCGGTGCTTGTCTTCGGCCAGATTGACGAGGAGAAAATAAACGGTAAAAGCGCGGATGAGTTTGATGATTTCGTCCAGCTTGCGCGACCGGATACGGTCGATCAGCTTTTTTTCGAGTTCGGGGCGGTAGCGTTTGCGCAGCTGGATTGCCGTGGTGCGGATTTCCTCGACAAATTCATAAAAGGCGTTGCCTTCCTGGTCCCGGAGCACACGGCCGAGACACTTCCCGAGGAAACGCACTTCCGAGTGCAGCGGGGAAACTTTGTTTAGAAAATCACTTTTTCCTTTTTCGCTCATGAGTCCCGAATAAAAGTTAAACCGAAAACGATTCTCCGCAGCCGCACGTTTTGTTCGCGTTCGGATTTTTGAACCGGAATCCTTTATCTTTAAGAGAATCGGCATAATCCAGCGTCGTCCCTTTGAGATAAAGGAAACTCTTGGGGTCAACGAAGACTTTCAGGTTCTGATACACAAACTCATGGTCCGATTGTTTTTTTTCGTCGAACTTCATGTCATAAGACAACCCCGAACAGCCCCCGCCCCGGACGAGCAGGCGCAGGCCTTGTGTTTCCAAATTCCGGTTTTCTTTCTGCATCATGCGCAGGACTTCCTCAACAGCCTCGGGTGTTAATGCCACAGACATAAGGACTCCTTTTTATTTCTTGCGGTAGACCGGCGAAAGCTCTCTTAACTTTGAAACCACTTCGGCCACTTTATCAATGACGGCATCCACCTGCTCCGCCGTGTTAAAACGCCCTAATCCGAACCGGATTGACGCCTGAATACGGGTGGTGTCCAGACCCAGCGCTTTGAGGACATAAGATGTTCCCGATGTGCCAGACATGCAGGCCGAGCTGGAAGAAACCGCCACAAACGGGTTCAGACTCATAATCATGGATTCACCGTCGACGCCCTGAAAACTCAAATTCAGGTTGTTGGCCAGCCGTTCCGTAGGATGACCGTTCAACAAAACATCCGGCACCTTGGCGCAAATTCCGCGATGCAGCCGGTCGCGCAGTTCCGTGATCCGCCGCATTTCCTGCGCGCATTCCAGATACGCAATTTCACAGGCCTTGGCCATGCCCACAATCCCCGGAACATTGAGCGTCCCGGACCGGAGCCCAAACTCCTGTCCGCCGCCGCTAAACAGAGGCGCCAGCCGGACGCGCGGGTTTTTTTGACGCACATAGAGCCCACCGACACCCTTCGGGCCGTACATTTTGTGGGCCGAAAAAGACAAGAGATCAATTCCGAGCATTTCAACGTCGATAGGAATTTTTCCGACGGCCTGTGCCGCGTCCACATGAAATAAAATACCTTTTTCTTTTGCGATTTCCCCGATTTCGCGGACCGGCTGGATCGTGCCGATTTCATTATTGGCAAACATGATCGAAATCAATATCGTTTTGTCCGTAATTACTTTCTTAAGGCCCTCGATTGAAATCAATCCGGTTGAGTCCACGGGCAAATAAGTCACCCGCATCCCTTTTTTCTCAAGGTAATGACAAGTTTCCAAAACACACTTATGCTCGGTCACTTGAGTGATGATATGATCGCCGGCCTCGCGGTAGACATCGCTCACGCCCTTCAGCGCCAAATTATTGGACTCCGTCGCGCCGCTCGTAAAAATAAGTTCTTTTGACGCCGCACCGATCAGTTTTGCGATATGATTTCGCGATTCAGCGGCCATTTTCTCGGCATTCCAGCCGTAGGCATGACTCGTGCTGGCCGCATTGCCGAAGTCTGTGCCAAAACACGGAAGCATGGCCTCAAGCACCCGCGGATCAACGGGGGTCGTGGCATGATTGTCCATATAAATAGGCAACTTTGTCATAAACGGTGCATATCCTTGTAAAATCTTGGGTTACAGGAATAAATGAGGGCTCCTGAACGTCAATGAGTGCTCCATCTTACCGTAATTCGAAGGGTTCGTCCACAGCGCTAAAAAGCCGCAACGCACACTTCTTGCGCAATCAATCAAAGCAGAAAAGACACGGATTAAAAGAGGCTGGAGGGAAATTGATTCTGACGGGCCTGGGCTTCTTCTATTATTTTTGCAGCGGTCTCTTTCCAGCGGACCGGGATCTCATACGTTTTATAGTCCCAGCCGGACGTGAAGTAGATTTTTCCATGCTCACAGCCGTATTCAAACACTTCCTTGGTCAGGCGCACATCATCCAGGCAGTAACGCTTAAGCTCATCCATTTTATTTTCCTGAAACAGAATCAAAGCGTCCGCCCCCGACCCGGATTTGTGTTTCTTCAGCGTCGGTCCGGCAATGCTGTCCAGGCTGGCGCGGTGCCCGCGCTCTTTTTCGATTTCATCAAGCAGGTCCAGCACATTCAAATTTCCGGACTTCATAAATAAATAGGGCTCCAAGACCGGCATGTCAAAGCGGCGGATATTAAACCCGATGAGAAGATGAACATCCTGAAAACGTTTGTCCAGATTCATAATTTCTTTTTCTTCATAACAAACATATTCACCGGTCAGGTAATCATAAGTGCCGACAACCGACACCTTGAGCTTGGCAAGATTCGCCTTGCCGACATCTTTAAACGACTTTTGCGTTTCGAGATCCAAAACGATGATATTTTGGGAAGCCATCATTCTCCGTATACTGCCTTAAAATCCCATGATCCGGTAACCGCAGTCCACGTAAAGGACTTCGCCGGTGACTCCGGAACCAAGCGGGCTCAGCAGAAAAAAAGCCGCGTTGCCGACTTCCTCGACCTCGACATTGCGTCCGAGCGCGGCGCGGTGGCGATGCCCTTCAAGCATCGTCGTAAATTTCGCAATTCCGCGCGCAGCCAGGGTGTTGATCGGACCGGCGGAAATTCCATTGACCCGGATATTTTTTTTGCCGAGATCATAGGCCAGATACCGCACGGCCGATTCCAGGCCGGCCTTCGCGAGACCCATCACGTTGTAGAAAGGGACTACTTTTTCGGACCCAAGGTACGTCAGGGCCACCACACTGCCGCCCTGCTTGGGGAACAAAGGTTCGGCTGCCTTCGCCAAGGCAATCAAGGAATAGGTGCTGATGTCCATGGCCAGGGCAAACCCATCGCGGGAAGTATCAACCGTCCGGCCGTCGAGATCTTCACGCTTGGCATAGGCAACCGCATGGACAAGAAAATCAATCTGTCCGAAATCGTGGGCCAAACCTTCAAAGACTTTTTTAATCTGCTCGTCGCGGGTGACATCACATTCATAGAGCGGTGCTTTATAGGGCAATTCCGCCGCCAGCTTTTCGACGCTTTCCTTGAGCCGTTCGCCCTGATAAGTAAAAGCAAGCTGCGCGCCGTGCGAAGTCAGGGCCTGCGCAATCGCCCAGGCAATGCTGCGCTTATTGGCCACGCCCGTAATGAGGCCTTTTTTCCCTTTGAGATATTGCGACATAAATAAATTTTCTTCAGTCACGGTTTGTGTCTCCGACATGTTTGAACTCCTTGGATGAAAACATTTGACGAGTCAGGCTGCATAAGGTTAACGCAAGCCTCCGGCAGTGTCAAGCGCTCGCGCCGAAGGCGGAAAATTTCAAATCAGCTCGCCCAAATGCCCGATCGCCGGGACATGGTTGAAAGGATGCGGCACCGGCATGCTGCCTTTCCGGCCGTGCCGGTCGATCCATATTCCCCAGATCCCCGCGCGTCCGGCGCCCTTGATGTCGTCTTCCAGACTGTCTCCGATATGCACGGCATGCGCGGGTTTTGCCCCCATCTTTTCAAGGGCCGCCTCAAAAATTTTAGGGTTTGGTTTGGACGCGCCGAAAACTGCCGAGGCCAGCACGAATTCGAAATATTCCTCGATTGCCAGGCCTTTCATCAAGCGAAAAAGCCGCGAGTCCCAATTGGAAATCACCGCCATTTTCTTTCCCGCTTTTTTCAGCGACCTCAGGACTTCCATCGTCTCGGGGTAAAGCCGCCAGGCGTCGGGTTCGCCGAAAACACGGTAAAGCTCGTCAAAAAACGCGTCGAAGTCCTCCACCGCACCGATTTGACCGAACACTTCGCGGAC
>MHFC01000117.1:23118-24985 GCA_001804025.1 Omnitrophica bacterium GWA2_52_8 | reverse complement strand
CCGCCCGTAAATCTCTCCGACGGACGGAAAAGGATGGAGCAGCGTTCCGCCGGCATCAAAGAAAACAATATCAAAATCATTCAGCATCACAACCTCTTAGAAATCCCGCCTTATTGCGGGGCGCTTGATTTTTCTTCCCGGGCCTGCATGAATTGCTGGAAAAGCCACGAGCCGAGAAACGGCAGCGCCTGCGCCATGCCTCCGCCCGACTGCGCACCGAGCTGGCCTTGCCGGCGCCGCTGCTCGATCAGACTGTCAGGCGAAAACCGTACGCCATGCATCACCTGGTTCATGTTGTCAAACGAATTATTGAAGGCCGCATTTTTTTCATACTCTTCTTTGCGCAGTTTAAGATCCTCAAGTGCGGCCTGAATTTCGGGATTCGCGAAATCAAGCTCTTTTGCTTCCTGATAAGCCGTCTTTGCCTCGTCAAAAAATCCCTGCTCCTCATAAACCGCGCCGATTTGCATCAAGGCACCCGTCTGTTGAGGGTCCCGCTTCAGAACTTCCTTGAATTTCTGCCGGGCCTGCTCATATTTGCTTTGCCGCTTGTAGACGACCCCGAGATTATAGCGGGCCGGAAGATACTCCGGGTCGAGCATCAAGGCCTGCTCCAGTTCGCGCGCCGCAAGTTCCAGCATTCCGATATCGGCGTTCCTTTTTTTTATAGCGGCCGAATTGTCGTAACGCAGCGCATAAAGATTCGCGAGTTCAAAATGATAAACTGCGTTGGACGGTTCAAGATCCAGCGCTTTTTTGAGATGCCGGTCGGCTGCGGCAATATCTCCGAGCCCCCGCAGCCGGACCGCTTCGTGATAAGCATGCTCCGCTGAAACGGGCTCCCGCCCGGCTGCGGTTAAAACCGCAACATTTGCCGTCAGCGGCAAAAGCATCATAAAAAAAACCAATGCCCGTGTTTTCATATATCTTGGGTTAAAAGAAACAGGCGGGCTTGGCGCCCGCCCGCGACATTTCCTGATTTTTTAATAAACAGTAATTTGAGTTCCGCAAATTTCCCCTCTCCCCGGATTGCAACACTGTCTCCTGGGGTAGAGAAGTGGGGTGACGGGGCGTATCAGAACATTGCCTCCCTCATCCTGGCCTTCTCCCCCAAGGAGGAGAAGGGTTCATGAGAAAAAAATGCAGAACTCAAGCAGAAATTCAACCTTTGACCCCGGCCTTCAAAGCATCCAGGGCTTTGTCATAGTCGGGATGCTGCGTCACTTCTTTGACGATCTCAAGATATTGAATCTTGCGGTCAGGCGAAACAATAAAAATAGAGCGGGACAAAAGTCTCAGTTCCTTGATCAGCACGCCGTAAGATTTGCCGAACGCAACTTCGCGATGGTCCGACAGGGTTTTTAAATTTTTTGCACCCGCAGCGCCGCACCAGCGTCCCTGGGCAAAAGGAAGGTCCGCACTTACCGTCAAAACGACCACAGAGGCAGGCAGCTTGGCCGCTTCTTCGTTGAACCGCTTGGATTGGTCCGAACAAACCGGAGTGTCAAGGGAGGGAACCACACTGATAAGTAGCGTTTTACCCTTGAAAGTATCCAGGCTGGCAACCGACAAATCACCACCCAACAATTTGAAATCCGGCGCCTTGTCGCCCGCCTTTAAAGCAGGCCCGACAAGGGTCAACGGGTTCCCTTTGAACGTCACAACACCTTTTCTCTCCTGATTTTCCATGAATTCCCCCCTGATTTTAGATGATGACAAAGCGGAACGATTGAATCTGTAAAAGACTGGCCGGCAGTATATCAAACCCCTTTGCCGCGGGCAAGAACTCCGCCTGGACAGCCTATATTTCCGCGCGTGAAAGCATTCTTCCGGGCTTTTCAAGCGTCTGTAACCCCTTGCTGACAAC
>MHFC01000117.1:22791-23053 GCA_001804025.1 Omnitrophica bacterium GWA2_52_8 | reverse complement strand
AAACATCCGCCCAATTTATTTTTTTCTCATCTACAACCCATTGGCGGAGAATTTTCGGAAACGTTCCGTAGTTCCTGGGATGAGGGTACCGCGAGCCGTCAGCAATACTGTCGGACCCGATCACGGCATAGGGCTTTAAAATCACAGCCTCAACCGCCGAAGGGTTTTGGGAAAAATAAAAAGCGCTGACTTTAAATTGCGTCGCAGCCAAAAAGTCGACAACAAAGGCTTCCGGTTCCGCACCGGTTTCAGCAGCAGCCTC
>MHFC01000117.1:19709-22774 GCA_001804025.1 Omnitrophica bacterium GWA2_52_8 | reverse complement strand
CGTATTTTTGGTGGGCGGAGTCCGCAACCGCCCCGATCACCACCTGGTCCCATTTCTTTACTCGGCCGGCATAGGCTTCTTTCAGTGCCTTAATGATCTCGCCCCGGCTTTCCGGATTTTCAAGCAGGGCCTGGCGGTTCGGGTCCTGATAATAACGATCGGGCAAAATTACCCCCAACTCGGCATATCCGGCCTCATAAGGGTAAACATCCGCCATCACCCCAAACCCCCGTTTTCTGGCGGCTTCAATCAGCGCAAACGCTTTTTGAAGTTTTTCTTTTCCTTCGTCCCCCGCCCAGGTTTTTAAATGCGAAATTTGAATGCGGGCGCCTGTTTTTTCGGCAATGCGGATCACCTCTTCGACCGCGGTATCCACCTCGGAACCTTCATGACGCATATGGAAGGCGCACACGCCGCCTGCCTCTCCGGCAATCCGGCAAAGTTCCGTAATTTCCTGTTCGAGAGCAAACATTCCGGGAAGATAATCCAACCCGAACGAAATTCCGAACGCGCCGTTCTCAAGCGCTGCTTTTAAAATCTGATTCATTTGCGTTTGTTCATCCGCCGCCGGGGTCCGGTTTTCACTGCCCATAACGGCAAACCGGACATTGCCGTGGCCGACAAGTCCCGCCAGATTCGTTTGAGACCCCTCGGCTTCCATGTTTTTCTGATACTGTTCGAAGGATTCCCACGGCAATGCCGCTTCATCAGGCTTAAAAATCGGAACCCCCTCGCGCGCCCATACGTCCCGGATAAATTCGCCGCCCCGTCCCATGACCGGCGCCGCAGACATGCCGCAGTTACCTGTAATTTCGGTGGTCACGCCTTGCATGACTTTATTGGGCAGATTCGGGTAAACGCGCGGGTTAAAATCCGAATGCGTGTGTGCGTCGATAAATCCGGGCGCCGCAATCAAGCCGGTACCGTCGATAAGGTGTCTGGTGTCTGCATGGTTGAGATCTCCGATAGCGGCAATTCTTCCGCCGTGAATCGCAATGTCGGCTTGTTGCGCCCAGCGCGAAACACCGTCATAAACCGTGACATCCGCAATCATCCAATCGTAGGCCCGTTCCGCGGCATCGGCAGACATCGGCCATGCGACGCCCAAGACGGCCGGAATAAAAAAAACACACGTCAGGAACTTTGCGGAATCCGATACGGAAGTCATCGTTTCTTTGAGTTGGGATAAGCAGCCCGGATCACGGTGTGAATGCCGCCGCGGACATAAAAATCCGCTTCGATTTCCATCCGCCTCGGGCTGACGGTCCGGACCAAATCGTCCAGAATCCTGTTAGTCACATCTTCATGGAAAGCCCCGGTGTCGCGGTAACTCCAGAGATAGAGTTTCAAACTTTTGAGCTCCACGCACAACCGGTCCGGAACGTAGCGAATCCGCAAGGTGGCAAAATCCGGCTGGCCTGTTTTGGGGCAGACGCAGGTAAATTCCGGGCATTCGAAGGCGATTTCATAGTCCCGCCCGGGATGCGGATTTTTAAACGCTTCAAGATGCTTGGAGGGTTTTGACGGCATGCGGCGCAGTATAACGTATGAACCGCTGCCCGTCCAGAGGCGCACCGCGTGCCGCATAACTGTCATTCCTATCAGAAGAATTAAAAAATCTATCTCTAATTTCTTTTTATCTATTAATAAAATATATTTAAATTAAATATGTTTTTAATAAGTTTTCCGACGCGACCTGCGCCTGATAAACTCGGGCCATTAATTTCATTTTAAGGAGATGACATGAAAACCGAAAATACAACCCCGGGGGTTTCCCGGCAAGGGGTCTGGGAAGACATTATTGACGATTTGCTTGAAATTTCGGCAAGCGTCGGTGAAGAAGGCCGCTGCTACCTGCGTGAAAAATTACGCGTCCACGGCATCATCACGGAAAAAATCGACCTTTGCACCTCATTTTCAATCAGCGATGTTCTGGTGACCGTCTGCAGCCGCGACGAGCTCCGCGAATTCTGGGTGTTTCATCCGCGGATTAAAAAAATCCAAAGACTGCGGCCATGCACCTGATCCCGCGTCACCGTAAAACCGGATGAACATGACGATGCGCCCCTTAAAATCAGGGCTTGCGCAAAGCCTTGATTTTTCCATTCATGAAATTTAAAGCCGGGTGACGCGATAGCCGGGAGGTGAACCGCAGCCATAATTTCCGGCCCAGGACCGAAAGATCGTCGGAAACCGTATACAGACAAGGCACCAGCAAAAGCGTAAGAATGGTCGAAAATGCGAGCCCCCATCCTACGGCCAGCGCCATCGGTTTTAAAAAAGGGTCGCTGCCGCCGATGCCGTATGCCACGGGCAGCAAACCCGCTACCGTTGTCACGCTTGTCAGGATCACCGGGCGCAGGCGCAATTTTCCGGCCTGCAGGATCGACTCGAAACGGCTGAGGCCTTGCCGGCGCAGCTCATTAATAAAACTCACGAGAACAATCGAGTCATTCACCACAACGCCGCTCAACCCCAACAGTCCGAGCAGCGCCATAAAACTCAGCGGTTTGCCGTGCAAAAAAAACGTAAGGATCACGCCCATGAGGCCGAACGGAATCGCGGACATGACAAGCGCTGAAAGCGTCAGGGAATTAAAAGTCACGGCGAGAATGATAAAAATCATAAAAACGGCAAGTAATAGTGCGTTGAGAAAATCCCGCAGGGATTCGCGGGTTTCCTCCTGTTCCCCGCCAAAGCGCATGATGATCCCGGGATAGGCGGCCTTGATTTTTTCTTCATAAAACTTCCGCATCGCACGCTCGGCCTCAATCGGACTAATTTTATCCTCATCAATGTTGGCCGTCACATGAATCATCCGTTTTCGGTCCAGATGCTTGATCGCGTGAATCCCCGCTTTTTCCCTGAGCGATGCAATTTTTACGAGCGGGACCAAATTACCGAATTTGTTCGGAACATAAATCTTGTCAAAAACGGCCCGGGTGTCGCGCAAACTTTCCGGATAACGGACAATCACGTCAATTTCCTCGTCTGTTTTTCGAATCGTGGTCGCAACGCCGCCGTCAATCGCATTGCGGACCGAGGCCGCGATATCCTGAATCGTC
>MHFC01000117.1:12356-19651 GCA_001804025.1 Omnitrophica bacterium GWA2_52_8 | reverse complement strand
ACGGAGACCGGCTTTCCGACCGGCGGCCCCGATCTCAATTTTTCAAAAGGAATTTCATCAAAAAGTTGTTTGAACGGCTCCGTCTTCTTTCGCAATTCATCGATGATCTGATCGGCGGTTCTCCGGCGCGCCCCTTGCTCGGCGGTCAAATAAACATGGAGCTGGGCCAAATGCGAACCGCGGTCCGAATATGGGTCGGTTGGATCTTCGCGGATAATGCCGACCTGCGTGACATAATTCTCAATTTCGTTTTCCGACAGCTGCGACAGGATTTCTTCCATCCGCCTCATGCGGTTCCCCATATCTTCGAGCGACGTTCCCACGGGGGCCTTGGCCTTGATAAAAAATTCTTCGATCATCCCCTGCGGGAACAGAATGAATTTCATGCTTAAGAAAAAAAGCAGGAGGGTTGCGAAAAAGGCGGCCGCAAAAATGCCCACGGCCTTGTACCGGTGCCCGACGACCCATCGCAGTGTCTTGATGTAAATTTCACGCAAGCCAAAAAACCAGTGCGATTCATCCTGCTTTTTTATGTCCCCCTTTTGAGCCGTTTCGGCCAAGTGGCTCGGCAAAACAAGCAGGCATTCGATTAAGGACGCCAAAAGCGCCACAATCACAACAAAGGGAATGGTGCGGATATATTTTCCGATAATGCCGCTCATAAAAAACAACGGGATAAAAGCCACCACCGTCGTCAGCACCGTTGCGATTACAGGGCCGGTAACCTCCGCCGTACCCCGGATGGCCGCCTGATGCGGCGGAACCCCGTCTTCAATATGGCGGTAGACATTTTCGGACACCACGATCGCGTCGTCGACGATCATCCCCAGAACCATGATCAGGCCGAACATCGTGATCAAATTGATCGTCAGCCCGAACATGTGCATCATAAAAAAAGTCGCGCACAGGGCCACCGGCACACCAAGCGCCGTCATCAAAGCGGCGTTGCGGGCCATAAAAATAAGCAGCGTAACCGTCACCAGGATAGTTCCGATAAGCCCGTTATTCCTTAAAACATCCAGCCGGCGCCGAACATAAAACGAAAAATCATCAAAAAAACTGACACGGATTTTTTCTTTCCATTCCTTTTCAAAATCTCCGGAAATTTTCCGGATTTGATTGACGAGCCTGACAATGTCGCCTTTTTCTCTTTTGACAACGGTGAGATTGATCGCGGGGTTGCCGCGGGTCCTCTCGATCAGCTGGTCGTCCTCAAAAGCATCCTTGACCCGCGCTACGTCTTTAACCCGGATCCAGTTTCCCGTATCATTGGCCCGTATGATCACGTCCTCAATCTGCTCGACTGTTTCAAATTCTCCGATCGTCCGGATCAGATAATCGCCTTCCTGCGTCGCCAGGTTTCCGCCGGGAATGTTGCGGTTCTTTTTTTTCAGCGCCTCGATAATTTCTTGCAGCGACAAGCGGTAACTGTTTACGAGCTCGGGGTCGACTTCCACCCAAATTTCCCGGTCGCGCCATCCCATCCGGTCAACCCGCGCCACTTCGGGAAGGTCAAGAAACTGAATTTCCAGATTGCGGGCAAGCTTCTGCAGTTCCCCTTCGGAAATATCGCCGGAAAGCGACACATTAATAATCGGCAAATCTTTCGTTTGGAGTTCCTCAACCTGAGGGTCTTCGGCTTCTTCGGGCAGTTCGTCTGAGCGGTCAGCGGCACGCTGAATGTCATTCACGACTTTGGCTTTGTTCTTCTCATCAGGGTCAATTTTAATGACAATCAGGGACATATTCTCCGACGAGACCGAAACCATTTCGTCAAACCCGCTGACTTCTTTGAGTTTGTCTTCAAGCTCGGTGGAAACCAGCTTTTCAACCTCTTCGGGCGGTGCCCCGGTGTAATCCGTACGCACCGTAACGATGTCGAAATTGACATTGGGAAATGCTTCGCGCTTCAGCGCCCATAAAGACGATACACCGGCCGCAAGTACAAAGATGGCCAATAAATTCGCAAGCAGCGGCCGTTTGACAAAATATTCGATGGCCCCGGTCATCATTCCAACACCGCCTCAACGCCGCCGGCGTCCTTGGCCACCGAAGAAAGCAGCCGGCTTGTTGCCCGCAGCCAGTTATCGAGCGCCTGATGATGACGCACCATGGCATACAAATGTTTCGACTCGGCAATGATCAGGTCTTCCTGATAATCAATAATGGTCTTGGCCGTCGAACGCCCGACACGGAATTGGCGTTCCTCCTCTTCAAGTTTCATGCGCTGCAGTTTTTGCACTTTGCCCGTCTGTTCGACGCGGATGCGCGCAAGTTCAAGATCACGTAAGCGGCCGCTGACATCCCGTATGATTTCCATCTGCATTTTTTCCAGCAGGGCCTGGGCGCTCTCCAACGCCGCCTTTGCCTGCGCGGAATGGGCGCGTTCTTCGCTTTGTTCGAGATTCACGGCAAACGTAAACCCCGCGAAATATCGCGGGTGGTTAAAAGAAAAAACTTCACCCTGACTCGAGGCCATTTCCCGGTCAAGACTCGTGGCCGCATAGCTGCCTTCAAAATCCAGATCCGGAAGACGTTCATTTCTCCGGATGCGGACTTCAATCCCCTGTTTCTCCAATTCCAGCCGTGCCTGTTTAAGGTCCCTGCGGTTTTCTAAAGCCCTGTCAATCTGCCGGCGCAAATCCAAAACAACCGGCTCAAAAGCAATCGACTCTCCCGGAAGGACCAGCACCACTTCCGGCGCATTTAAGCGGACTTTAAGCGCATCGGATGCCGCATAAAATTCATTACGCACCCGGAGGTTTTCAAGCACGCGGTTGCGCACATTGGCCTCCGCGGCATAAACATCCGGAGCTTCCGTAAGGCCGACCTCAAGCTGATCCTGGGTGATCTTATAAAATTCCTGTGCCTTATCGAGCGCCGCCCGTTTGAGCTTCATATTTTGATAAGCCCAGGCAAGGCTCCAGTACCGGCGCCGGATCTCGAGCAAAATTGATTCCATTTCATCGAGGGTTTGATAATCGAATTTGCGGAGATCAATTTTGACCTGCTGAATTTTTTTCCGGTCGGTAAACCCGAAGAAATTTTTAAGGAGCGGCTGTTTCACGGAAAATGCCGCCTCGCTGCGATAATACGGATTCAGCGAAGTGAACGGGGAGTCGGTGGACGCACGCGCCGTATTGAGAGCCAGCCCCAAGGCGGTGCCGGTCGGAATTTTTTTATCGAGGCTGATCCCGGCCCGGCCGTCGACAGCCCGGGACCCCATGACGATATTATCCGGTTCCTGCAGGTTCTGAGAATAATCCGCCTGCATGCCGAACTCCGTATCATAAATAGACTTTGCAATCCCAAGATTGCGCGCATAGGATTGCCGGTCCAGGCGTTTTGTGAGAAGGTCAATGTTTTGAAGCCATGCAATCCGGCTGGCTTCCGCCAATGAAAGCTTTTCACCCGGCTCTGTCCGGAACTCTTCGACGTCCAACCCCTCCAGGAGCAAATTCCGGGAGGCCGCGGGAGACAGTTCCGAAACAGATTCATGCGGCAAAATAACCCCCGCAAATCCGGCCAGCAAAATGATTTTTAAAATATCCGGGACAAACCGGCCCATTACAGCACCTGGTCCAAATAGCGCGTCAAGCGTTCAAAGAATTTTTCGATATGCCCGCGTTCAGCCGGACTGAAATCCCGGAAAGCGCGGACCAAGGTCCTTTCCAACACGACGGAACGGATGGCCGCAACGATTTTTTTTCCGCGCGGCTTGATTTCAAGCCGGTAAACCCTGCGGTCGCCGGAATCGGTACCCCGTTTGACAAAACCGCCCGCTTCAAGTCTGTCCACCAGGTGCGTCACCGCGGGCTTTGAAATATGCAGCCGGCGGCTCATTTCCGTCATGGTGATAGAGCCCGCATTTTCCAGCATGTTAAGAACAGCATATTGAGGAAGGGAAAGGTCATATTTTGAAAGCACCGCAGTATAAAGGCTGGAAAATTTGACCTGCACTTCGCCGAAGGAAGCCGGAAGGGCCATGGGCGCCTCATTTTGTTAATATTGTTAATTGTTAAAAAGATTAACTATCCAAGGGGAGATGATATACGGGGTCACCCGGGATTACAAGGATTTAGATTTTGACTCCGGCGGAGGACTTTAAGGATTGGTCTTTTAAAAGAAGAAGCTGTTTTTTTTCGGGCCGCGACAGAAACCGCCCCTGGGACGGCCGCAGATTTCCGAGCATCAAAGGGCCGAAACTGACACGGCAAAGTTCCACAACTTGATGGCCCATGGCCTCTAAAAGCCGCCGGACTTCGCGTTTCCGGCCCTCTCTCATCAAAACTCTGAGCCGGCGTCTTGAAAGAATCCTGACATCCTCGGCCCTGGCGTGCCCGTCGCTCAAATGGACGCCCGCGATGATGCGCTTGCCGTCGCGCGGATCAAAAGCACGGTTTAGTTTGATGTCGTACCATTTCCCGACGCCATAGCGCGGGTGCGTGAGAACATTGGCAAGATCCCCATCGTTAGTAAACAGCAGCAGTCCCGAGCTGTCCCGGTCCAGCCGTCCGACGGGAAAAACCCGCGTCTTTCCTTTTCCCGGCTGGCGCGTCCCAGCAACCAGCTGCTTGGGAAGCAGTTCGTAAACATTGGCCCGTGCTTGCTCATCGTTTGCCGTCGTGGTATAACCGACCGGTTTGTGGAGCAGATAATAACTGTAACTCTCAAAACTTACCGTACGGCCGCGGAACGTAATATGGTCGGAGGCCAAGTCTACCTGGCGCCCGAGGTCACGGACCACCTCCCCGTTTACCTGCACCGCCCCGTTTTTAATATGGACCTCGCACTTGCGCCGCGAATCGATCCCGGCCAGCGCCAAGGCTCGGGCAATTCTCATTTCTTGAGCTCCAGGTAATGCCGGGATTTGTTTTGGCATTCGTATTTGATTTCATAATTTGTTTTCAGCGCTTCCTGATGCAGGCGGAGATTCAAACTATAACGGACCGCAGTCCAGAATTTCCCGACCGCATCCGCGGCCGCTTTTATTTCTTCAAAGTATTCACCGTGATCGGTCGCAATTTCCACCAATCCTCCGGGCACCAGTTTTTCGCGCAAAAGCATGAAAAAATCGGCGTTCAGCAGCCGGCGTTTATGATGGCGTTTTTTCGGCCAGGGGTCCGGAAAATAAATATGGAAAACATTCACCGACTCTTGCGGAATACGCCGGACAACCCCCTGCGCCTCCAATCTCAGGAACAATAAATTGGCCAGCTTTCTTTTTCCCGCCCGGTCCTCGCCGACTCCGAGCCATTTTCCGGACCAGTCGACGGCCAAAAAATCAACATCCGGGCTCTGTTCGGCACGAGCGATAATAAACTTCCCTTTTCCGCTGCCGATTTCAACTTCCACGGGCCCGTTCCGGCCGAAAAGGTGCCCGAAATCAAAAGCCGGTAATTCCGGGCCGCGGGAACCGGACATGCCGCGGAACCCTATCCAGGAAATTTGGGACTTCATCGGTGATTTTACAGGTGTCAAATTCATGCTTGCGGTTGAAGCAATACCAAGGTCTCGAGGTGCTTGGTCTTGGGAAAAAAATCGAAAGGAAAAATACCTTCGATGCTCCAGCCGCGCATCTTGAACAAGGCGAGGTCGCGGGCGAGAGACTCCGGCATGCAGGAAAGATAAAAAAGCGAATCCAGCCCGCGCTGGGCCGAGAGTTTTTCAGCCGCCGCAACGCTGAGGCCGCGGCGCGGCGGATCGATGATCGCGACCCGCTTATGCTCTTCGGACAGGTTCATCAAATCCGCCAGATGGTCTTCCACCCGGCCAGCCAGAACACTGGCGTTATAGAGCTGATTATAGGCGACGTTATAGCGCATGAGCTTTACGGACGCTTTATGTTCCTCGATAAAAATAACCTGTTCGGCGAGATCCGCCACACAAAGCCCGAATAAACCGACACCCGCATAAAGATCAAAAAAAGTGACGGGCTTGTCCCATGCAACCAAGGTGCGGATTTTTTCCAGCAACAAGGGAAGAATTGAAAGGTTTGCCTGAAAAAATGTTTCGAGTGAATAAAAAATACGGCGGCCCTGCACCTCTGTCCAAAGATAGTCCTGCTCCTTCATTTCAAGCGACCCGTGTCCGATGCCGCCCCAGTGAACCCGCCCGTCATCACCGGTTCGCACAACCAGATTCGCCGTCCGGTAATCCTCGGGGATTTTTGCCATCGACTGTTCGCGAAGTTCCGGAAGAAAATCCGAAACGGCCGGCATGGCAATCGAACACGCCTGGACAGGCACCATCTGATGATGCTCCGGGTGCTGGAACCCCATGATCAGCCCGAGTTTCCGGCTGCGTTTTAGCGTCACATCCAGCCTGTGGCGGTATCCGTATTCTCTGGGTGAAGGTATGATCGGGCGGATCAAATCGCCTGAAACGCCGGCATTCTCAGTCAGGACCTGCCTAAGCAGAAGTTCCTTGATTTCCAGTTCCTTTTCATAAGGAATGTCCTGATAGGCACAGCCCCCGCAGGCACCAAAAGAGACACATGGGGGTTCGACCTTTTCCTCAAGGAGACTTGGCGCGGCGGGAATTGATTTCATGGCGCCAGTTTCCCTAAAAATGGACTTTTGGTCAAGAGAAATGCTACACTGCGCCCATGGCAGACAAGGTCTTCATCGAACAACTCAAAACGCGCTGTAAAATCGGAATTTTCGCCTGGGAACGCCGGATCAAACAAAAAGTGATCATGGATATGGAATTTCCCACGGATGCCCGTAAGGCCTCCCGCCGTGACGATATCCGGGACGCGGTCAATTATAAAAATATCGCCAAATACGCGCTCAAATTCACATCCGGCAGTGAATACTTTCTGCTGGAAACGCTGGCGCACAAACTGGCGGAAGCCATCGTCAAACGTTTCCGGCTCCCGGAAATCCGTCTGCGCATCTCAAAACCGGGCGCCATCCGTCATTCCCGAAATGTCGGAATCGAAGTCGTGCGCAAACGCCACGGTTAGCTCCGTCAAGGCCATGCCGCCGCTCAAAACCTATTTTCTCAGCATCGGCTCCAATATCGATCCTAAAAAATACATCAAGGAAAGCAAGACCTTGCTGAAAAAGTCTTTTCCTTCCGCAAAATTTTCATCCACTTACGAAACGGAGCCGGTCGGAACCTTGTCGGGCCAAAATAAGTTCTGGAACCTTGCGGCAATGCTTCAGACAGGATTAAGCGGCCGGCTGCTGTCTCAAGAACTCCGGAAAATTGAGGCCTCTCTCGGGCGCGTGCGAAACCCCGAAAACCGTTTCGCGCCGCGCACCATCGACCTGGACCTGCTGCCGCAGCCC
>MHFC01000117.1:3625-12349 GCA_001804025.1 Omnitrophica bacterium GWA2_52_8 | reverse complement strand
AAACGTTAGGTTTTATCATGGTCCCGCTGGCCGAACTTTCACCGGACACAGTTGACCCGCAAACAAAAAAAACTTTCCTGGAGCTCTCAAAAGAATTACGGCTGCCGAAAACATGGGGAAAAAAATTGCGGGCATAACGTTTTAAAAATCCGGCATTAAATAAAAAATACGGCGTATTTTGCCAGCGGTGCCGCACCGACCGCAATGTCCACAGCCCCCCCGACCACACCGATCACCGTTTTGAAGGCCCCTTCCACGGCACCCGTCACGATACCAAGCGGAAAAATGACGTTTCTTGAATGGCGGACCATCGCACCCGGAATTTCAAAAGGCGCCATCAGTGTACGGGCGACTCCGCGTGTGATCCGCTCGGTTCCGGCATAGGCGGGCCGGCCCGGAAAACAAACCAAAGCGGCCAGGAGGATCAGAGGCAGGATTTTAGCAGCAGCGGACTGGCGCATATTTAATGAACTTATCGACAACCGCCGGACAAACATTGACCCTGCACCCTGCCGCACAGGACCCAGTTTTGAGTTGAACTTTTCACAAAATGGTCTACGATAGCGCAATGCTTTGGTACCGCCTGACCATAAATTTTGTGGGAAGATGGTGTTTATATCCGCTTGAAATAGCAACACCCAATTTCAAGCGTCAAGGCGTACGCGCGACCCCTCACCCACCCCTTTCCCGTTGGGAGAGGGGATATTAGAGAAAGAGTTTTGAAGTTTCTTCTCCCGGCGGGAGAAGGTTAGGATGAGGGGGAACCATTCATTTTATGTTTGTTGTCATTTCCGCGGAAATGCGTTTGGCGGTGACAAAAAAATTAATACTGCGACCTGATTTAACACCATCGGGCCTTTAATTTTTCGGGAAGGCGGTACTATATCCGCTTGAAATAGCAACACCCAATTTCAAGCGTCAAGGCGCATTTAGGGGGATTATGCACATGCAGAATATTTTAGTGACAGGGGGTGCCGGATTTATCGGGTCAAATCTGGTCCACGAGCTCGAAAAGCGCTATCCAAAAGCCAGCCTTACGGTTATCGACGATTTCAGAGGCTCAAGCTTTAAAAACCTGCTCGGGTTTCGCGGCGACTTTCTCCCCTACGATGTTTCCGACCGCTCCTGGATGGATCGGTTTGGGGACCGTCCGCTCGACACGATTTTCCATCTGGCTTCGATTACCGACACCACCGTTCTCGACGAAAAAAAAATGATGTTCGACAACGTCGAAGGTTTCCGCAATATTTTGGAACTGGCCTGCGCTAAAAAAGCGGACGTTATTTACGCCTCATCAGCGGCGGTTTACGGCAGCATCGAAACGCCCGCGAAGGAGGCCGACGGCGGGCAGCCGAACAACATCTACGGATTTTCAAAATGGGTTCTTGAAAATCTCGCAAAAACCTATCAGCCGCGGATCAAAACCGTCGGCCTGCGATATTTCAATGTCTTTGGTCCCCGCGAAACGTTCAAAGGCCCCGCGGCCAGCATGATTTATCAGCTTTATCTTCAAATGAAAGCGGGAAAACGTCCGCGCATATTCAGCTACGGGGAACAAAAACGGGATTTTGTCTATGTGGAAGATGTTGTCGCTGCCACCATCCTGGCCAAGAACGCCAAGGAAAGCACCGTTGCCAATGCCGGAAGCGGCCTAGCCACCACGTTCAATGAGATCATCGACGCACTGAATGAGGCTCTTGGGACCCGCTACGAACCGGACTATTTTGACAACCCTTACTCGTTTTACCAAAATTTCACCCAGGCGGATCTCAGCCATGCCGCACGGGCCTTCGGATACAAGCCGAAATATACGACCTATGACGGAGTCCTCCACTACGTCCGGCATTATCTTTCGCCCGAAAACTCGAAGAAAAAATCAGGCGTGTCCCGGCCGTAAAAAGACCGCCGCTGAAAATTTTTGGAAGGATCGTGTTTTAGTCCGGTTTTCTCATCGATTCGGGGAATCGATGAGAAATGCGGGTTAGCTGTTGGTGCCTTGGATGCGCTGGCGGATGGTATCAAAAAGCGAGTCGGTATTCGCGGACTTGACGTAATAATCTTTTACACCTTCCATCTGAAACATGTCTTTCATCGGTTCATAGGAAGTCAGCACAATCACGGGGATAGCGGCCGTAGCCTCGTCTTTTTTCAGGCGTCTTACGAACGTATAGCCGTCCATTTTCGGCATTTTGATATCGAGGAGAATCAGGTCGGGTTTTGATTGGCGGACCTTTTCAAGGCCTTCTTCTCCGTCAAAAGCGGCGGAAACCTTGTATCCCTTTTTAGCAAGGTCAATCTGGAGGAGCTGGGAAAAGTCACGGTCGTCATCTACGATCAGAATACTTTTTTCAGACATAAACTCCTCCGAATCGTCGTACTTTTAAGGCAATGCGTTCATTTTACACAGTTGCCGGACACAAACAAGCCTTATGTCCGCATTGAAACCATTTTCTAAGTCATCATTCGATGCTATTATCTATCGGCCAGATTATAAAAGGATAAAGTTTAAATCCCGGAGCTTTTCTGAATTTTCTGCCGCAACAGCGTCGGTAATAGCGCCCGGCCGAAAAAAGCGTGCAAGCAAACAGTACCCGCAGCCCCTCCAGTTTGACACTTGGGCATCCGTATCCCGCTTGGAGGCGCTTAAAAAGGCGGTCAATAAAACCCCCGCCGCGACCGTAATATAAGGAAGAACCTTGACCCGCCTGGAGGCGGCAAACAACCGGGTACTGTGTCTCATTAATTTTTATGCATCGGAACGCAGCACAGGACTTGTCACCTTTGGCAAAAGCATTCCTAATGTTAAATGAAACAATGTACTAGAGATCCGTTCTTATGACCCGCGCACAGTTTATATCGATTTTCTTTATTGCCCTTCTGGTTTTCATCATCTATGAGGCGTTTTTAATTTTTTCTCCTTTCTTCAACGCCATTTTCTGGTCCGCCATGCTGGCTTTTGCGTTTTATCCGGTTTATGACCATCTCCGGAAACGAATCGGCACCCATGAAACCGCGGCCGCCATTCTAACCACCATTCTGATTTACCTCATCGTCATCCCGCCCCTGGTCATCATCATCGTGAACCTGACGACCCAGGCGATTGAGCTTTATCAATTTGCGGCCCAGTATATCCGCGAAGGCGGCATTGAAAAGATGATCGACTCCATACGGTCTTTTCCCATCATTCAACGCGTAGAGACAAAGGTTTTTGAATGGGAGCCGCTGAAACAAAATGCTGCCGATTGGCTGCTTTCGGCGTCGCGTAACGTCGGTAACTTTGCCGCAGCGCAGGTCGGGACCATCACCAAAAACCTGTTTTTGGTCTTTTTAACTTTGCTCTTGATGTTCGTACTGATCTTTGTGTTCCTCAAAGACGGTTCAAAAATTTACAACTTTATTTATCAAATTGCACCGCTTCAGGAAAGAAACAAAAAAGCGATTTTCCGGCAGATCAACGACACATTTTCCGCCGTACTGCGGGGGCAAATTCTGACGAGCCTGACGCAGGCAGCGGTCGCCGGATTGTTTTTCTGGTTTTTGGAAATCCCTCTGGCGCTGTTTTTCGCGGCTGCGACTTTCCTGGGCGCTTTGATCCCCGTAACCGGGGCCTCCGCCATCTGGTTTCCGCTTGTGCTTTATCTGATCGCGATTAAATCTTACGCCAAGGCCATTATTTTATTCATTGGGGGGCTCCTGGTCATCAGCCTTATTGATAATTTCATGAAGCCGATGCTGATCGGAGAAAAAACAAAACTGCCTTACCTTCTGCTGTTCCTGGGAATCCTCGGAGGGTTAAAAGTGTATGGGCTTCTAGGCGTCTTTGTGGCGCCTGTCGTACTCTCACTGTTCTTCGCTTTAATCAAAATCTATCAAGAAGAGTTCATGAAGCCCGTCCGGGAATAAGAGCAGCTTCCGTTATACCGCACTCCCCCACTGAAATAAAATCCGCAAAGACAACCCCTGGGGTCCAAATGGATAAGCCCATTTGCACCGCAGCCTCCTCGAGGACATTTCTCATTGGCGATGAGAAATGCGGGTTAGTGTTTCTTTCCCTCGACGGTCAAAATAATTGCTTCCGGCCGGCATAATAACCGGAACGGAATCCACCTGCCCGCACCGATGCCGCGCGAAACACAGCAGACCGCCCCCTTCATGCGTTTGATTCCCTCCGCATATTTGCGCCCCAGGATGGTGTGCGTCAAAATCGGCCCCAAAAAAGGCAGGCAGATCTGCCCGCCGTGCGAGTGTCCCGAAAAAGAAAGATCAATCTCGTCGTTTCCGAGGTCCAGAAAAACATCGATCGTGTGCGTCAGAAGAAAATTGGTGTGCCGGGGATTGAAGGGGTCCAGGGTTTTGCGGATATTGGCATGTCCGGTCGTGGCATCGTCCAGGCCGTAAAGCCATAGTTCGTCAGGCCCGTAATGGATCCTTTTATTTTCATTACGCATCAGGTGGATGCCGTTACGGAGCAAAGCATCAACCAGAAGGTCGGTTTTTTGCAGGGTCCTGGGCTGTTTTTGACCGGGAAAATTATGAATAATGGCGTCTAAAAAAGTGTAGTCGAAGTAATCGTGATTTCCGAGGACGGCATGAATGCCTGTTTTGGACTTCAATTTTTTGAGATTCGCAACGCATGCCGGAATGCCGCTGACACAGTCCATGATGTCCCCGGTCAAAAAAATAAAGTCAAACTCCTGACCGGAAAGCCGGTCGAAAAAACGCTCGAGCGTTTGACTCGGCCCGGCAAAATGCATGTCGGACAAGTGAAGAATACGCAGGGACTGCTGCAGGGGTTTTTTCAGCAAAACCGTGTGCGTATTGATTTCGATCCGCTTCGTTTCGTCATACATATGAAGCAGAAGGAACCCGAAAGCCGCTGATAAAATAACGAGAATGATCATGAGAGAATAAGATACGGCAGGACCGATAGGGCTCCGGCCCAGGTGTCCCGCACCCCGGATTTAAGTCCCTAGGATCTTTCCTTTTTCTCCGTCAATTTCGATGCCATGCATGATGTTTCTGAGCTCTTGAGCATGGTCCGTGTTCCGAAGCGCTTCCGTCTCGTCAATACTCCCCTGCTGCCATAAATCAAACAGGGATTGCTCGAGCGTCCGCATGCCTTCGGCGGTCGCATTCTTCATGGCCTGATACAACTTGTCGAACTTTTTCTCCCGGACAAGCTGGCGGGTCGTGTAATTACCGATCAGAATCTCAAAAGCGGGATAAAGGGTTTTACCGTCCTTTCCGACAACAAGCTTCTGCAGGGCAAAGCATGTGATATTCGGGTAAAGCTGGCTCAGCACTTGTTCGCGTTTGTCGATCGGGAAAAAGCCGAGAATACGGTCAAACATCTGAACCACCGACCGCGCATGAACCGTAGCCATCACCAGCCGGCCTATCTCGGCCGCATTCAGCGCAAAATTAAACGTTTCCGCATCACGCATTTCCCCGATCACCACCACATCCGGGGACTGCCGCACGACATACTTCAGGGCCGACATAAAATCGTTTGTATCCTGCCCGATCTCGCGCTGATTAATCAGGCAATTTTTGTCCGAATGCAGATATTCCACGGGGTCTTCGACCGTCACAATATGCCGCCGGGACGTCCGGTTCATCATTTCAATGATGGCATGCACGGTTGAAGTTTTTCCGGAGGAGACCGTCCCCCCGATCAAAATGATGCCGGAGCGCTCGAGCGCCATTTGCTTGAGGATCGCAGGAATGTGCAGTTCTTCCATGGATGGAATGTCACGCCACAGGGCCCGGATCACTATGGAATGCTGTCCCTGCTGAAAAAAAGCGTTTCCCCTGAAGCGCCGTCCGTTACTTTCAGCCGTAAATGCAAAATCCACGCTTTTATGCTGCTGATAAGCAAGCGCCTGATACGGGTTCAGAAGCATTTCAAGGATAGTTTCAAGTTGCTCGTTTCGCGCCGGTTCGGTTTTTATCATACTGACTTGGCCGCCGACGCGGATACGCGGCACCGCGCCCACTTTCAGAAAAAGATCCTGGCCCCGCTGTTCCACCACTTTATTGAGACAAAAATCCAGGTAGGATTTACCGTCCATAGGAATTAGTTTTTAAACACTTCCTCAAGAATGGTTTTAAGCTCTCCGGACTCGTTGAGTTCCGAAACGATATCGCAGCCGCCGATGAGTTTTCCGCCGACAAAAAGCTGCGGAAATGTCGGCCAATTCGAATAATTCGGCAAAACCTCGCGGATATCGGGATTCGATAAAACATCGATGCCCTTAAACGCATAGGGATAAGATTTAAGGATCTCCACGGTCGCGGCCGAAAAACCGCACCGGGGCGTTTCCGGAGTTCCTTTCATAAAAAGCAGGATTTTGTTCTTCTCAATTTCGCTTTGAATTTTCTTAAGCGTATCTTCTGTCATAAATCTCCTCCGGTTATAAGCCTTTGATCGTCACGAAACAATAGTCTTTATCTTCAAAGCATGAATGCGTCCGTCATTCAACGGACCCGACAGTGCGCCGTTGACCAGCTGGTGCTGATCGATGAGGCTCTTCCCGCGGAATCCCGGCCAAACAATGACCGCTTCAAAATGGTCCCGCGTTCCGGTCATGTCCTGGACCGTCACCTCGGCCCCGTCAAAGCGGGTCTGAAGCATCTGCTGTATTTCCTCGGGTTCTATCACAAAATGAACTCCTTCATACAATCCGGTTGCGCCTTCGGTTTAATTGAAAGGCTTTAATATTCAGCGCAAGCTCCCGAACCAGACGCTCACGCGCCTCCAAAGTGGCCCAGGCCACATGCGGCGTCACGATCATACGCGGTGCTTTTAACAACGGGTGGTTTTTTACGGGGGGTTCGATCGTTAAAACATCCGCAGCCCCGCCGCCCAAATGACCCGCATGAAGCACCGCCGCCCATGCGCGCTCATTCACGATCCCGCCGCGTGCCATATTAATAAGGACCGCGCCGCGTTTCATCTTACGAAGAACCCGGCCGCCGATCAAGTCCTGAGTCAGGGGCGTCAAGGGGGCATGAAGGGTCAAAAAATCGGATTGCCTCACCACGATATCAAACGGATGCCTTGATTTTCCTTCGGCCCTGCTGTATTTCCGTCCCGGAATCCGGCCCACCAGGACATTCATCCCGAGACAACGGGCAACTTCCGCAACCCGGCGGCCGATGTTTCCGTATCCGATAATCCCCAGTTTTTTTCCGGCAAGTTCACGGTTTGGGTAAAGCCCCAAAGTAAAAAAAGACGAGCGGCTCCACGTTCCGTCACGGGCCCGCGCCTGATAGGAAATCAAATTGCCGGCAAGCGCCGTCATCAAAGCAATCGTCCACTGCACCACCGACTCGGTTGAATATCCCGAAACGTTCGTGATCCCCACATTAAATTCACGGGCCGCCTCCCGGTCGATATTGTTGACGCCGGTTGCGGAAACGTGGATGCACTCGACCCCTTTGAGCCTGGAAATAAGCCGGCGGTCAAAAACACACTTGTTCGTCACCACAAAGCGCACGCCGCGCGTCCGGCGCTCAATCTCATCGGGACGGGTGCTGGCGTAAGCTTTAAACAAACCGAGTTTTTCGAGCGGGCCAAAAGAAAGATCGCCGTAATTCACGCTGCCCGCGTCCAAAAAAACGATGCGGTCTCTGGATTTTTTCATCTCAGAAAATTCGGGGAAAAGGCCAGACTCATGAACGTATGTGCCCGATGTCGAATCCGACACCGGCCACAAGAATGACGCTAAAAATAAGGGGGGCAAGGGCCAAAACCGTCAGAAGTACTTTCTCAAATTTCAGATGCATATAAAAAGCCGCCACGAGCGATGCTTTCAGGATCGCCATGCCGATTAATGCCGCAATCACCAGATGTTTATGGACGGGAAGATTGGCCGCTAAGATTTCCAGGACTGTCAGGACCAACAGCCCTAAAAAGACACCGCCGTAATTGGGACGAGAATGGCTCTGGGTTGTCATCGTTATATCAAATATAAAATGGTGAATAAGATAATCCAAACAAGGTCCACAAAATGCCAATAAAGGCCGACAACTTCAATGCCCCTGCAATCTTCGGCCGTGTACTTTCCCTTCAGGGCGCGGATAAAAACAAAGGCCATACAGAGGACCCCGATAAAAACGTGCGCTCCGTGAAAACCGGTCAATGTAAAAAAGCAGGCCCCGAAAATACTGGCCGAAGGATTAAAGCCTTCATGAAACAGCACACGGTATTCCGCCATTTGGATGGCCAAAAAAAGCGCGCCGAGCAGCACGGTCAAAAACAACCCGACCTGCATGCCTTCTTTTTCGTTATTTTTGGCGCATTCAAAACCCACAACAAGCGTTGCGCTGGAACAGATCAAAATGAACGTGTTAAGGGCTGTGAGCGGGATGTTCAGAACGCTTGAGGGTACGGGCCAATCCGGCGTTGCCTGCCGCAGGACGATGTAGGCCCCGATGAGCCCCGTAAAAAACATGGTCTCGGAAGCCAAAAACAGCCACATTCCCAGCTTCCGGCTTTCGATCCCCAATCCTGTTTGGCTTTGGCTGTGCGCCACTGCTTGGCTCGACATGAGGGCTATTCTATGCAGATGAATTTTAAAAGTCAAAAACTATCGCTGCGTATTTCCGGGACATCGCCGGCCTTCATTTTTTCAATTTCTTCAAGAAAAACATCGCGCATGAGCCTGTAGTCGCCGTTCGGAAATTTAAAGTAGATCACATTGCCGAACCGGGTTTGATACG
>MHFC01000117.1:0-3561 GCA_001804025.1 Omnitrophica bacterium GWA2_52_8 | reverse complement strand
CCTCTCAAAATCATTGAGCGGCGGCATCTCTCCTGCAGGCATGCCCCAAAAAGTCTTCCACCGGGTGATGTCGCGCTCCGTGATGCGGCTATCTTCCTGCAGCAAGGTCATTACGAAGTAGACCCCGAGACCAAGGAGGACGGCCATCAAAAGCTTTTTAAGCAACCCTATAGAAAATTTGAACGGACCTGATATCATGATTGTCACCGTCTTAATTATCGGCAGGCCCGCAAAAGATATCCAACGCTTAAGGTAAATTTTTTATTTTTTTAAGACGAAATGCCTTCTTAAATAAAGGGGCGGTCTGTACGCTGCAAAAAAAAGGCAGAGAGAAATAACTCTCTGCCCTTGATACAACGATGCAAAAAAACTTAAAACTAAATTTTTCCGTCCCAGCGGCCGCCCTGGCGGTCAATCATGGCATCCCAGCCGGACCAAAAACGGAAAATTTGGGTCAGACCCAGAATGGCGTGCGTCCAGTTCTTTTTCGTTTCGTTGTCATTCAGATACTGACCGATGCCGGGCCAAATCAGCAGTGATGTAAGCCCCGATATCACTGACTTCCCCGTTATTTCACCGTGTGTGGCTGTGTTCTCCGCAAAACCCGCAGCCGGCAGCATCCCTACTGCGCATAATGCAATCATCAAAACCGCAACTGTTTTCTTCATGGTGATCACCTCTTTATACGTTCATAAAGTTGACTGGTCGACGTGATTATAGAACCTCCCGCGGGAAAATCAATCGGCATCTCAAACCATAACCGTGGGAAAACATACAGAATTGTTGGGTTATTACTGTTTCAGCACGGCCGTTGTGTCATGCCAATGCTTTCTGCCATGATATCTTGGGGATGGATTCATGCAAATAGCTTTGATCTGAAATAACAGCTAATTCGACTCCTTTCGCTTTGAGCCACTCATAAAACCCCCGCGAGGATTGAGCCAGAACTTCAAATTCATGGACATCCACCGCACCCGTTGCATTATATCGAAGGCCCAAATAGTGACGGCACCACGGCGCCGCCCGACTCCACGCCCTGTCCCAAAATGAGCGCCTCTGCGGCTGTGGATCATAAAAATGACGGTATTGCACCGCCCCGGGAGAAACAAGGTCCCACCCCGCCACAACACAGCGCCGGACTCCCAAGTGAACTGCCAGATAAATTACCGTTTCATACATAATTCCGGGCCCCCAGGGACGGTCAACGGTCTTTTCCAGCAGATAGTTTTCAAAATCGCCCCAAACGGCAAGCCATGATGATTTTGTCCGGGCCGCGGCATCTACGGGTGTAAGACGAAAATCCAGATCGGGCCGCGGGCCCCAGACCGGAGGGTTATCCTCAAAGCGTGTACGGGCAAGAATACAGTTTTTGTTTTTTTGGTAATTATATTTTTGATGATTGAAAGCGTTGAAACAATGAAAGTCCGCCGCGCTGCCGAAAAGTTCATACGCCTGTTTGACGCAAAAAACCAGACGGCCGCTCAACCGGGAGTTCACCCATACAGGATCGGCCCACTCTAATGAAGGGCCGCACGTAAAAATAAACGCCGTTTCTGCCGAATAAAAATTCCGGAGCCGCGAAACCTTGTCCGGAAGGTTTTTTATTTCACGCAGGTCTTTTTTCAGGAGCGGCGTCCTGCTATGCATGCGTCTTACCGCTTTTGTAAAGAGGTAGAAGGCACCGGGCTATTTTAAAGTCCTCCGGCGTGTCGACATCCAGCGCTTCAAGTGCGCTCAAGGCATGAAAATAAGGGCGGCTGCCCACCCGCCTGCCTTTTGCCATAAGCCCGCGTTTGAAGATGAAAAAACCGTTTGTTTCCAAAACAACCGGTTGCAGCTGCTGCGTCCGCAGAATGTCCGAAGGCGAATAATTGAGCGGCCGGTTTTGGAACCAGGCAAAAGTCCGGACCGGCCTCACCGAAAGTGCGGAGTCATACCGGCCGCTGAGAACTTTCCTGAGACTCGTGCGGATACTCCCGGGATCTAGAAACGGTGACGTCGCATGCGCCAAAATGTAGAAATCCGCGGAAACGGCGGCACAGAACTCCCTATAAATATGGAGGCCTTTAATGCTCGGGCTGTCGAGCGCGCGGCTTCTCGTTAAAAATTTTACTTTTGAGGGGAGATGTTTTTTGAAAACAGGGTCGCTCGCAAAGGCAAAGATTCCGTCAATTTCCGGAACTCGGGCTAGCGTTTGAAAAATGTACTCATAAAGAGGGCGGCCGCCGAGCAAACACAGGTTTTTCCCCCGAACACGCTCGCTGTCGCGTTTAAGCGGCACAAAGGCTACGACTCTAGGCTTCATCAGGAACCGACTCCCGTATCAATAGCGGCACCTGCATCACTGCCGGGTGACAAAACCCGTGCCCCCAGAGCCCCTCTTCTCCCATCGCCTCACCGTGGTCGGAACAAATCACAAGATCAAAATTCGACAAGGGTTTCAAGAGCTCCATAATTTTTACGTCCAGATGCTCCGCGCAACGCCGCTGGCGTTCGAAACATTGCTTGGAATCTCCATAAGGATCAGTCGCGTCTTGCTCCCAATCGCAGCCGCCGAACTTAAAGGGATGATGCGTCTCGCCAAAGTTGGCAAAAAGAAAATAAGGTTTATCGCGGAGCCGTTTTAAACAGTCCGAAAGCCAGGCAACCTGCTTGCCGGCCGATCGGTGAAAACTGAAATCAGGTCCGTCAAAAAACTTGAATTGCCGGAAGGGCTCCGTCAGATATTTTCCGGCGGGCATCTTGGAATTAAACCAGCTGACAGCGCCTGTACCGATAGTTTCGTAGCCTTTTTTTTCGAAACCGCGGATGATATTTTCCCCGTCCGCCCGATAACGCGCGGGCCGGACCGTCTCGGGACTCGTCAGCTGCCAGAACGCCCTCGCCCGCACGGGTCTTCCGGGTGCCTGAAAACGCAGCGGCGCGGGATCATAATCGTCCGATCCATCCAAAGTCTGCGGCAGTTTGCCCATAAAAAAAGACATGTGCGCGGGAAACGTATAGGTGCCCGGAGTATACGCCTTATGCCAGGTTCCCAGACTTTTCAAATAGGGCATTTCCGCGCTTTGAAAAACATCCCAGCGGAGGGATTCGAACGTGATCAGGATCTGATTTTTCATACGCTTTGAGGGCTGCTTTTGACGACCCGCGCCGGAATTCCGGCAACGGTACAATGCGGCGGAACATCGCTTAAAACAACTGCATTAGCTCCGATAAAAACATGGTCGCCGACCGTGACATCCCCCAAAATCTTGGCACCGGACCCGATCAAAACATGATTGCCGATGACCGGGTGAAGGTTCACTCCGCGGTGCCGCACACCCAGGACGGCGGAGGAATAAACGGCGCAATGATCGCCGATTTTGACGCGCTCCCCGATCACAATCCCTTGGGAATGCAGAACGGCAAAATCATCGCCGATTTCCGCGCGGTAATGAATCTCGATGCCGTGGAGAACGGCATTAAGCCGCTGAAACAAAAAAGGCAAAACGGGAATACCCCGGCGGTATAAGCTGTGGGAAATCCGGTAAAGCAGGACGGCAAACCGGTTGTTGGACTAAG
>MHFC01000116.1 GCA_001804025.1 Omnitrophica bacterium GWA2_52_8 | reverse complement strand
ATTTCCTTTTATTATCGGCCATTGGCGATTTATTATCGAATCTTATGACAGAAATTAAAATCGATCAAATGGTGCGGTCTTCGCGCCGGAGCCTTTCGCTTGAAATTACGCCCGAGGCCCGGCTGGTTGTGCGCGCGCCGAAGCGTATGCGCGAAGAGGACATCCGCCGTTTTCTGGAGAAGAAAAGGGGGTGGATCTGCGCGAAGCAGAAGCTCATGCGGCAAAAATGCGCGGAAGCGCGGCCCAAGGCTTTTGTGACGGGGGAACGGTTTCTTTATCTGGGGCGCGAATATGCGCTGCAAGTCGTAGACGCCGCGCAGGACCGGCCGCTTGAATTGCGCGACCGGTTTTATTTGTCCGCCGTCGGGACATCCGGGGGACGGCGCGCTTTTATCGCCTGGTACCGCGAACAGGCGCGTGCCTATATGTCCGCGCGCGCGGCGGAGTTGGCCGGAGCCGCGGGGCTTCGCTACACCCGTCTCACGCTTTCGAGTGCGCGCACACGCTGGGGTTCCTGCAGTCCCGGCGGTTCTCTCAGGCTGAACTGGCGGCTGATGATGGCGCCTCCGGAAGTCATCGATTATGTTCTGGCGCATGAGCTTGCGCACCTTGAGGTCAAGAACCATTCCCCGCGGTTTTGGCGCCGGGTGGAAGACCTTTTACCCGGTTATGAAAAAGCGGCGGCCTGGCTGAGGGCAGCCCATCACCGGCTTTCTGTGCTATAATGCCCGCCATGTTCCAGCAATTTGTAAACTTTCTCGATGTCGAAATTTGGCGCCTTCCGGCCCGCAAACTGCGCGGTTTTAAGGGGCGCCTGATCCACGCGCTGAGGATTTTTATCCTGTCGCTGCGTGAATTTTCAAGCGACAAGTGCTCGCTGCGGGCTTCGGCGCTTACGTTTTACTCCCTTCTTTCCATCGTCCCGGTGTTTGCTATGGCGTTTGGGCTCGCGAAGGGCTTCGGGCTCGACCGGCTGCTCAAGGAGCGCTTGCTGGAAAACATGGAAGGCCAGGAAGAGGTGATGACGCGCGTCATTACGTTTTCCGAAAACCTGCTGCAGGACGTCAAGGGCGGATGGATCGCCGGCATCGGTATCCTGTTTTTATTTTGGACCGTGATCAAGGTGCTCAGCAATATCGAGACGTCGTTCAACGATATCTGGGGTGTGAAAAAGCAGCGTTCCCTGAGCCGGAAATTTACGGACTATCTGGCGCTGATGATGATTGCGCCCATTTTTTTTATCGTGGCGAGCAGTGCCACGGTTTTTATCACCAGCCAGGTACGTTCGATCACCGAACAGGTTGCGTTGGTCCGCATGTTTGGCTCCGCAATTCTGCCGGCACTTAAGATCCTGCCGTACGCCGTATTTTGGGGGCTGCTCACCTACCTTTATATGTTTCTTCCGAATACCCAGATCCAATTCAAGTCCGCGCTGATCGGCGGGGTGGTGGCGGGCACGGTTTATCAAATGACACAATGGGTCTATATTCATTTTCAGATCGGCGCTGCGAATGCGGGCGCCATTTACGGCAGTTTTGCGGCGCTGCCGCTGTTTCTCATGTGGCTGCAGATCAGCTGGCTGATCGTGCTTTACGGTGCCGAGCTCGCCTTTGCACATCAAAATGACCAGACTTTTGAATTTGAACCCGACTGCATGCAGGCAAGTCAATCGGTGCGCAAACTTCTCGCGCTCAGGATCGCGCAGCTGTGCGTGGACCGGTTTGCTCATGGGCTTGCGCCGCTTTCGGCGGCGGACATTGCGCAGGAACTCGAAATGCCCGTCCGGCTTGCGCGCGACCTCCTGCATCAATTGGACCAGTCCGGGATCCTGACGGTGACGCAGGGGGAGAGCGAACGCGAGCGGCTGTATCAGCCGGCCCGTGATCTGGATGAGCTGACGGTGCAGTTTGTGCTGGAAAAAATGGAAGGGCGCGGCACGGACTGCATCCCGGTTGCCCCATCGCCGGAGCTTGAGGCTTTGCGCAGTTCTCTCGAGGTTTTCCGCAAGACGCTCGCCGGGCTCGAAGAAAATGTAAGGCTTAAGGATTTGGGAAAGTCCGCTGTCACAGCGGCCGCCGAGCATGCGCACCGGTATTAGGGTCTGTTGACATTTGACTTGTATTTCTCCCTCTCCCGTTGGGAGAGGGGTGGGGTGAGGGAAAAAGTTTTTAATTTCCCCTCACCTTCAATCCTCTCCCCGTCCGCCGGAGGACGGATCCGCCGCTGGCGGAAAATGGGAGAGGAGATGGTTTTGAAAAATCAACAGAACCTGTTATGTAAAGCGTCAAGAATTTTTCACAGGTTTAGCAAATCGACAATCCGGCTGTGCTGGAAATTGTTCGGCACCGCCCAAGCAGCAAAGGAGCCGCTATGGCACGCAAGTTTAAATTACCCGTCCCTTTTCTTATTGTTTTGGGGATTCTCGTCCTCGCCGCATTGATGTTCTGGAATTCTTATAACGGGCTTGTTCGGCTTGATGAAAAGGTGTCCGAGTCCTGGGCGCAGGTGGAAAATGTTTATCAGCGCCGCCTTGACTTGATTCCCAATCTGGTGAAAACTGTGAAAGGTTACGCTGCGCATGAAGAGGAAACCTTCAAGTCTGTCATCGAAGCGCGCTCAAAAATTTCAGAAATCAAAGTCCAGCCGCAGGCGCCCGGCGATGCCCAGTCGCTTGCGAAATTCCAGCAGGCGCAGGACGTCCTCTCGGGGGCTTTGAGCCGCCTGCTTGTAGTCGTCGAGCGCTATCCGGATCTGAAGGCCAACCAGAGCTTTCTTGCGCTGCAGTCGCAGCTTGAAGGCACGGAAAACCGTATCACGGTCGAGCGCCGGCGCTTTAACGAAACGGCCCGCGATTTCAATACGCGCGTGCGGTTTTTTCCTAATAATATCGTAGGGTCCCTGATGGGATTTCAGAAAAAGGCCTACTTTGCCGCCGATGAAGGGGCCAAAGTCGCTCCCAAAGTTGTTTTCTAAAGTTCTCCTCACGGTTGTTTTTGCCGCCGCAGGAATTCTCGGCCCGGCTGTTTTTATGACGCCGGCCCTCGCGTTTTCTGTGCCCGCGCGCCCCGACGGCTATGTTTATGACGAAGCGGGGCTTTTGTCCGCTCCTGTAAAAGCATCCCTCAAAAGCCAATTGCACCGGTTTGAAGCCGAGACGAGCAATCAGCTTGTGGTGGCCGTTTTTAAGAGTCTGGACGGCGAAGTCCTCGAAGATGTGACCCTGCGTTTGGCCGAAGCCTGGAAGGCTGGGCAAAAAGCAAAAGATAACGGTGTCCTGCTCGTGATTTTTAAAGAGGACCGCGCGGTGCGGATCGAAGTCGGCTACGGCCTCGAAGGCGCGCTGCCGGACGCGCTGGCCAAGACAATTATTGAAAATGAAATTATCCCCGGTTTCCGAGCAGGCAGTTTTGACCTTGGGGTGCAGGCCGGAGTGGATGCGATCATTGCGGCAACGCGTCATGAATACCAGCCGGAGCCCGTGAAAGATACGGCAGCCGATCTTTTTGGGCCGCAGGTGCTTGTCCTCTCATTTATCCTGGCGGCGGTTGTTCCGCTGAAGCTGCTGGCCGTTTTCTTTGTTCTCGGAATTTTCGGGCTGCTCTATGGTTTTATCTCCGGAGTCATGCCGGCCGCGTTCTTCGCCTTTTTTTTCGGCATCCTGCCGCTGCCGATTGCCGGTATTTGGTACCAGAACCGCAGCGGGACATGGATCGGCAGCGGAGGATACGGACGCGGCTATAGCCGGCGCTGGGGCGGCGGGGGTTTTGGAGGCGGAGGATTTTCGGGCGGAGGCGGGGGGTTCGGCGGAGGGGGCGCGAGCGGACGATGGTAGAGAGAAAAGAAAATCCAAAATCTTTTTTATCAAAAGACGAAAAGGCCGTAGTCGCGGAGGCTATCCGCCAGGCCGAGGCCCAAACGTCGGGCGAGATTTGCATCTATCTGGAGCGCAAGGCGCGCGGTAATTTGATGCCGGCGGCCCGCAAAACATTTGAGAAGCTGGGCATGTCCCGGACCCAAAAGCGCAACGGGGTCCTGATTTACCTTTCGCTGAAAACGCATGAGTTTGCCATTCTCGGGGACACCGGGATCTATAAGGCGGCGGGGGAAGGTTTTTGGAAGAGTACGGCGGCCAAGATGCAGGCGGAATTTGGCGCCGGAAATTTTGCCGGCGGGCTTGTCGCAGGTATCCTGGAAGCGGGAGAAAAACTGGCGCACTATTTTCCCCGGGACCCATCGGACCGAAATGAACTGCCCGACCGCGTTTATGAGTAAAGGGAATTGAGGGTGCCTACCATTTGATGCCGTTGTTTTTCGGACATTCCCGGCCGGTTTTTCATTAAACCGGCACGGGAAAGTGCGAGGGCTAATGAAGCCCTCGCCATTCCCGCATGTATTTTCCGCCAAAGGCGCCTGCCTGCTGCAGGCAGGGATCAGCCTCAGGCTGAGGCGGGCAGCCACAATTTCGAAGATCTCCGATAAAACCATTCGGATGACAAGAGGCAAGAACAGTATGACGTGGTAGGTGCCCGGGAATTGAATAGCCTTTGACAAGGCGGTTTTTGTCAGGCAGACTACGCCCTCAACCAAATATAGCTTGAGATCGCTGGATCGCTAGACCCTTAGATAAGAACTCTGCTTGCCGCTTGCCGGGCCTCTCATCTTTCTTAGTCTATCATCTAAGATCAAAACACTGACACCAGGAGTCTTTATGCATAAAAACATTATTGTGTGCCTGTCCTTAATTGCCGCCGTATCGGCCCTGCCTCAATTGTCTTTTGCCGTGGACGCGCTTGTATTCGGCGCCGGACGCAAGGTGAAGCTGGATTACACCATCAAATCAGGCGAGGAAATTCTCGACACGACCCAGGGGAAAACCCCCATCGAATTTGATTTCGGCAACGAACGCATGCTGCCTGCCTTTCAGAAAAATGTCGAAGGCATGAAGGCCGGCGATGAAAAGACCTTTACCCTCGGTCCCGGCGAGGCCTTTGGGGAACGCAATCCTCAGGCTATCCAGGTGATGGACCGCGCCAAACTGCCTCCCGGCGATTTGGCAGTCGGTGCGATTTTGACGGCCGCTTCTCCGGACGGGAAACCTGTTTATGCCCAGGTGACGGGTATTGACGGGGACAAGGTGACGCTCGACTTTAATCATCCTTTAGCGGGCAAGACCGTGAATGTGGATGTTAAGGTCCTTGAGGTCATGTAATGGCCGGTAAGGACGCCATCGAAGTTTCAGGCGTCGTGACGGATGTTTTGCCGAACTCCCAGTACCGTGTAGATCTCGAAAACGGCCATAAAGTGCTGGCCTACGCGGCGGGCAAGCTCAAATTCCGCCATATCCGTATTCTGGCCGGGGACACCGTCTTAATTGAGCTTTCTCCCTATGATTTGGCCCGCGGGCGCATTATCTGGCGCAATAAGTAGGCTTAGAGCGGCCGGTTTAAGGGCCTTTCAGGGGGCATAAATAAAGGTAAATTAGTATTTGACAAACGTATAATTTACGGGCATACTTCCATCAGTTAAGTAATTTGTAAGTAGATGGAGGAGTGATTCAAATCGCAAGGTTGGATATCCGCCTTGCGAATTTTTTGTTTTAGGGTTGTTTTGTGCGTATGAAAGCGCCGGACGCCTTTAAAACTGTGAGAAGGACCCGCCATTATTTACTATTCAATTCAAAGGAGAAAATGAATATGGCAACACAAGGAACAGTGAAGTGGTTTAACAACGCTAAAGGTTTTGGTTTTATCGCCCGTGACGGCGGCAATGATGTCTTCGTCCATCATACCGCGATTCAGGGTGAAGGCTATAAGTCGCTGAATGAAGGCGACAAGGTCCAGTTTGATGTGACCAAAGGCCCCAAAGGCGACCAGGCTTCTAACGTCGTTAAGCTGTAAACCTGAAGTTTAGCAAGTCAAAAAGAGCCCGTGTTTTCGCGGGCTCTTTTTTTTTGCCCGCCGGCCCGCTTTTTTTCGTCCGCATTTTTTCACAAAATATTTAAATCATGGCTTCAGTTCTTCCGGTGCGATGCCGAAAATTTTTCTGCTCAGCTCCACTCGCCCGAATTTTTTGACGGTTCTGCTGGCAAATTCCAAAACAATCTGATCTATAACGGTCCCGGCGCATTCCGGAATGCCGCTTTTTCCGGGGCGTCTGCGCGTATGCCCGGGGTCTCTTTACGGAGGCGTTTCGTCTCAAGAAAGGAGTCTTCCCGATGAAAAAAATCATGACTGTATTTGCCGTGACGGTCGCCGTATGCGCCACCCTGATCTGGATTGCCAGGGTGGGTTCGGACACCGCGCTTTCGATCAAGAAAAACGGGTTTGTGAATGTAACGGGTTATGCGAAAAAGGGGATCAAGGCCGATCTCGGAACCTTTGAAACGGTGATTATGGCTAAAAATGCGGACCTGAAGCTGGCCTATGACAAACTGGCCTTCGACCGGGAAATTGTCCGTCAGTTCATTGACGGGTTTCATTTTCCGGAAGCGGACATCCGGCTTGAACCGGTGTCGGTACAGGAGCGTTACAAGGTCAATGAGAAAGGGTATGATACGCCGGAACTCGACCATTTTGTGGTGAGCCAATCGTTTAAGGTTCGGTCGCCAGACGTCCTCCGGGTGCAGCAGATTGCAACGGAGGCCGGGGACTTGCTGGGGAAAGGGATCGAATTGCGGGTGGTCAGTCCCGAGTTCCTTTACACAAAGCTCGAAGAATTGAAGATCGAAATGATCGGGAAGGCCGCCTCCAATGCCAAGGAACGCGCCGAGGTGCTGTCAAAAAACGGACGATTCCGGCTGGGAAATGTCTCGGACATGCGGGTGGGGGTTTTTCAGATTACGCCGCTCAACTCCAATGATGTTTCGGACTACGGCATGAATGATACGACGAGCATCGACAAGGAGATCAAAAGCCTGGTTGAAGTGAACTATTTTGTTAAATAAAACTGCCGGCAAAGCCGGTTAGCTTGGAGCCAGACATTCGGGGATGACAAAGATGAAATCAATGCCCCTCACCCTAACCCTCTCCCGGCGGGAGAGGGGGTATTGGAGAAAGAGTTTTGAAGTTCCTTCTCCCAATGGATAGGAGAAGGCCAGGATGAGGGGGTGTTAAAAATACTCTTGTTTTATGCAACGCTAATTCCCGAAGGGAGAGGGTAATAGATCAAACCCTATTCTCCTAATTTCAGGACCTTTGCAAAATGGCCAGCCGGCGGCGTGCTTCCATAGGGGACACTCAATATTTCACTGAGTGTCCCCTATGGGCGCCGGCCATTTTGTAAAAGCTCAGTTATTTAGTACTGGCTGACATTTGATTTTACCGGCGCTTATGCGCCAGTACTCAGCGTGTCGGACTAAGTAACAATGCATAAGTCTTTTAATGTTTTGTCCCCGGCTGGTTTTTCATTAAACCAGCACGGGGAAGTACGAGGGCCCATGAAGCCCTCGTTATCCCCGAATGCTTGTGCCGGGGATCCACGAAATTGTGCCTGCCCGCCTCAGCCTGAGGCTGATCCGCCTCGCGCGGAGATTCCCCTGCCTGCTGCGGGCAGGCGTCCTTCGGCGGAGCGGAGAGGAAAAAGAGTTTAGCCCACTAACCATTCCCTTCTCCCTGTCCGCCGAAGGACGGATCCGCCAACGCTGTTTGGCGGACGGGATGCAAAAAGGTGAGGATGAGGGGTGGAATATTTTTTTTAATTAACATGAGGTTGCTTCCCCTCACCCTAACCCTCTCCCGGCGGGAGAGGGAAATAACAACTCACAAATATCAAAAGACTTTTGAACGATTACTTAGATGACCGACTACGATGATGTCTGGGAAGAGGGGACTATGCCCGCTTGAAATGGCAACGCCCGATTTCAAGCGTCAAGGGGCATTAGTCCGGTTTTCTCATCGATTAGGTGAATCGATAAGAAAACCGCTTTGGACGCATAGGGTTGCATCCAAAGTTTTGCGCCCGCGTTTTAACAGGGCGCAAAAGACAACCCCTGTGGTACAAATGAAAAAGCCCATTTGCACCACAGCCTCCGCGAGGGCATTTCTCATTGGTGATGAGAAATGCGGGTTAGTCGTATTTTTCGTAGAAGATCTGGTCTTTGGCGTAGCCGAGGGCCGTCGCAGTTTGGACGACTTCTTCGATCATTTTCGTAAGGCCGCAAATATAGATGTGCGTGCTGTCGGGCTGAGGAAAGTATTTCTTGATCAGGTTTTGGACATATTCTTTTTCGCCCGTCCACTTTTTTGGGCGGGAAACCGTGAAAATATTGTGAAAGTTCGGGTTCTTTTTGGCCCAGGACTCAAATTCCTCGAGATATAAAATGTCCTCGTCGTAGCGGTTCCCGAAGAGATTGTGGATTTCAATGGCAGGCTTTTCCTGCTCGAGCAGCCAGGCGATGATCGAGCGGAAGGGGGCGATTCCGGTACCGGTGGAAACGAAGATAATGCGCTTGGGCAGCGGCCGTTTCAGCACGAAGCGGCCAAGGGGGCCCTGAACCTTGATCGTGTCACCCTGCTTGAGGCCCCACAGATATTCCGTGGCCTTGCCGCCATGAATGCGCTTCCAGCACAAGTCGATGCGGTTGGCCCAATGAGGCGGAGAGGCAATCGAATAGGGCCGCTTGAAGGCCGGGTTAGCGCCCGCGGCCGGGACCATGATGTTCAGGAATTGTCCCGCTTCAAACTGAAAAACACTTCCCGCCGGAAGGGCGAGCTCAAAGTGGCGCGTTTCCTGGATGCCTATATCCAT